>DASPSI010000140.1:0-6442 GCA_035624015.1 Methylocystis sp.
TCCTTCACCTCCGACTGGCTCTATCCGACCTCGGCGTCGCGAGCGATCGTGCATGCGCTGAACGCCGCCGGCGCCTCGGTCTCGTTCGTCGAGATCGAGAGCGACAAGGGCCACGACGCCTTCCTGCTCTACGAACCTGACTTCTTCGCGACGATGCGCGGCTTCCTCGCCTCCGCCGCCAAGGCGCGCGGCCTTCCGGAGGCCATAGCGAACCCAACGCGACCTTCATCGTGAACTCTTCGTGTTCTTCGTGTCTTTGTGGTGATTTTCGCCACAAAGACACGAGGAGCACGAAGTCGTTCACCACGACCTGCAAAGCAAAAGCCAGCGTGACGAAAGAATTCACTTTTGCGCCCGAGCGTTTCGACCTCTCCGTTGTCGCGGACATGGTCGAGGCGAAGAGCCGCGTGCTCGACGTCGGCTGCGGCGACGGCCTGCTGCTGCAGCTACTCGCGAGCCGCAAGGAGGTCGACGGGCGCGGAGTCGAGCTGTCGCAGCGCGGCGTGAACGACTGCGTGGCCAAGGGGCTTTCGGTCATCCAGGGCGACGCTGACACGGATCTGCGCGATTATCCCGAGGACAGCTTCGACTATGTGATCCTCTCGCAGACCTTGCAGGCGACGCGCCGTCCGCGCGTCGTGCTGGAGCATATGCTGCGCATCGGGCGCCGCGCGATCGTTTCCTTCCCGAATTTCGGCCATTGGCGCGTGCGCGCGCAGCTGCTGCTCGGCGGGCGCATGCCGAAAAGCGTCAACAGCGATTGCGGCTGGTACGACACGCCCAATATTCATCTGTGCACGATCAAGGATTTCGTGGCGCTCGCGGACGAGCTCGGCGCTGAGATCGAGCAGGCGGTCGCGCTCGACCGCGCCGGGGCGCCGATCCCCTTCATGTCGGTCGGTCGGGCGATGAACTTTTTTGGCGCGCAGGCGATTTTTCTACTGGAGCGCGCGCGTGCGCCGCAGCACAAGAGCGCCGACGACATGTGATCGCTTTACGAGAATTAACGGGGAGCGCCGCAAGCGCGGCGCAGAAAGCGGGACTGCGCGCAGTTGCCGCCTTTTCTCCGGCTCGAGATGAAGCTAGTTTTCAAGGCGTCGTTCGCAGTCGCGAATGGGAGAGTTCGTCGCGCCGGCGCGGGTCTTTTTGATCCCTAAGGCGTTACGCAAAAAAAGTGGCGCGGCGGCTCGCTTTGGCGTCCGCCGGGTCTTCGAAAGATGCGGATTGCCGGCCAGGAAGCGCGAAACCCATGTCCGAATTGCCGCCACTACGCGAATTCCCGATTTTCGCCGCGTTCGACGACGCGACCCTGCGGCGGCTCGCATCCGAGGCCAAGGTCGAGACATACGCCGACGGCGAGGCGATCTTCCGTCAGGGCGACGCCGCCAGCGCGTTGATGCTGGTCGTTTCCGGCTTTGTGAAGCTGCTGCGCACCTCGGCGAGCGGCGACGAAACCGTCATTTGCATCAGGGGCGACCGCGCGGCGATCGCGGACGCGCCGACCTCCGTTCACGAGACCTGCCACGTGTCGGCGGAGGCGGTCGGCCCGACGACCGTGCTGAAAATTCCGGCCAGCAAATTCAGGGGGCTCATGGCCGAGCAGCCGGCGCTGGCGATGGCGGCGCTCGACGAGGCCAAGCGCGCGGTCGCCGAGCTCGTCGGCGAGATCGAGTCGCTGAAGTCGCACAGCGCCGATCAGCGACTTGCGCGCTTCCTCCTGTCGCTATGCCCGGCGGAAGCCGAGCGCCGCCGTTTTCGCCTGCCCTATGACAAGCGGCTTATCGCCGCGCGGCTCGGCGTGACGCAGGAGACGCTGTCCCGCGCCTTCGCGCGCCTGCGCGAGTTCGGCGTGCGCACGGAGACGCGGGACGTGTCCGTCGAGAGCGCCGCGCGCCTGCGCGCGCAATATCACGACCTCGAGCGCCCAGGCGCCGCCCCCGGCCCAAGGCTGGGGGAGGGCGGCTGAACCGCCCCATAGTCATGGGTCAGTGTGAATACGCGGCGTGACTCTTTCGGTCCGATAAGCTCTATCGACGCCTTCTTCGCGCCCTTCGCGTCTTTGTGGCGCCACTCCACCACAAAGACGCGAAGGGCGCGAAGAATTGCCGATTCATTGGCGCTAGCCGGCGCGCCCCGAGCTTCATCCGCGCCGAAGCCTGATCGGCCCCGCTATTTCTGGACGCCGCCTTGGCGGACGTTCGAGGATGCGCCATTTCCGGCCCCTGCCGGAACGGCCAGGCGCAAGCCTTTCGCTTTTGCGGGCCCCTTTCCTCACTCGCCGACGATGTATTCCCTGGTGGTTGCGTTCGCCGAAGCAATGGTCGACAGCGAAGAACCCACCATCTCGTCTGATTTCGTAGCTACGCCGTGATTGTTCGCCAAGGGCATCGTGAGGCTGAAAATCGCGCCGCCCTCGGGGTTGGGCCCGGCCCATATTCGACCATGATGCGCTTCGATAATTGCGCGCGAGATCGAGAGACCTACGCCCATGCCCCTGGGCTTCGTCGTGACAAACGGCTCGAACAAGCTCGGCTTAATCTTTTCGGATAATCCGACGCCCGTGTCGATAATGTCGATCCGGATTTCTTCTTCGTCGGACGCCGTCGAGACTACGACCTCCCGTCTTCGCACAGGCTCCATCGCCTGCATGGCGTTGTTCAGCAGATTAACGAGAACCAGCACGATCTGCGTCTTATCGGCCAGAACCTCATCTTGTGCGGCGTTCAATCGAAGCGACACGGCGACGCCCGCATCGTTCGTGGCCGCGGCCGTTGCGCTTAGCGCCTCGTGAATCAGGCCATGCGCGCTCAGCTGAAGCTGGTCTGGCTCGCCATGCGCGATGAACGATCGCAGCCGGGAAACGATTTCGCCGGCGCGCGCAATTTGCGCCGAGGCGTTATGGAGCATCTCCTGAATTCCCGTTGTTGAGCGCTGCTGCGGCCGCATTTCAAGCAATCGACGCAGCGCTCCCAGATAAGCGCCAGCGGCAGTGAGCGGCTGATTGATTTCATGCGCGATGCCGGCGGCCGTGCTTTGCATGATCGCTATTCGATCGGCATGCAGCTTTCGCTCCCGCGCCTCATTCCGCTTCTGCTCTGAAATGTCTAGGACGAAGGCGACGCCGTCGAGGGTGGCCTTATCGAGCAGCGCTCGAGCGACGAGAATCGGGATGCGTCTTCCATCCTTGCGGATATACTCTTTTTCCGTCGGGCGTTCGTTTTTGCCTCTAGCAATCAATTCCGCGATCGCCACGGCGTTAAACGGCCGATGCTCCAGAGGCGTCATTTCATACCAGTTAATCCGCCCAGCGCTCAAATCTTCGCGGTCATATCCGATCATCTCGAGGAATTTGTCATTTGCATCGGTAATCGCGCCGCTGCGGGCGTTGCCGTAACAGACGCCGAGCAGATTGGAGTCGAAAAAGGCTCTGGACCGCTCCTCGCTGGCGCGCAGCTCTTCCTCGGCGCGCTTGCGCGCCGTGATATCCTGGACATGACCATGCCAGACGATCGCTCCTCCCGGCTCGGGCACGGGGCGCGAAAGGCCTTCAAGCCAAATCGTTCCCTTCCGCGGGTGATTGTAGCGAAATTCTTCGCGCCAGGTCGAAAGCGTGCGCGCAGACTCGGCAATGCTGGCGCTGATCCGCTCGCTGTCATCGGGGTGGTTATGCGCGAAGACAGGCGCCGCGTCCGTTCTGACCTCTTCCGGAGCAAAACCAAACACCGAGGGGAAGTTGTCGGAGGCGTATGGGAATGATGGCTTGCCGTCCGCGCCTTGACGGAAGCTGGCGATTACGCCCGGCATGGCCGCGACGCAGGCCGCCATGATCTCCAGCTGCTCGGCGAGCCGGGATTTCTCCGACAAAAGCCGTTCCATCGAGACTTCGTCTGTGATGTCGCGGCAGATTCCGATGACGCGGACGGCCTTGCCCTGCGAAAAAAAGGCCTGCCCAATGGAGCTGATCCAACGCTCCTCTCCGTCGTTGGGCCGATGAATTCGATACTTTGCCCGATATTGTCCATCGCCCTCGGGGTCGAGCGCCTTGCTCAAGGCTTTTCGCGCATGCAGCCGATCGTCTTCGGCGAGCAGGGAAAATATTTCCTCCGGAGCAATGCGTCTGTCTTGCTCAAATCCAAACATGGTCCGCAATTCGGAGTTCGCCTCCGCTGCGTCGGCCACGGGATCATAATCCCAAGTCCCGATGCCGCCGGCGGCCATGACCAGTCGCAACCGTTCATGAGCCACTTGCATCGGGTCCATTGCGGTTTTTCCCTCTCGAAGAACCATAGTTTCTCACCGCCGGCTATTGAGACGCGAACGGCGATAGTAGCAGCGTGGGCCGCAGCCAATCCAGAGCAGAATCTGTTTGTTTTCACCCGCGTTCGGACCCGGCGCAAGCTTAACGGTCTCAAGCCCAAGCCACGTTTGAGTTTAAACGCCAGCCGAGCAGAATCCTTTCTTCTGGCGCTTCTCAAAAGTACTGTATTCCTATTCAGCGTGGACAAAACAGCGCGATTTCGAACAGGCCGCTGCCTTCGCTGCCCCAGCTTGCAAAGCCAACAACAAGGGCGGTATGGGAGGGAGCGCGGCGGGCGCGGCGCGCGAACGCGCTGAAGCCCACAGAATTCGCGCAAGATTTTCGCGCGAGAGGGCGTATGTCCGATCTTTCCGGTCTCCTCAACGCCGGCGGCGCCGACGCGCTCCTGCTCGTCCCCACGGCCATCGCGCTCGGCGCCCTGCACGGGTTGGAGCCCGGCCACTCCAAGACCATGATGGCGGCCTTCATCGTCGCCGTCCGCGGCACGGTCGCGCAGGCCGTTCTACTCGGCGTGGCCGCGACGGTCTCGCATACGCTGGTCGTTTGGCTCATCGCCATGACCGGACTCTATTTCGGCTCACAATGGCGGGCGGAGCACGCCGAGCCCTATCTGCAGCTCTTCTCGGGGGGGCTGATGCTGCTGGTCGCGGCCTGGATGGGCTTGCGCTATTGGCGCGAGCAGAGCGGCGCGGCGGCCTTTGCAGAGGCAGGCCACGATCACGGCCATTACCATCACCATCACCATGACCACCATCACGGTCATGGTCATGATCACGGCCACGCCCACGCCGGGCATGATCATGACCAAGACCAGGACCAAGAGCATGAGCATGAGCACGAGCACGAGCTCGACGGGCAGGCGGAGCACGGGCGACAGGACCACCATCACCGCAACTTCGGCCATCCGCGCCGGCGTCCGCCGCTGGCGCGCTCGAAGGAAGCGCGGTTCAAGCAGGAGCTCATCGCGGTCGATGGCGAAGTTTTCGCTGACGCCCATGAGCGCAAGCACGCGCTGGAGATCAACCGCCGCTTCTCCGGCGCTCACGCGACAACGGGCCAGATCGTGATGTTCGGCCTGACGGGCGGCCTCATCCCCTGCCCCGCGTCGATCACCGTGCTGCTGCTCTGCCTCCAGGTCGGCAAGATCGGCCTCGGCGCCCTGCTTGTGCTTTGCTTCAGCATCGGGCTCGCGGCGACGCTCGTCCTTGTCGGCGTAGCGGCGGCGCTGTCACTGCGCCACGCGGGCGCGCGCTTCAAGAGATTCGGCGCGCTTGCCGGGAGGGCGCCCTATCTTTCCTCGACGATTGTCGCGCTGATCGGCGCCTACACCGTTTACTTGGGCTTCTCGTCGCTAAGCTGACCCAACAGGGCGCCGAGCGCCATCTCGTTCTTGACGACGCCCTCGGTGAGCGGCTCCTTCAAGAAGAAATCGAGAAAGGCCGAGACGCTTGGGTCGACGGCGTAGGGTTTGAAATCCGTCACGCCCTCCTCGCGCAGCACGTTCACATCGATGTAAAAGGCGCCGCGGCACGCGCGCGCAGGGCGCGTCAGGATCGCGTGCGCCGCGTCAGCGACGACCTCTGGCTTGCGCGCATGGCGCAGCGCCAGCTCGCCGCCGAGAAGATTGCCGACCGCCGCGGTCGCAATCATGGTCTCCGGCCACAGCGAACTCACGCCGATGTCGGGCAGCGCCTGCGCGAGGCCGAGCGTCACGAGGCTCATGCCGTATTTGGCCATTGTGTAAGCAAGATTGGGCGCGAACCATCGCGGATCGAGGTCAGGCGGCGGCGACAGCGTCAGGATATGCGGGTTTTTCGCCTTGCGCAGATGCGGCAGCGCGAGCTTCGCGCAAAGATAGGAGCCGCGCGCGTTGATCTGGTGCATCAGATCGAAGCGCTTCATGTCCAACCGATCGATGCCGCGGAGGTCGATCGCGCTGGCGTTGTTGACGAGGATGTCCACGCCGCCAAATCGCTCGACAGTCTTCTCCATCGCCGCGGCGACCTGCTCCTCGAAGCGGATGTCGCAAACGATGGGAAACGCCGCGCCGCCCGCATCCTCTATTTCTTTCGCCGCGGTGAAGATCGTGCCGGGGAGCTTCGCCTGCGGTTCGGCGCTCTTGGC
>DASPSI010000144.1:0-4605 GCA_035624015.1 Methylocystis sp.
CGCCGGGTTCGAGCGCGGCGTGCGGCCGATCGGCGACTGGTCGATGTCGATGATCTTGTCGATGTGCTCCAGGCCCTCGAGCCGGTCGAACGGCGCCGGGTGCTCATGCGCGCCGCTCAAGCGCTTGGCCACGGCCTTGTAAAGCGTTTCAATGACGAGCGTCGACTTGCCGCCGCCCGAGACGCCGGTGATGCAGGTGAAGAGCCCGAGCGGAATCTGCGCGTCGACGTTCTTGAGGTTGTTTCCGCGCGCGCCGAACAGCTTGAGCCAACGGCCCGGCGTCGGCTTGCGCAGCTTGTGCTTCATCACGACCTGCCGCGCGCCGGTCAGATATTGCCCGGTGAGCGAGTCGGGGTTGGCCATGATCTCGGCGGGCGTCCCTTGCGCGACGATCTCGCCGCCGTGGATGCCGGCGCCAGGCCCGACATCGACGACGTAATCGGCGGCGAGGATCGCGTCCTCGTCATGCTCGACGACGATCACGCTGTTGCCGAGATCGCGCAGGCGGCGCAGTGTGTCGAGCAGACGGTCGTTGTCGCGCTGGTGCAGGCCGATCGAGGGCTCGTCGAGCACATAGAGCACGCCGGTGAGCCCCGAACCGATCTGCGAGGCGAGGCGAATGCGCTGGCTCTCGCCGCCGGAGAGCGTTCCGGAGTTGCGCGAAAGCGTGAGGTAGTCGAGCCCCACGTCGATCAGAAACTTCAGCCGCTCGCGAATCTCCTTGAGGATGCGATAGGCGATCTCGTTGCGCTTCCTGTCGAGCTCGCCGGGCAGCGCCGAGAACCACTCGGCGGCGGCGCGCACGGAGAGCTCCGAGATTTCGCCGATGTGCTTCTTAGCGATCTTGACGGCCAGCGCCTCGGGCTTCAAGCGATAGCCGCCGCAGGCGACGCAGGGCGTCGCCGACATGTAGCGGCCGATCTCCTCACGCGACCACTCGCTTTCGGTCTCCAGCCACCGCCGCTCAAGATTGGGAACGACGCCCTCGAACGGCTTCTTCACGTCATAGGCGCGAAAGCCGTCGTCGTAGGAGAAGCGGATCTCGTCCTCCGAGCCATAGAGGATCACGCGCTGCGCCTGGTCGGGCAAGTCCTTGAACGGCGTCTCCATACGAAACTTGTAGTGGCGGCCGAGCGCCTCCAGCGTCTGCTGGTAATAGGGCGAGCTCGATTTCGCCCAGGGCGCGATCGCGCCCCGTTTCAGCGAGAGCGCGGGGTTCGGCACGACGAGATCGGGATCGATCTTCTGCTCATGGCCGATGCCGCCGCATTTTGGGCAGGCGCCGAAGGGATTGTTGAAGGAGAACAGCCTCGGCTCGATCTCCGGGATCGTGAAGCCCGAGACCGGACAGGCGAATTTGGACGAGAACAGGAGATGCCCGGGTCCGTAGTGCGTCGAGACGTTGGCGGCAGTCGGCAGTGGGCAGTCGGCAGTAGGCAGTAGGTCGTCCGACTGCCGACTGCCGACTGCCGACTGCCCATCGGCGAATTCGATCACCGCCAGCCCTCCCGACAATTCCAGCGCGTTCTCGAAGCTGTCGGCGAGGCGGGAGGCCATGTCGGGGCGCACGACGATGCGGTCGACGACCACGTCGATATCGTGCTTGAGCTTCTTGTCGAGCGCCGGCGCCTCGGCAATCTCGTAGAACTGGCCGTCGATCTTGAGGCGCTGGAAGCCGCGACGGGCGTAGTCGGCGATCTCCTTTCGGTATTCGCCCTTGCGTCCGCGCACGACCGGGGCCAGCAGATAAGCCCTAGTCCCCTGCGGCAGCGCCAGCACGCGATCGACCATCTGCGAGACCGTTTGGGACTCGATCGGCAACCCCGTGGCCGGCGAATAAGGCACGCCCACGCGCGCCCACAAAAGGCGCATGTAGTCATGAATCTCGGTGACCGTGCCGACCGTCGAGCGAGGGTTCTTCGAGGTGGTTTTCTGCTCGATCGAGATCGCTGGCGAGAGGCCGTCGATCTGATCGACGTCGGGCTTCTGCATCATCTCGAGGAACTGGCGGGCGTAGGCCGAGAGCGACTCGACGTAGCGCCGCTGGCCTTCGGCGTAGATCGTGTCGAAGGCGAGCGAGGACTTGCCCGAGCCCGACAGCCCTGTGAAGACGACGAGCTTCTCGCGCGGAATCTCAAGGTCGATATTCTTGAGATTGTGCTCGCGGGCGCCGCGGATGCGGAGGACAGAGGACGCCGGACGGAGATCCGGCTCTGCCGCAGCTTCCGTTTTCTGTCTTCTGCTCCCCGCCATCCGCCGCTCTTTTCGTCCCCTCCGCCGCGGCGACTCGCCGGGGCGGGGCGTTCCTATGCCACGGCGCGCCCCGTCAGGCCATAGGGCCGCTCCACCGGGTTCTGATTTCTTCGACGGGACCAGGAAACCGAACAACGCACGGTCTCGTTCCGCGCGCCTTGCCGGGCTTTAACCTTGCGGCGCCGTGCGGGTTCGGCGGGTTATCCCGAACGCGTCGCCAAGCGCCAACGCAACACGCCAAGTCGAAAACCGACATCGACGAAAAATGACGGATTGCGACGCCGCTGATTGCGACGCCGCTCTTGCCCGGCCTGGCGGTATGCCGTATTACTGATCTCGATCCAAAATATGAGAATGCTCATGCGCGCCCTGCGCGCCTCTTACACCATCGAGCCAGAGGTGCTTCAGAAATTCAATGAGATGGTCCCGTCCGGGGAACGCAGCCGGGTCATCCAGAAGCTGATGCAAGAGGCGCTGTCGGAACGCGAGAGGCAGCTCGAGGCCATCGCCAAGGAATTCGAATCGCACCCCGACTTCGCGCAGGCTCGCGCCGATTGCGAGGCTTTCGACGCGACCGTCGCGGACGGTCTCGACAGATAGTCATGCCAATCCAACGCGGCGATGTCTACCGAGTCAATCTCGAGCCTGTCGTGGGAACCGAGCAGCAGGGAGCGGCCCGGCCCTGCCTCGTGCTTTCGCTCGGCGCGTTCAACAATAAGCTGCGCGCGATCGGGGTCGTGCCCTTGTCATCTTCCCCGCGGCCACTGCCGCCGCTCATCGTCTCCGTTCCTTCTGCCGGCCCGCCGACGTCAACGGCGCTGTGCGGGCAGCTGCGCACGATAGACAAGCGACGACTGGTCGGCGCTCCAATGGGAAGGCTCTCCCAGCGGGATCTCGAGCAGGTCGAGAAGAGCGTGAGGCAATATTTCGGACTGTGAGAGATATGCCTGTTGACTTGCAGGCCAGCCTCGGGCGAACAAGGCGGACCTTCTTCCAATATTGCGCGCCTTCACTGTTCGCGGCGAATTTCGGCGGCAGCCCTTCCCGCGGGAAGGCAGAACCGTTACAACCTCTCCAACCGGCGGCCAAGCAAAACGAGCGCCGGAGTCGTCATGGCCGGGAAAGCGAGCATTGCCCCGCCCTTCATCGATTCCAGGGCATTTTTCGACCAGGGAGACAGGTTGCGATGTTTGGCGGGGCCCTTGCGGCGGGGAAGGTCGAGGCGCGCGACGCCGCGCAGAAAATCATCCGCGATCTCGATCTGCAGACCGAGCCGCCGCATCCAGAGCGTGACCTCCATCACCCCTTTTGGCTCAATTTTCATCTCTCTCCCGACGCCTTCAACGTTCTCTTCTGGACGCTCGTAATCCTGGGGCTCGCGATCATCCTCTGGTCCGCGCGCGACAAGCTCGGTTTCTTCGCCCCACAGCCGCAGGACGCCTCGCAACCGGGATCGCCGGAAGCGCCCTCCCGCGCGCTCGAGGAGGCGCAGGCGGAGGCCGACGATCTCGCGGCTAAGGGAGAGTTCGCGCTGGCCATGCATGTGCTGCTCTTGAAGAGCCTCAACGAAATGCGCCGGCGCGCGGGCCTTTCGTTCAAGGACTCGCTGACGAGCCGCGAAATCCTGAGCCAGGCCCCGCTCACCGACGCGGGGCGCGGCGCGCTCGGCGCGATCATCCGCGTTGTCGAGCTGACCTGGTTCGGCGACGCCGGCGCGCGGGCCGAGGACTACGCCGCCTGCCGCGGCTATTTCGAGGCGCTCCGAGCCTCGCTCGCGGGCGTCGGCGCATGAGCGACAGCGAGTTCATGCGCCCGCGCGCGCTCGCCGCGATCGTCGCGAGCATGGCGATCGCTTTCGCCCTGTCGATGCTGCTCACGCTCAAGGGCTCCGATCAAGTCGACGAAAGCGTCGGCGCCAACAGCTTTTCGCGCTCGGCGATCGGGCATCGGGGCTTTTATGAGCTGCTGCAAAAGCTTGGCTATTCCGTATCGCGAGACTATGGGGACGCGACAGAAAAGCTAAAGGGCGACCCCGTGCTCGTGCTGAGCGAACCCTTCGCCGATCCGAAGACGCTCGTCAGCCTCAAGCAGCTCGAGGAGGCGAGGACCGTCCTGCTCGTGCTGCCGAAGTGGCGCGCCTGGCGCGACTTTGAGCACAAGGGCTGGGCGGGCGGCGTGACGCCGGTCTTCAAGGACGACGTCAATTCGGTGCTGGCGACGGTCGGCAGGGGGGAGATCGCGCGCGTGGCGCAGCCTGCGCCTTTCGAGAGCGATCTGATCGACTGGACGCCGACCATTTCCGGCGAGGCGCAGCTCATCGTCAACTCGGATCTCGAGCCGGTGGTGGCGTCG
>DASPSI010000160.1:0-29905 GCA_035624015.1 Methylocystis sp.
AAATCGAGGAGATGGGCGGGATTGGGCGTCGTGACCGTCAGATTCGGCAGCTCGACGTCGCCGAAGCCCGAGAGCTCCATCGACCAGAACACATTGCCCCACGCCTCGTTGAGCCTCGCGATCGAGCCGTATTTCCTCTCGCACCAGGCGCGGAAGGCCAGCAGCGCTCCGGGCGAATAGCTCTCGACCGTGTCGTGGCAGCCATATTCATTGTCGGTCTGCCAGGCGGCGACCGCCGGATGCGCGCCGAATTCGCATGCGAGCAGCGTGACGACGCGCTCGCATTCGCGGGCATAACCCTCATGGCTGAAGCAGTAGTGCCGGCGCGAGCCGAATTTGCGCGGTCTCCCGTCCGCGCCGAGGGGAATCATGTCGGGCATACGGTCGACGAGCCATTTTGGCGGCGTCGCTGTCGGCGTTCCGAGCACGACCTTCAGCCCGGCCTGCCCGAGCGTTTCGATCGCGCAGCGCAGCCAAGCGAGGTCGTAGGCGCCCCGCTTCGGCTCCAGGCGCGACCAGGCGAACTCGCCCACGCGCACATAGGAGAGCCCGATCTCTCGCATCATCGCGGCGTCTTGCGCCCAGCGTTCCTCTGTCCAATGCTCGGGGTAATAACAGACGCCGAGATGCTGTTTGGTCATGGCTTAAGCTTTTGTCATGCGGTTGTCGTAAGGCGCGCTCATGGGCTATGGCTTTGACACTGGCGTGACGAAAGCTCAATAAAGGCCATGAACCGCGAACTCGCCGAATCCTTAGCTCGTTCGTTTCGGGATCGGTTTGGGCGCGAGCCGCAGCTTTTCCGCGCGCCTGGCCGGGTCAATCTTATCGGCGAGCACACGGATTACAACGACGGCTTCGTCCTCCCCGCGGCGATCGATCTGGCGACCTATGTCGCCATTGCGCCGCGACAGGATCTTCGCCTTCGCGCGAGTTCGCTGCGTTTCGATCAGGCTCTGGACTGCGATCTCCGCGATCTGCCGGCGCGCGGCGGCGATTGGCGCGACTATGTCGTCGGCGTCGTGCGGACGCTTCTGGACGTCGACCACGATCCGCGCGGCGCCGACATGCTCGTCGACGGCGATCTGCCGATGGGGGCGGGACTCTCCGCTTCGGCGGCGCTCGAGGTCGGCGTCGGTCTCGCGCTCTCGACCATCGCCGGCGTTGCGCTTGACCGCACAGATCTCGCGCTTCTGTGTCAACGCGCGGAGAATGACTTTGTCGGCGCGCGCTGCGGCGTCATGGATCAGTTCATCTCCTGCCGCGGGCTCGAAGGCGCCGCCCTGCTGCTCGACTGCCGCAGCCTCGAGGCGAAGGCCGTGGCGATCGACCCTGCCGTGCGGCTCGTGGTTTGCGATACGATGGCTCGCCATCAGATCGCCGATGGCGATTATAATCTGCGCCGACGCGAGTGCGAGAGCGCCGTCGAGCTGCTCAAGGTCGCGCTGCCGCAGATTTCGGCGCTGCGGGATGTGGACGACAGACGGCTCACCGATCATGCGTCGCTGCTGTCGCCGGTTCTGCTGCGCCGCGCGCGTCATGTGGTGGGGGAGAACACGCGGACGCTGCGCGCCGCCGCAGCGCTTCAGGCTGGCGATCTCGCCCTATGCGGAAAGCTCATGAACGCGTCGCACGAGAGCCTGCGTGACGATTTCGAGGTGAGCTGCGAGGAGCTCGACATCATGGTCGAAGCGGCGCGGAAAGCTCCGGGCGCGTTAGGGGCGCGCATGATGGGCGGCGGATTTGGCGGCTGCACGATCAATCTCGTGGAGGGCGACCGCGCTGAAGCGTTCATGTCTTGCGTCGGCGCGGCCTTTCGGGCCGTGACGGGCGTCGCGCCGAACATATTCTGCTGCGCGCCGGCGGCGGGCGCAGGCCCCGTCGCCTTGTGAGGAGGCGCAAGTGTCGTCGCTGCAGGATATCTCGCATCGCAGGTTCAATCCTCTGACCGGCGAATGGGTGCTGGTGTCGCCGCAGCGCATGCGCCGGCCGTGGCTGGGGCAAACAGAACCGTCACGCGAGGCGCCGGCGCCGGCCCACGATCCGGGCTGCTGCCTTTGCCCCGGCAATAGCCGCGCAAGCGGCGAGCGCAATCCGATGTATAGAGGCGTTTTCGCCTTCGACAATGATTTCGCCGCGCTGACGCGCGAGGCTCCCAGCAAAAAAATTGACGAGGAGGGTCTGCTCGTCGCGCAAAGCGAGAGCGGACGTTGCCGCGTGATATGCTTCTCCCCCCGCCACGATCTCACGCTTTCGCGAATGACGGTCGACGATATAACGCGCGTCGTGGAGGCCTGGGCGAGCGAGCACACGTCGCTCGGCGCGCACGAGGACGTAGGCTACGTGCAGATCTTCGAGAACCGCGGCGAAGCGATGGGCGCGAGCAATCCGCATCCGCACGGCCAGATATGGGCGACGCAAAGCCTGCCCAACGAAATCGTCAAGGAGACCGCGGCGCAGCGAGACTACCTGGCTCGCAAAGGATCGTGCCTTCTATGCGACTATCTCGGGCGCGAAGTAAAATCTGGCGAGCGGGTCGTCTGCGCCAATGAAGGCTTCGTCGCGCTCGTTCCTTTCTGGGCGATATGGCCGTTCGAGACTCTGGTGCTGCCGCGCCGGCATTTGGCTTCCTTCGAAGGCTTCGACGCTGACGAACAGCGGTCGCTGGCCGACATTCTGAAACGCCTGACGGTTCGTTACGATAATCTATTCCAGGCGCCGTTTCCATATTCGATGGGCTTTCACCAAAAGCCGATTGACGGCGGCGCGCATGAAGGCTGGCACTTTCACGCGCATTTCTATCCGCCGCTGCTGCGCTCGGCGAGCGTGCGCAAATTCATGGTCGGGTTCGAGCTGCTCGGCTCGCCGCAGCGCGATCTGACGCCGGAAGCCGCGGCGGAGCGGCTGCGGAGCCTTGCGGAAGTCCACTATCTCGAGAAAGCCCAGACAACGATCGTTGAATAATTCCACATTTTGGGCTATATGGACTTTCGGAAGTGGGGAAGGGCGAACCTCCCCCACCTCCTCCGGACTAGCGGGCGAAGGAAAGGGTCAGTTTCCATCCCCGCACCGGGGTTCGATCTTGAGAAGGGATCTCATTTTCGACTCCAGTTCGTCGGGCATGAGCGCCCGAAATTGTGCTTATGCGCCATGGGCGCATCGCGCCAATCGAAAAGCTTACGTTGAAGCCCGCTCATCTTGGTAGGCGGGTTTTTTTATTGCGTAGACTTTGAAAATTGCGTCCAACGCTGTGGTCTGGAGAGCCCATCATGACAAGCTACGTCGGCGCGATCGATCAGGGCACGACCAGCACGCGCTTCATCATCTTCGACGAGACGGGAGAACCGGTCGCGGCCCACCAGCGCGAGCATGCGCAAATCTTGCCGCAGGCGGGCTATGTCGAGCATGACGCCAGGGAGATCTGGCGCAACACATGCGAGGTTGTCGAGGCCGTGCTCGCCAAGGCGCGGCTTAGCGCGCGCGATCTCGCGGCGGTCGGCGTCGCCAACCAGCGCGAGACCACGCTGCTGTGGGATAAGGCCACTGGGGCGCCGCTTCACAACGCTATCGTATGGATGGACGCGCGCACGGACGCGCTCGTCCAGCGGTTCGCGCAGGAGGGCGGCCTCGACCGGCTGCGAGCGAAAACCGGGTTGCCGCTCTCCACCTATTTCAGCGCGCTGAAGCTCGTCTGGCTATTCGAGAACATTCCGGGCGCGCGCGAGAGGGCGAGGCGGGGCGAAGTTCTTTTCGGCACAATCGACTCCTGGCTGATCTGGAATCTGACCGGCCTGCATGTCACCGACGCCACCAACGCCTCCCGCACGCAGCTCATGAATCTCACGACGCTCGATTGGGACGACGAGATTCTGCGGCTCTACGACATTCCACGCGGCTGTCTGCCGGCTATCCGCGCCTCGAGCGAGTTCTATGGCTTATGCCGTGGCCCGCTCGAAGGCGCGCCGCTTGCGGGTGCGCTCGGCGATCAGCACGCCGCGCTTCTGGGGCAAGCATGCGTCAATCCTGGCGACGCCAAGAACACTTATGGTACGGGCTGCTTTCTGCTGATGAACACGGGGGAGACCCCGCACTTTTCCAAGAACGGCTTGCTCACGACGCTCGCCTATAAGCTTGGCGACGCCAAGCCTGCCTATGCGTTGGAGGGCTCGGTGGCGGTCGCCGGCGCCCTGATCCAGTGGCTGCGCGATAATCTTGGGCTCATCGAGAGCAGTTCAGAGGTCGAGGCGCTGGCCCGCAGCGTCGAGGACAATGGCGACGTCTATTTCGTACCGGCCTTTTCGGGGCTCTTCGCGCCGCGATGGCGGCCGGACGCCCGGGGGATCATCGCTGGCCTCACGCGGTTCTCCGCCAAGGGACACATCGCGCGGGCGGCGCTCGAGGCGGCGGCGTTTCAGTCGCGCGAGGTGCTCGCCGCCATGGCGCAGGACGCCGGCGGGCCCGTGTCGACGCTCCGCGTCGACGGCGGCATGGCGGCGAACGATCTGTTGATGCAGTTCCAGGCCGACCTGCTCGATGCCCCAGTCCTGCGTCCGCATACGCTCGAAACCACGGCGCTCGGCGCGGCTTATGCCGCGGGTCTTGCAGTCGGCGTCTTTGGCGGGGAGGCCGAGATCGCGGCGAACTGGCGCTACGCGCATCGCTTCGATCCGTATATGTCAAACGACCGCAGAAAGAGCCTCATTTCCGCTTGGGAAAAAGCCGTCGAACGTTCGCTCGGCTGGAAGCCTTCGTAAACCGTGACGGGGCGCCTCCGTAGCGGGAGACGCCCAGGCAAGCTCAGCAGCTGCAGCGCGGCGCGACAACCGTTCTGCCGTAATAACTGGGATAGGCGGAGCCGTAGTAGCCCAGGTCGTAGCTGGGATAGTCGTAGTAGGAGTAGTCCCAGTCCGGATAACCGGAGCCATAGTAGCCTAGTCCGCCGCCGTATCCCCACCAGCCATGCCGCCAGCCGCCATAGCCGAAGTGAGCGTAAGGGCGGCCCCAGCCGCCGCGAAAGCCCCAGCGAGCCGCCGACGCCTCGGTGGTCAACGCCGCGAGGACCGCGCCAACTGCGAGAATCATGGAGAGCTTGCGCAACATCTTCCTGTCCTCCTTTTTCAACGGTCGGTCCGGAAAGAGCCGCACCTTACGCAAAGGCGCGCTCCCGAACGCGGTGCAACTGCGCTATCTATGTCGCTTGCGGGCGTTGTGGAGGCGCTAACGCGTATTTTGTGCTGAAATGAAAGCGTGTTGTGAAGAGTAAGCTATATAGAACTACCGCACTATATATTTTTGTGCGGACGCATGACTTTCAGAGGGTTCTCTGTCAAGGTGTAGTTCTTGCTTTCAAGTTCAAGATTCGAATAAGTGCTTGATTTCGACTCGCCCAAACGCCTCAAGGGGGCGTCCGGCGGGGGGTGCGGTTGCTTCGCCGTCAACGTTTATAGTAAGGCGAATAATACGTATAGGGGTAATTGGAGAAAGCATCGTCATCCGAATAGTCATAATAGTAGGGGTAGAAAGAGCCGCCGCCCACTCCATAGCCATAGTATCCGCTAAAGCCGTGTCTGTGAATGAAGCCGCCGTTCGCACGGAAAGCGTGGCCGAAGGCGGCGCGGGCGCCGACCTCGGAGGGCGCCGCCGCCAGAGCCGAGCCGAGTGTCAAAACAAATGCGAGCTTGCGAAACATGACTACCTCTCCTCGACCGCAAGCGAAACAATTTGCCGGCGCCGCTTCCTCCGGCGACCAGCGTCTCATCTAAGGCGACGGCGAATGAAGGGGAGAACAGGGAAAATCCGCAGCGTCAGGCGATTGACGAAAGCGCGGCCCGATCTGCTATGGTCGCATCCCCATGACGCCGCTCGACGTTTATGTCGCCGATCTCGCTGCGCTCGCCGAGAAGGACCGGCTGCGCGCGCTCTCCCCGCGCGTGGGCGTCGACTTTGCGTCGAACGACTATCTCGGCCTCGCCGAGTGCGCGCTCTACCGCGACGCGGCTCGGGAAGCGCTTGGAAGAGGTATTCCGCTGGGCGCCGGCGGCTCGCGGCTGCTGCGCGGCAACCATCCCGAGATCGAGGGCCTGGAGCTCGCCGCCGCGCGCTTCTTCGGATCCGAGAGTGCGCTATTCTTCGGCGCTGGCTTCACCGCCAACGAGGCGCTGCTCTCCACGGCGCCGCAGCGCGGCGACGTCATCCTCCATGACGCGCTCGTTCACGCGAGCTGTCACGAGGGCATGCGGCTTTCCCGCGCACATGCCCGCGCCTTCGCGCATAATGACTGCGGCGCGCTCGAAGCCGCCATTCGCGCCTTTCGCGAGGAGCGCGGCCTCGGGCGGTTGTGGATCGTGGTCGAGAGCCTTTACAGCATGGATGGAGATATGGCGCCGCTCTCCAAGTTCGCGCGGATCGCCGAGCGCGAGGGCGCCTTCCTCGTCGTCGACGAGGCACATGCGACCGGCGTCTATGGTCCCGGCGGCCGCGGCCTCGCGCATGGACTGGAGGGGCGCGAGAATGTCATTACGCTGCACACCTGTGGCAAGGCGCTGGGGCTCTCCGGCGCGCTGCTCTGTCTTCCATCCGTCCTTCGCGAGTTCATGATCAACCGCTGCCGTCCCTTCATCTTCGCGACCGCGCCGTCGCCACTGCTCGCGGCTCTCGTGCGCGCGGCGCTCGACATCATCGAGCGCGCCGACGATCGCCGCGCTGCGCTGCAAGCCCGCGTCGCGCGGCTCGCGCGGGGGCTTTCGCGCGTGGGCGTGAGTGTTTCGGGGACGCATATCCAACCGGTCGTCGTCGGCGCAGACCGGCGCGCGGTCTCGCTCGCACAGCGCATGCAGGAAGCGGGTTACGACGTTCGCGCGATCCGCCCCCCGACTGTGCCCGTCGGAGGATCGCGCCTGCGTGTATCGGTGACGCTCAACGCGAGCGAGGAGGAGATCGACGCCATGACGGCGCGGCTCGCGCTTGAGCTCGAACGGCCGCCCGCATGAGCGCGCGTTTCGTCATCGTCGGGACTGACACGGGCGTCGGCAAGACAGTTCTTTCCGCCGCGCTCGTCGGCGCGCTCGATGGCTTCTACTGGAAGCCGGTGCAAGCGGGGCTCGACGGCGAGACGGATTCGCAAATCGTCGCGCGGCTCTCTGGTCTTGCGTCTGCGCGCGTCCTGCCGGAAGCCTGGCGCCTGCGCACGCCGGCGTCGCCGCATTTCTCGGCTGAGCTCGACGGCGTGCGCATCGACCCCGAAGCGCTCGATCCGCCCGAATGCGCCGGGCCCCTCGTCATCGAAACGGCCGGCGGCGTCATGACGCCGCTAACGTTAGGGACGCCGACGATCGACGTGCTGGCGCGCTGGCGTCTTCCCGTGATCGTCGTCGTGCGCACGGCGCTCGGCGCAATCAACCATAGCCTGCTGACGCTCGAAGCGCTGCGGCGGCGCGACATCTCAATCTGCGGCGCGGCTTTCGTCGGCGACGAGGATCGCGCAGCGCGAGACGCCATCAGCCGCATGGGACAGATCGCGGACCTGGGGCGTTTGCCGCGCCTCGCGCCGCTCACGTCGGAAAGTCTGCGCGTCGCTTTCGCCAGCGCCTTCAGCCTCGCCGATTTGCTCAAGGGTGAGCGGCCTTGTCTCTCGTGACGAATTCTCCTGTCTGGCGTCCCTTCACGCAGCACGCCTTGCAGCCGGGCGCGATCAAGATCGCGCGCGCGGAAGGGGCCTGGCTTTATGCGGAGGACGGCTCGCGCTACCTCGACGCCATCTCGTCCTGGTGGGTGATCACGCATGGCCACAGGCGCCCCGAGATCATGCAGGCGATCCGCGAGGCCACGGAGCGCTGTGACCAGATCATCTTCGCCGGCTTCACCCATGAGCCGGCGGAGCGCTTGGCGCAGAGGCTCGTCGAGATCACGCCGGAAGGGCTCGATTACGTTTTCTATTCCGACAGCGGCTCGACCTGCGTCGAGGTCGCGATCAAGATGGCGCTCGGCTTCTTCCGCAATCGCGGCGACAAGCGCACGCGGATCGTCGCGCTCGAGCACGGCTATCACGGCGACACGATCGGCGGTATGTCGGCGGGCGCGCGCTCCGTGTTCAATGCGAGCTACGAGCCGCTGCTGTTCGAAGTTTCGCGCATTCCCTTCCCGAGCGAGGGGCGAGAGCAAGAGGCGCTCGACGCGCTGGAGCAGGCGGGGAGGGCAGGGGCGGCGGCCTTCGTCGTCGAGCCGCTGATTTTGGGCGCAGGCGGCATGCTGGTCTATTCGGCGGCGACGCTGCGCGAGATGAAGGCGATCTGCGCGCGCTACGGCGTGCTGTTCATCGCCGACGAGGTGATGACCGGCTTCGGCCGCACGGGAACCTTGTTCGCCTGCGAGCAAGGGGGCGTCGTTCCCGACATCGCCTGCTATGCCAAGGGACTGACCGGCGGGGCGCTGCCGCTTGCGGTCACGATGTGCCGCAAAGAAATCTTCGACGCGCATCTGTCGCCAGATCGCGCGCGCGCGTTTTTTCATTCGAGCTCCTACACGGCTAACCCAATCGCCTGCGCGGCGGCGCTCGCCAATCTCGACATTTGGGCGACGGGCGAGCCGCTCGCCGCCGTCGAGCGGCTGAGCGCGATGCAGGCGGAGCGTCTGACGCGCTTCAAAGGCCGTGCGCGATTCAACAACCTGCGCCGCATTGGCACGATCGCGGCGCTCGATCTCAATGTGCCGCAACAGGGCTACGCGGCGCCGATCGCCCTGGAGCTGATGCGCCGCTTTAACGCGCGCGGCCTGCTGCTGCGACCGCTCGGCGAGACGATCTACGTGCTGCCGCCCTACTGCGCGACGGGCGAGGAGCTGGATTTGGTTTATGAGGGGATTGAGGAGGCGAGTTGTGAGTAGCGTCACAGCGCGTGCAGCCAAAAGCGGACCATTGCCGACGCGATTCCGCTTCGCTCGCGACGAAAAACCACTCGCTACTCACTATTCGCTGCTCGCTCACTTCTTCCCACAATACTCCTCCTTGAGCAGGCGCCGCAGCACCTTGCCCACGGCGCTCTTCGGCAGGGTCTCACGGAACTCATAACGCCGCGGCGCCTTGTAGCCCGTCAGATTTTCGCGCACGAAACCGGCGAGCTCCTCTTCCGTCACCGAGGCGTCGCGCGGCACGATGAACGCCACAGGCGCCTCGCCCGAATGCGGGTCCGGCGCGCCGATGACGGCCGCCTCCTTCACTTTCGGATGCTGCGTCAGCACGTTCTCGACCTCGTTCGGATAGACGTTGAAACCCGAGACGATGATCATCTCCTTGAGGCGGTCGACGATCTTCACGAGCCCGTCCTCGTCCATCACCGCAACGTCGCCCGTGCGGAAGAAGCCGTCGTGGGTCATCGCATCCGCCGTTTCCTTCGGGCGGTTCCAGTAGCCGGGCATGACCTGCGGCCCCTTGACGCAAAGCTCGCCGCGCTCGCCGCAGGGGACCGGCGCGTCATGCTCGTCGCGGATCGAGATCTGCGTTGAGGCTTGCGGATAGCCGATCGCGCCGGAAAACTCCTTGAGATCGGGACGATTGATGGTGACGACGGGGGACGTCTCCGAAAGGCCGTAGCCCTCGACGATCGGCTTGCCGGTCATCTGCTTCCAGCGCCGCGCCACGGCGTCCTGCGTCGCCATGCCGCCCGAGATGCAGAAGACGAGACTGGAGAAGTTGAGCGAAGCGAAATCCTTGTTGTCCATCAGCGCGGCATAGAGCGTGTTGACGCCGGAGAAGATGGTGAAAGGCGATTTTCTGAGAATCTTCACGAAGCCCGCGATGTCGCGCGGATTGGCGATCAGCAGACAGCAAAATCCCACTCTGACGCCTAGCAGCAGGCAGGCGGTCAGGCCGAAGATGTGATAGAGCGGCAGCGCGGTCACGACGATCTGAGGCGCGTCGCAAAATTCGAGCAGCCACAGGCGGCATTGCTCGACATTGGCCGCGACATTGCGATGGAGCAGCACCGCGCCCTTGGCGACGCCGGTCGTGCCGCCCGTATATTGCAACAGGGCTATGTCGTCGCGCGAGACCTCGACCGGCTGCAAGGGGCGGGCGCGTCCCTGCCGCAGCGCTTCGCGGAAAGCGACGGCGCCGGGAATGGAGAAGGGGCGCACGGCGCGCTTGATCCAACGCGAAACCGCCGTCACGAGCAGGCCCTTGAACCCGATGAGGTCGCCCGGCGCCGAGATGATCGCCTGCTCGACCCGCATGTTTGGCCAGGCCTCGGCGACGGCGTGCGCGAAGTTTTCCAGCACGAAGAGAAAGCGCGCGCCTGAATCGTTGATCTGATGCTCGAGCTCATGCGGGCGGTAGAGCGGGTTGACGTTCACGACGACGCCGCCCGCGAGCCAAATCCCGTAGAGGATCGCCGGATAGGTCGCGACGTTGGGCGACATGATCGCGACGCGCTCGCCTTTTTTGAGCCCCCGCGCCTGCAGATAGGAGGCGATCGCCTCCGCCGCTTGGCCGAGCTCGCGATAGCTCAGCCGCGCCCCGAAGCTCTCGACCGCCGGCGAATCGCCGAAGGCCGCGACGCTCTCGCTAAAGCTCGCGCAAAGCGTCGAGATCTTCGAGGGGTCGATCTCGGCGGGAACGCGAGGCGGATAGGACGCGAGCCAGGGCCGCGCGGCATAAGGGTCTTTTACGTCGACAGCGCCGGTCATCTTGAAAGCTGCTTTCGTTCGCCGCCGTCGCGCCGGCGCTGCGCGAAACGAGCAATAGCGCGATTCCTTTGCGAATCCATTCCCCGCCGGCAATTATGCTTTGTGCGCAGCAGCAATCAGGCTCCGCTCGACCAGCCCGCGAGCAGCACGACGCCGAGCAGCAGGACGAGGGCGGCGGCGGCGAATTCGGCCCCGCGCAGGGCGACGCCGGTCCAGGCCCGGCCCGCCGCGCTCCAGGCCTCGGCGCGCCGCCGCGCAAAGACGGCGACGGCGGCCAGCGCAGCGGTCGTGAGCGCTGTGCCTGCGGCCATGCAGAGCGTCGCAGCGATCCCGGCCCAGAAGACGCCCTGCGCCAGCGTGAACACCAAAATGAGTATGGCGCCGGAGCAGGGGCGCAAGCCCGCCGCGACGACGGCCCCGAGCGCCTCGCTCGAGAACACGCCGCGCTGCAACCTCGTCGGATCGATGGCGTGCTGATGGCCGCAATCGGGTCCGCACTGCGCCGCCCCGGCGTCCACGGCCTCGCAATAGAGGCCGCTGCGGCTCGGCCCCGGCGCGCAGGACGCTCGCAGCGTGGAAAAGAGAGCATCCCCCTTCTTCCAGACGAGGCTGAGCCCGACGAGCGCGATCGCCGCATAGCTCGCGACCTCGATCCGCTCGGCGACGGCCTTCATGGTCGTCGCCGTCGCGCCGAGCAGCGCGGCGGCGAGGCCCACGAGCGCGATGGCGACGCCCCCCTGAAGCAGCGCGGCGAGCGCCGCGAGGATCACGCCGCGCCGCAGAGCGATACGGCTCGCAATCATGTAAGAGGCGAGCACGGCCTTGCCGTGCCCGGGACCCGCGGCGTGAAAGACGCCATAGGCGAAGCTCGCGGCGGCGAGGGTCCAAAACGCGCCGTCGCCCGCTTTCAGCGCCTTCGCCGCCTGCTGAAGCTCTCGGTTGAACTTTTCCTGCCAGGCCAGCAGCGTCGCGCCGAGGCCGCTTGCGGGCGCGCCACCCTCGCGGCCGGCGATGGCGAAGGGGTTTTTGGCTTGAACGAGGCGGATCGCGGCAGTGGGCAGTCGGCAGTCGGCAGTCGGAAATATCCCTGCGATTGCCGACTGCCGACTGCCGACTGCCGCCATCAGCGAAAGAAGCAGGATAAGCGCGCCCGCCGCCCGCCTCACGGGCAGGCCACGATCGCGCGGGTGGCGAGCTTGATGCCGAAGTCGGCGCCGGGCGAGAAATTTTGGAAGAAGGCCTCCGTGAGCTTCTTGTTCTCCTCGGCCGCCAGGGGCTTCGGCTCGACGAGGCTCACCGAGCACCCCGAGGGCGCCTTGGCGAGCTTGACCGGCGTCTCTTTCTCAAAGCCGAAGGAGACGAAATAGGTGGGATCGTATACTTGGAAGGAGAAGGGCTTCTGCGCCGGGATCGGGGTCTCCAGCGGCAGGAAGAAGCGCAGCGTGACGATCTTCTTCTCGTCGGACTCGAGCGAGACCTCGACGGGCTCCTTGAATTTGAGCTTGGCGCCCGCCTCCTTGGCGAAGGTGAAGAACTCGAATTCGGCGAGCGACTCGACGTTGGTCTTGGCGAGTGGCGCAAGCTCCTCGCGGGTCGGCGGCTTGCCGTCCTTGCCGAGCCCTTGCACGGCGTAAGCGGAATACATCTCGTCGAATTCCCAGGCGTGGCGAATTCCGAGAATTTTGCCCTCGGGCCCGAACACGACCTCGCTGCGCACGGCGACCCAGACATGCGGGTGCGCAAACGCGGCGCCGCCCGCGAGCAGCAGCGGGAGGAGAAGAGCGGCGAGAGGCGCGAGACGACGGCTCATCTGGTCCGCGGGCTACAAGATGATGGCGGCGAAAGAAGGGCGCGGCCCTCCGAGATTCACATTGCATATAATGGCGTAACGAAATGGTGTCAGCGGCCAAATTGAGAGCCGCGAAGCGTCCCGCTCAGGTGGCGCGCCAGCTGACTGTGCGCGCGGGCTCCAGAGATCGCGCGCGCCTTGTGCCGCGCTGATAAATCTGGCAGGAACGCCTTCAGCATAGCCGCCCCCTTAGGCGGCCCGACAGCATGGACCCCGCCGGGACGCTGAAAACTCTGGACTTGCGCCGTGGCTCGGCGCTTGCCAGAGTCTGGGAAAGCGCGCCCCGATCGCGGGCGCATCGTTTTTGTGAGGAAAGACCATCATGGCGCGTAACGACACTCGAGCTTCCGTCGGCATCCGCCACGAAGTCCGCGCCTTCGAGGACGCCATCGGCCGCGACCCGCTGCTGCCGAAAGCGGAGGGCATGTACGATCCCGGCAAGGAGCACGATTCTTGCGGCGTCGGCTTCGTCGCCCGCCTGGACAACAAGGCGAGCCACGATATCGTCGAGATGGGCCTCAAGATCCTGCACAATCTCGACCACCGCGGAGCGGTTGGCGCCGATCCCAAGCTCGGCGACGGCTGCGGCGTGCTCGTGCAGATCCCGCATGAGTTTTTCGTCCGCGAGGCCGGCAAGGTCGGCGCGACGCTCCCCGCCGTCGGGGATTACGCCATCGGCCAATTCTTCCTGCCGCGCAACGAGGAAACCCGCGCCAAGGCGCGCGCCATTATCGAGGAGTCGGTCAAAGCCGAAGGCCTCGCCGTGCTCGGCTGGCGTGACACGCCGGTCGACTCGAGCGACCTCGGCGCGGCGGTCAAGGCCGTCGAGCCCTTCCACGCGCAAATCTTCGTCGGGCGCGGGAGCGTGTCTGGGCCGGAGGCCGACCTCGAGCGCAAGGTCTATCTCGCGCGCAAGGTGGCGTCGAACGACATCTACAAGCTTGGACCCGCGGGCCGCGAGTTCTACGCCGTATCATTCTCGACGCGCACCATCGTTTACAAAGGCATGGTGCTCGTCTGCCAGCTGCGCGAGTATTTTCTCGACCTCAAGGACGCGCTCTTCGTCTCGGCGCTGGCGCTCGTGCATCAGCGTTTCGCGACCAACACCTTCCCGTCCTGGCGGCTCGCGCACCCTTACCGCTTCGTCGCCCACAACGGCGAGATCAACACGCTGCGCGGCAATCTGAACTGGATGGCGGCGCGACAGGCCTCCGTCGCCTCGCCCCTCTTTGGCGACGAGATCAGCAAGCTCTGGCCGATCTCCTACGAGGGCCAGTCGGACACCGCCTGCTTCGACAACGCCCTCGAATTCCTCATGCGCGGCGGCTATTCGATGGCGCACGCGGTCATGATGCTGATCCCGGAGGCCTGGGCCGGCAATCCGCTCATGGACGCCGAACGCAAGGCCTTTTACGAATACCACGCCGCGCTCATGGAGCCCTGGGACGGTCCCGCGGCCATGGCCTTCACCGACGGACGCCAGATCGGCGCGACGCTCGACCGCAACGGTTTGCGTCCCGCACGCTATCTCGTGACCGACGACGGTCTCGTCGTCATGGCCTCCGAGATGGGGGTGCTGCCGATTCCAGAAGAGAAGATCGTCGCCAAGTGGCGCCTGCAGCCAGGCAAGATGCTCCTCGTCGACCTTGAGGAAGGCCGTATCGTCTCCGACGACGAGATCAAGAAGCAGCTGGCAGGGTCGCATCCTTATCAGGAGTGGCTCGCCCGCACGCAGATTCAGCTCGAGGAGTTGAAGCCGGTTGACGGCGCTGCGGGCCGGCTCGACGTGTCGCTGCTCGATCGCCAGCAGGCTTTCGGCTACACGCAGGAGGACCTCGACCTGCTCGTCTTCCCGATGGCGGTCACCGGCCAGGAGGCCGTGGGCTCGATGGGCACGGACACGCCCATCTCGCCGCTCTCGGGCAAGGACAAGTTGCTCTACACCTACTTCAAGCAGAACTTCGCGCAGGTGACCAATCCGCCGATCGACCCGATCCGCGAAGAGCTGGTCATGAGCCTCGTCTCCTTCATCGGCCCGCGCCCGAACATCCTCGATCACGAGGGCTCGGCCAAGAAGAAGCGGCTTGAGGTCCGCCAGCCTATCCTGACCTCGGGCGATCTCGAGAAGATCCGCCGCATCGGCGTCTTCGAGGACAGCTTCGACACCAAGACGCTCGACACGACCTATGACGCGGGGGAGGGCGAAGCGGGGATGGCGGCCGCGCTGAAGCGCCTTTGCGTGCGCGCGGAAGAGGCCGTCAGCGGCGTTTACAACATCATCATCCTCTCCGACCGCCGCCTCGGCCCGGACCGCATTCCGATCCCGGCGCTGCTTGCGACCGCCGCCGTGCATCACCATCTGATCCGCAAGGGGCTGCGCACCTCGGTCGGTCTCGTGGTCGAGACGGGAGAGGCGCGCGAGGTGCACCACTTCTGCTGTCTCGCGGGCTATGGCGCCGAGGCCATCAATCCCTATCTCGCCTTCGAGACGCTCGCCGATTCGGTCAGGCATTTCCCGGCGGGCGTTGACGCCGACACGGCGATCAAACGCTACCTCAAGGCGGTCGACAAGGGCATTCTGAAGGTCATGTCCAAGATGGGCATCTCGACCTATCAGTCCTATTGCGGCGCCCAGATTTTCGACGCCGTGGGCCTCGCGCAGAGCTTCGTCGACGAATATTTCACGGGCACGACGACCCGCGTCGAGGGCGTGGGCCTCGCTGAGATCGCGCGCGAAACCGTGCGCCGGCACCGGCAGGCTTTCGGTGACTCGCCGGTCTATCGCGACGCGCTCGATGTCGGCGGCGACTACGCTTTCCGGCTGCGCGGCGAGACCCACAGCTGGACGCCGCAGACCGTGTCGCTGCTTCAGCATGCGGTGCGCGGCAATGCGCAGGAGCAGTATCGCGCCTTCGCCAAAATATTGAACGAGCAGGAGGACAATCCGCTCTATCTGCGCGGCCTCTTCCGCATAAAAAGCGCCGAGGAGGATGGGCGCAAGCCCGTTCCGCTCGAAGAAGTCGAGCCCGCTGCGGCGATCGTCAAGCGCTTCGCGACCGGGGCCATGTCCTTCGGCTCGATCTCGCGCGAGGCGCACACGACGCTCGCCATCGCCATGAACCGCATCGGCGGAAAATCGAACACGGGCGAGGGCGGCGAGGAGCCCGACCGCTTCAAGCAGGACGCCAACGGCGACAGCCGCCGCAGCGCGATCAAGCAGGTGGCCTCAGGCCGCTTCGGCGTCACGACGGAATATCTCGTCAACGCCGACATGATCCAGATCAAGATGGCGCAGGGCGCGAAGCCCGGAGAAGGCGGGCAGCTGCCGGGCGACAAGGTCGACGCCGTCATCGCCAAGGTGCGCCATTCGACGCCGGGCGTCGGCCTGATCTCGCCGCCGCCGCATCACGACATCTATTCGATCGAGGATTTGGCGCAGCTGATCTTCGATCTGAAGAACGCGAACCCGCGCGCGGACGTGTCGGTGAAGCTCGTTTCGGAAGTGGGCGTCGGCACGGTCGCCGCCGGCGTCTCGAAGGGCCGAGCCGACCATGTGACGATCTCTGGCTTCGAGGGCGGCACGGGCGCCTCGCCCTTGACCTCGATCAAGCACGCTGGCAGCCCATGGGAGATCGGGCTCGCCGAGACGCATCAGACGCTGGTGCTGAACGGCCTGCGCTCGCGCATCGCCGTGCAGGTTGACGGGGGGCTGCGTACAGGCCGCGACGTCGTGGTCGGCGCGCTGCTCGGCGCGGACGAGTTCGGCTTCGCGACCGCACCGCTGATCGCTGCAGGCTGCATCATGATGCGCAAGTGCCACCTCAACACCTGTCCCGTCGGCGTCGCGACGCAGGACCCGGTGCTGCGCAAGCGCTTCGTCGGCGCGCCCGAGCACGTGATCAACTACTTCTTCTTCGTCGCCGAGGAAGTGCGCGGGCTGATGGCTTCCATGGGCTATTACAAGTTCGACGAGCTCATCGGCCAGACGCAGATGCTCGACAAGGACAAGGCGCTCGCGCATTGGAAGGCCAAAGGGCTCGACTTCTCGCGGCTTTTCCATAAGCCGCCGGGCGAGGGCGACCTCATCCGCCACAGCGCGCGACAGGATCATGGCCTCGACAAGGTGCTGGACGTGAGCCTGATCGAGGAGGCGCGCGTGGCGATCGACCGCGGCGCCAAGGTCGCGTTCAACTCGCCGATCCGGAACGTGAACCGCGCGACGGGCGCCATGCTCTCGGGCGAGATCGCGCGCATCTATGGCCACGCCGGCCTGCCGGAGGACACGATTGACATCCGGCTCTTCGGCACGGCGGGGCAGAGCTTCGGCGCGTTCCTGGCGCGCGGCGTGACGTTGCGCCTCGAGGGCGAGGCCAACGACTATGTGGGCAAGGGCCTCTCGGGCGGAAAGCTGATCGTCTATCCGCCGCACGAAGCGATGAAGATCGAGCCGGAAAAGTCGATCATCGTCGGCAACACCGTGCTTTACGGCGCGATCGCCGGCGAGTGTTACTTCCGCGGCGTCGCCGGCGAGCGCTTCGCCGTGCGCAACTCCGGCGCGATCGCGGTCGTCGAGGGCGTCGGCGATCACGGCTGTGAATATATGACCGGCGGCGTCGTCGTCGTGCTCGGGCCGACGGGCCGCAATTTCGCCGCCGGCATGTCGGGCGGCGTCGCTTACGTTCTCGACGAGGACGACGGCTTCAAGGACCGCTGCAATCTCGCGATGGTGGAGCTCGAGCCCGTGCCGGAAGAAGAAACGGCGATGTGCGAAGGCTACCATCAATGCGGCGATCTCGAAGCTCATGGCCGCGTCGACGTGATGGATGACATGACGCGCTTCGACGCCGAACGATTGCGGCAGCTCGTCGCCAATCACGCGCGCTACACGGGATCGACGCGGGCGCGCGAGATTTTGGAGAATTGGGAGGCGCTTCGCCCGAAGTTCCGCAAGGTGATGCCTGTCGAATATCGCCGCGCGCTCACCGAGCTGCTCGCGAAAGGCAAGCCGGCGCGGTTGAAGGCGGCTGGAGAGTGAAGCTTGGCGTCTTGAGGGACCTCCGGCCGGTCGCTCGGAGGTATCGGGGATCGCACGGCGTCGGCGTCGCCTTCGCGTTGCGCCGTTTCTCGCGCTGAATGCTGCGGACAGGCTCCGCTCGTCCTTCTGTGCAACGCCAATAGATTCACCTCGCAATGCCGCGCTGTGACGCACGACGCGCGTCACACTGCTTATGCTCTCGATTGACGAGGCGCCGCATGCGCCTAAGTCAGGCTTCGTGGCGACCATTCCGGCGAAAAGCCGATCGCGCGCGTCGCCTTTCGTCAGTGAAAGGGAGCACATTAATGTTGATTAGCTTAACGCCGCAAATCGCCTTGGGCGCCGCAACCGCCGCATTCGCGCTCACAACCTTCTCGCCGAGCTTCGGGGCGGAGGGCCCCTTCACCGGCCTCTCAGGCTCCTGGTCGGGAGGCGGCTCCATCGCCATGGCCGACGGCTCGCGCGAGCGCATTCATTGCCGCGCGCATTATGCCGCGGGCGGCGGCGGACACAGCCTAAGCCAGAGCCTGCATTGCGCCAGCGCCAGCACCAGCTTGCAAATCTCCGCGAACGTCGTCGATCAGGGAGGCGCCCTCTCCGGCTCGTGGAGCGAGTCGACGCGCGGCGTCTCGGGCTCGATCTCCGGCCGCGTGTCGGGCTCGACGATTCGCGCGCAGGTGATGGGCGGCAGCTTTTCTGCTGGCGTCGGCATCAGTCTCCACGGCGACAGCCAGTCGGTGACGATCACGCCGAGCTCCAACACCGACATCAGGACGGTCACGGTCTCGATGCATCGGGGCTGAACCGGCGCGCCGCTGTCCGCAACAGCATGGCCGTCGGCCGTAGAATGAACAAATCTGCGGCCAGCGCCGCGATCATGGCGAAGGCGCTGAGCCAGCCGAAAATGCGCAGCGCGGGCAAGTCGGAGAACACCGTCACCGCCAGCCCGCAGGCGAGGACCACCGAGGTCAAAATCAGCGCCGGGCCGACGAGCACGGTTGCGCGCGCGATCGCGACGCCTGGATCTGCGTCGGGGTCGTCCTCCAGCCGCTGGCGATTGAGAAAATGGATCGTCGCGCTGAGGCCGAGACCGAAGGACACGGTCAGCGCCACGATGCTCGAAAATTGCAGTCCCTGTCCTAGAAGGCCGAGCAGCGCGCCTGAGGCGACGATCGGGAAAATCCCCGGCAGGATCGCCGACAGCATCACCACGACCGAGCGGAAGGTTAAGCCGATGAATATCGCGACGCCGAGGAACTCGATGGTCAGCGCGCGATTAAGCTTGCCGATCATATTGGCGCTGTTGCGCGCCGCGATCGCCGAGAGGCCTGTGACGGAAATCCTGTAGGCCGGATGCGTCGTCCGCACCTGGCCGAGCGCCTGATCGAGCCGCTCAACCACGGGCAGCAGCAGGCTCGCGTCGAGGTCGGCGACGCGCCCTGTGACGACGACCGCCTTCTCGCGCGCGTCGATGAAGCGGCGGGTCAGGTGTTCCGGGAGAATATTGACATATTGCATGAGCGTCGCCACGTCGGTTCTGTGCGCTTTCTCCGCCAGCCATCGGCGCAGCGTCTCAAGCGACCAGACATTGGCGATCTGCGGCTGACGCTCCAGGACCGCATGAACCGCGCCGATGACTTTCAAGCTTTCCGGCTCATAGAGCGATGCGGGCGGCGGAAGCTCGATCAGCACATCGATCGGGTTGGCGCCCGCAAGCGCGACGTCGAGGCGCGCGCTCGCGGCGACGGCCTGCTCCCTGTCTGGCGCCTGATCGGCGAGACGATACTTCGGCTCCAGCCGCGAATAGTTGAAGCTCAAGGCTGCGACGACGAGCAGCGCCAAGACGCTGTATAGGCCGGGCCGGCTGACCATCTGGCCGGCGATGAAAGCGCAAAAGCGTCTTAACGTCGCGACGCCGTAATCGTGAACCTTGATGCGCGCGACGAATTCCGGCGCGTCGCGCAGCGCGACGAGACCGATGAGCGGCGCGAGCAGGAGGATGGCGGCAAGCGCGATCAGCGTGGCGATGAGACCCGCTTCGCCGAAGGCGCGGATGAGCTCGGACTGCGACAACTGCAGCGCGCAGAAGGACAGCGCCGCCGTGGCGTGCGTGAGCACGCAGGCGGGGCCGACAACGAGCACCGAATTCTTGAGCGCCTCGGCCTTGCTTTGTCCAGCGAGCAGCCGGTCGCGCGCGGCGAAGGTGAGCTGCATGCTGTCGGAGAAGCTGATGACCATGATGAGCGGCGTCATCACGTTGAGGAACATGTTCAGGCGGAAATCGAGCCAGCCGAGCGCGCCGAGCGACAGCAGGATCGCGGCGAGCGGCGGCGCCGCGGCCATGATCATGAAGGAGAAGTGGCGGAAGAACAGGATCGCGATGACGCAGCCGGCGACGAAGCCGACGCCGTTGTAAAGCAGCCGGTCGCGCTCGACGGCGTTGCGGATCTCCAGCTGCATGATCGGCACGCCCGAAAGCTCGGCGTCAAGGTCGGAGCCCGCAAGATCCTCCTTCGCCGTGCTGCGGATGTCCTCCACGACGCGGCGCATGGCCGCGCCCCCGGCGACGGCCGGATCGAGCGCGAGCACCACCAGCGTCAGCTTGCCGTCCGCGGCTAAAAGCTTGCCGCGGATGATCTCATTGCTCGTCACGCGATCGATGAGCTTTTTGTATGCGTCGCCCTCGGGCAGGGGATCCGGAAACAGCGCCGCCGGCAGATGATCGCCGCTCGGAGGCTGGCGCGCGGAGAAGATCGAGATGACGCCGCGGGCGCCGTCGACCAGCTGCAAATCGGTCACGAGATCGCGCAGCTTCTCGAGATTTTCGCGCGCGAGCAGATCGCCGCTCTCGACGACGACGAGCACGTCGAACTCGCTCGAGGGAAAACGCCGCGTCACCTCTTCGAACTGCCGGAACTCGGGCGTGTCGGAACGGAAAAGCTGACTGAGCGAGTCGTCCACCTTGAGCCGCAATACCCCGAGCGCCGCGAAAATCATAAGCAGGACGGCTATGGCGCCCACAAGCCAGGGATGGGCGAGCGACAACAGGCCCAACCGCTCGACGCCGAGCGCGAGCCTAAAATCCGCTCCCGCCCTCTGCGGCGCGGGACGCGCGTAGCCCGGACTCGCCGCGTCCGAAGAGTTGAAAATCGACACAAATCCCTCTCCCCTTTACCGCGACTCGTGAGTGAGCTAGCGCTCGCGCGGAGCGTGGCCAGCGGGGCGCCTCAAGGTTCATGAATTCGATCGCGAGCTTGAGTATATCGGTCAAATTTTTGACACGACGGCAGGCGATTGTGCAATCCAAGTCGAACAGCTGAAACGCAACGGCGCAGCTGATCTTCCACGCGCGAGCCGAAGGAGAGCCGCGCCCAGGAAAACCTCAAAACTGAGAGAGGCGAATGATGAAGCGATCCGCGCTCGTGCTTGCCGCAATGCTCATCTCTACTGCCGCTTATGCGGAAAATATCGTCATCGGCTGCCCGGTAGTCTACAGATTCAGCGAATTTGAGGTCAACGCGCTGCTTTCAGAAGCGCGGTCGGTTCTTCCAGAACAAGAGGTGGGCGGCATCTACGCCCGTTACCTCGCCCTCAAGAGCGCCTGCCGGACCAATCCCGCCGCAACGCGCTCCGTCGCCGTTTCGAGCGGACTACGCAGCTTGCTCGCGCAGCATGGGGTCGATGTGGCTCAGCTTCGCACGGCCATGCGCTGAGCCCGTGAACGCCGCATAATTTTGCGAGGCGCTGACGGCTCTCTCTCGGCTATACTGCGCAGCTGAAGGGATTCGTCGCCCTGCGCGGCGGGTCTCCAGCCGTGAGAGAAAAATGTCCGCCAAGACAAAAACTCTGACCGTCTATCGCTATTTGACCGGCCCCGACGACGTCTCCTTTTGTCATCGCGTGACGGAGGCGCTCAGCATGGGCTGGAGCCTTTATGGCTCGCCGACGCTGACCTACGACGCGGCCAAGGGCAGGGTGATCTGCGGTCAGGCGTTGACCAAGGACGTCGAAGACACAGATTACAGCGCAGATCTGAAGCTCTCCGAGCTGTAGCGAGCCACTCTATGCGTTGGCGTGACGAGGCCTTGGTGATCGGCTCGCGGCGGCATGGCGAGTCGTCGGTCATCCTCGAGGTTCTGGCGAAGACGCATGGTCGCCGCCTCGGCCTCGTGCGCGGGGCGTCTAGCCCCGCGCTACGGGCGGCCTTGCAGCCGGGCAACCACGTCGACGCGTCGTGGAGCGCGCGACTCGAGCAGCACCTCGGAAGCTTCGCCGTCGAGCCGCTGCGCTCGCGCAGCGCCGCGCTCATGGACGCCACGGCGTTGCATGGACTGGGCGCGCTCTGCGCGCTGCTGCGGCTCCTGCCCGAGCGCGAGCCCGCGCCGGAGCTCTACGAGATGGCGTCGGCGATCACGGAGCGCCTGACCGACAGGGCGCAGGCGCCGGCGCTCATGGCGCGCTTCGAGATCGCTCTGCTTGGGGCGCTCGGCTTCAGCCTCGATCTTGGCGCCTGTGCGCTCACGGGCGCTTCGGAGGACCTGGCTTATGTCTCGCCAAAGAGCGGGCGCGCCGTGTCGCGCGAGGCCGGCGCGCCCTGGCGCGAGCGGCTCCTGCCTTATCCTGCGTTTTTGCAGAACGACGACTTCGCGCGTCGTCCGGACGCGGCCGAGCTTGCCGACGCCTTCCGGCTCAGCGGCCATTTTCTCAATCGTGACGTGTTCGCGCCGCGCGGCGCGCCGATGCCGCCGGCGCGCGAGTTCTTTTTGAGGGCGCTGCTGGCATGGGCGGCGCCCTGACCGCCTCGCGGCGAGAACGATCTTGGAATTGCGGCGCGGCTGAAGCTCGGCTCGCCGTTAAGCGTTTCCCCGCCTTGCGAGCTTCGATTCCCCCTCTACCTCCAGCGCGCGCCCTGAAGCGCATGGAGGCGGTGATGCTGCAAGAAACGCCGCTGCGCAATTTCGAGATGAATTTCGGTCCCGTGCATCCGGCCGCGCACGGCGTGCTGCGTCTCATCCTCGAGCTCGACGGCGAGGTCGTCCGGCGCGCGGATCCGCATGTCGGCTTTCTGCACCGCGGCACCGAGAAGCTGATCGAAGACAAAACCTATCTGCAAGCGCTGCCCTATTTCGATCGCCTCGACTATTGCGCGCCGATGAACCAGGAGCACGCCTTCTGCCTTGCTGCGGAAAAGCTGCTCGGCCTAAAGATTCCACGCCGCGCGCAGCTCATTCGCGTGCTCTACTGCGAGATCGGGCGGCTGCTTTCGCATCTCTTGAACATTGTTGCGCAGGCCAGCGACATCGGCGCGCTGACGCCCCAGCTCTGGGGCTATGAGGAGCGCGAGAAGCTCATGGTCTTCTATGAGCGGGCCTCAGGGGCGCGCATGCACGCCAATTATTTCCGCATCGGCGGCGTGCATCAGGATTTGCCAGAAAAGCTCCTCGACGACATCCACGCTTTCTGCGATCCATTCCTCATCGTCTGCGACGATCTCGACACGCTCCTCATGAAGAACCGCATCTTCAAGCAGCGCAACGCCGACGTCGGCGCGATGACGCTCGAGGAGGCGTGGGGGTGGGGATTTTCCGGCGTGATGGCGCGCGCGGCCGGCGCGTCCTGGGACTTGCGCAAGGCGCAGCCTTACGAGTGTTATGAGGAGCTCGAGTTCGACATTCCCGTCGGCAGGCACGGCGACTGCTACGACCGCTATTGCGTGCGCATGGCGGAAATGCGGCAGTCCGTGCGCATCATGCGCCAATGTCTGGAGCGGTTGAAGTCACAAGACAGCGCGGGGCCGGTGATGGTCGGCGACCACAAGATCGCGCCGCCGAAGCGCAGTGAGATGAAGCGGTCGATGGAGGCGCTCATCGAATGCTTCAAGCATTACTCCGAAGGAACGCATGTGCCGGCGGGAGAGGTCTACGCCGCGGTCGAAGCCCCCAAGGGCGAGTTCGGCGTTTATCTCGTGTCGCAGGGCGGCAACAAGCCCTACCGATGCAAGATCAGGGCGCCGTCCTATGCGCATCTTCAGGCGCTGGAGCGCCTCTCGCAGGGCCACATGCTCGCCGACGTCGCGGCGATCATCGGATCGATCGACATCGTCTTCGGGGAGATCGACCGCTGAGTCTATCTTGGACGGCGCCGTTGCGGGTTGGGATTCAAATTTCGAACGCCCGCCCGCCCAAGGGCTTGGCGAAATGTCCAACACGCCATATCTGTCCGATCGTCTATAAGCTAGAGGGAGCAATGGGCGACGCGGTGAAATTGACGCTCGATCGCGCCGACGCCGAGGTCCTCTTGAGAAGTCTGGAGCGCCGGAAGGAACGGCTTTGCGACATCAGGCAGGAAATTTGCCCGCCTGAAACTGCAGAGCCCTACGATCAGGAGCAGTGCGCCTATTTCGAACAAGAAGATGCGGTCGTCGGGCGCGTTCTGGAGGCGCTGCGCTTTGCCCTGGAGGCGTCCGTGGCGGGGTGAGGAGCGCGCCTGCGCGCGCGAGCGCCTTGCGGAAACGTCGGCGTGAAAAGGGGTGCGCCAAGAGGGGTCCGGCGCGAGGGCGAGGAGGCGGGCGCGAATGCCGCCGGAGTTCTACCGCCGCACGACCCACACCGAACATTTGGCGCGCTGCATGATGGCGGTCGCCGTCGAGCCGATGAGAAACCTGTCTGGGCCCGAACCGTGAGAACACAACACGATGAGGTCGGCGCCCCAGGCTTCGGCTTCCGCCAGGACCTTGTGATGAACCGGCCCGAACAAGATCTTGGTGGATAGTCTTTCGCGTGGACAGTCGATGCCGTCCGCCAGGGCGGAGACTTCCTGCTCGAGCCCTTCGAGAATCTCGGATTCGAAATCCTTTTCAACATAGTCGAGGACGGCGATCGGAAGCAGCGACTGCACGTTGACGAGCCGGAGCTCGGAGTTGAACGCCTTCGCGAGCACGCTCGCTTCCTGGGCCGCCAGCTTGCCCATCTCCGGCTCGGTGATATCGATAGGAAGGAGGATTTTTCCGAACATGCGCGCCTCCTCTTTTGGGGTTGCGCCTTCTTATTTGCTCTCGATCGAGGTTGCGGCAATGGGCTGTTCCTCGCGCGAAACCGCCGGCGATGGGCCGCCAGGGCGCTCAGAGCCGCGGCTTCGCGCGAGAGCAGCGGGCTTTACGAGCGTTTGGCGGGGCGACGCCGCGGCGACGAGCTTGGGCGCTATCGGTAGATATTGTGATTGACGCTGACAGCTGGCGGCCCGCGCTTGGGGAAGTTGAGAACCATGCCTGGGTCATGGCCCTGTGATTGGCGAACCTGCTTCATCTCCAGACCGAACTCGTCCGCAACGGCGCGGAGCCTTTTGTCGTTCGTCCAGAGCGTCGCGCCGGCCGTCAAGCTTCGCGTAATCGACGCCCGACCGGTCGCCTCACCGTCGACGCCTCTTTTGTTAGTTGCCGCCGGAAATCATAGCACAGCGCGGGAATGGCGAGCAGGGTTCGAATGGCCAGATAAAAGGCCGCACGTCGCCGCGCTGCCGGAACTGTCGGTGCTGATCCTCGAAGTGGCGCGAGAACACGGACGAGTCACGTTCGCCGAGGCTGCGAGGGTGAGCGGCGCTAGCCGCAAGGCCGTCAAGGACCATCTGAAAGCGCTGGTCGAGCAAGTCCATCTGACCTTGCATGGGGCCGGCCGAGGAGCGTGGTATGGCCTTGCCTGATAAATACGCGCCGTAGGCACTGCCGGACCGAATCCGCTTCCCATGCCGAGCGCCGCGTGATAAGTTACATGTAACTTGATTGGAGGACCACAGTCATGGTGCAGGCGAGAGGCGCAAAGCCGACGCGCGTGAAGGTGCAGGAGCATCGCGACCGGCTGCGCGCGCAAGGCCTGCGGCCGATCCAGATCTGGGCGCCGGACGTGCGCGCATCGTCTTTCCGGACGGAGGCGCACCGACAGTCGGCGGCGGTGGCCGCAAGCGCCCACGCGGCGGAGGAGCAAGCGTTCATCGACGCGGTGTCCGACTGGGACGATAAATGAGGCGGGGAGACATCTGGACCGTCTCTGGCGGCAAGGACTACGCGGGCAAGCCGCGCCCCGTCGTCATTGTGCAGGACGACGCCTTCGATGCGACGGGGTCGATTACAGTCTGCGCCTTCACCACGGACCCGACCGAAGCGCCGCTATTTCGACTGCCGGTGGAGCCGAATGAGCGCAACGGGCTGCGTTTCTCCTCCCGGCTGATGGTGGACAAGATCACCACCGTCCCGAAGTCCAAGGTCGGCGAGCGGATCGGCCGGCTGGATGACGAGGATGTGGTTCGGCTCAACCAGGCCGTGCTGGTGTTCCACGGCTTGGCGGCGTCGCCGAGAAGAGGCCGGAAAAGGGAAGGACGAGAAGCGCTGCGACCGAGGTGAATCCGGGCGCATCGTGGCGCAAACATGAACTGGCGGGCCATGCCCAATGATGATGAGAACTATGTCTGCGCCATAGCCCTCTGTCGCGGCTCGAAGACCGGAAGCGGCCCATAGCTTCTGCTGGCGCCACGATTAAACACTTCGCGGTTGTGCTTTGTCCCAAAGAGTGGTACATAGGGTCTTTCGGAGATCCGCGGTATGATTGTGAGCTTTCGGGACGAGTGGCTACGAGCCTTCTTCGTTGAGGATGCACATTCACGGCGCATCCCGTCCGATATCGAAAGCCGGCTCTTCCGCAAGCTTCAGTTGATCGACGATGCGGCGACCGATCAGGACTTGCGGGCGCCGCCCAGCAATCACTTCGAGAAGCTTCGCGGCAATCTGGTCGGGTTCCATTCGATCCGCGTAAACGGACAATGGCGGCTGGTCTTCCGTTGGGATGGCGGCCGCGGCGAGGCGGAAGGCGTTTATCTCGACGACCACAGCTATAGATGAGGCGACCTATGCTGACGACGAAGCGCAAGCCGGCCACGGTCGGGGAAATCCTTGTCGAGGAGTTCATGCTGCCCATTGGGCTGACGCAGGCCGCATTGGCCGAGGCAATGGGGGTTCAGCGCAAGCACGTCAACGAGCTGTGCAACGATCGCCGCGGCGTGACGGCGGCGACTGCGCTCATCCTTGGGCGCGTTTTCGGCAACAGCCCAGACTTCTGGCTCAACATTCAGCGGCGAAGCGATCTGTGGGAGGCGATGAACAATCCACGCGAGCGCGAGCGGATCGCGCGCGCCAAGCCAATCGGCGCGGCGGCGTGATCCCGGTCTCGGGAGTAGGATCGGTTACGCCGGCGTAAAGATGGCGGGCCATGCCCAATGATGATGAGAACTATGTCTGCGCCATGGCCCTCTGACCGCGCGACGCGGCGCATGGAGTCCTTGCAACGATATACGCCAGAGGCGTATATCGTTGCTGTGAGATATGTGTTCGATCCCGCCAAGGACAAGATCAACCCGGCGAAACACGGCGTTTCGCTCGCATTGGCGGAGGTTCTGTTTGCGGGGCCACATCTTTCCATGACTGACGATCGCTTCGAGTATGGCGAGATTCGCGCGGTGGCGTTTGGTCTGATTAACGGTCGTCTCTTCGCGTTCGTTTACGCCGACCGGGAAGCGGAGCGACGGGTAATCTCCTTTCGCAAGGCAAATAAGCGAGAGGTGAAGCGATATGGCGAAAACCTTGAGTAAAGCGGCGCGCGAGGCGCTCGCCGCGACAGACTGGCGCAAAGTCGACTCGATGAAGGACGAGGACATCAGCCGGCAAATTGCGTCCAATCCCGACGCGGCGCCAGACATGGCGCCGGAGATCGATGTGCGAGCCATCCGGCGCGCGGCGGGCATGACACAGGCTGAGTTTGCTGCTGCTTATGAGTTTAGCATCCGAACCGTGCAGGAATGGGAGCGAGGCTCGAAAAAACCCAGTGGCCCAGCCCGGACTTTGTTGCGCGCCATCAAGGCCGACCCCGAAGGACTGCGTAAAGCCCTCGCCGCCGCGTAGGGCTGCTCGCATTAGGCCGGATAGCGCGGAGTGGGATAGCGTGGGTTTGGCGGGCGGCGAGCGATGATGATGAGAACTATGTCCACGCCATAGCCCTGTCTTGAACCGGCGTCAGTCCGGGGCGATCAATCTCAATTTCGGAAAATACGTCCGATAGCGCGCCGCGTCGCGCGTCATGAGTTGGTACCCGGCCAAGGCGGCATGGGCGCCAATGAAGAAATCTGGAAGCGTAGACCGCTTCGATCCTCCCCGCCGCTGATAGGCGACAAAGGACTTGCCGGCCAGAAACGCCGCTTCGTAAGGGATCGCCTCGCGGTCGAACATTGATTTCGGCAACACGACCTCGAGTTCCTCGATTTGCGAATAGCCAACCGAAACCTCGGCGTAGATGATTGGATTGACGACGAGACGAAATCTGTCGGCGGCCCGCTCGATCGAGGTCGCCGACCATGCGAACCAGCGCGCGTCTTCCGTCATGACATCGAGAAGAACATTGCTATCGATCAATACCGCGGTCATCAGTCATCCCGGGTCAGCGCCATGATCGCGTCGGTGGTCATCGCGACATCGCCGCGCCCCCGCAAATGAGCGACCACTCGGGCGCCGCGACTGTCGCTCTTGCGGGCCTTGGCTCGAACGATGCGCACGACCTTGCCGTCGAACTCGAATTCCACTTCCGTCCGCGGCAGCAACCCCGCCCGCTCGCGAATTTCAGCCGGGATGGTCACCTGACCCTTGGATGTGATGCGCATGGTCAGCTCCTTACGCTTACATGTAAGAGTAAGGAATGTGGCGTCGACATGCAAGACTGAACCGGCCCGGCGTTTCGGCGCAGAGGCGGAAGGCTGACCGCAAAGCCGGCTGCCGTGGAGGGCCATGGCGCGCTGTAGCGAGAGTTTGGCGGGCCATGAGCGACGATGATGAACTATATCTGCGCGTTAGCCCTATGAATTCTGCGTCGATATGTCGTCGGGCCCGATGAGGCTGAGGGATCGACCCACAGCGGCCATCGGCTGCCTCAGAGGCCCAAATCCTCGCGGAAATGATCGATTTGGTGCATTCGTTCGTGCAAGATCGTCACGATGCCAATGTCGCCGTTCGACAGTCTTCGCCAATAGACGAAATGCCGCTCATACCGGAAGCAATAGCCGTCAACGCCGAACTCCGCCGGAACGGGTCTTGATGCCACCCCGTGGGTTCCGATCTTGTCGAATGCTTCGAACAGGCCGGTGATGTAGCGATCCGCTTGTTCCGCGCCCCAGTGGTCCCGAGTGTAGCGGTAGATTTCGTCGAGACGGTGCGAGGCCGCCGCCTGGACGCGGACAGCGGCCATTCGTCAAATCCGGTTGCGCGCGATCACCTGGGCCGCCGTCAACGACTCGTAAGACGACTCCGGAGCGGCGAACGCATGGACAAGCTCGGCCTTCAGCCGATCGAACGCCTCCTTCCTCACTCGCTCGCTGTCCCGACGGATCAGATCGCGGATGTACTCGCTGACGTTCTCGTAAGTTCCATTCTCGCCAACGTTCGCGGCCACGAAGTCGCTCAGCGAACCATTGAGTCGGACTGTCATCGTCGTAGTGCGGGACATTATGCGCTCCGATCGCCCGGTCTGTCTTCAATATAACCAAAATTGAATACGTCGCAAGCCCGAGCGCCGGCATGGCATCGAGGCCCGCTCGAGCGAGGCCGAGGCGAGCGGACCGCCGGCTACGACAGTGCGCTCTGAGTTGGCGGGCCACGAGCGATGAAGATGAGAACTGTGCTTACGCCTTAGCCGTATAGCAGACAATTTCAGCCTGACGATTTCATGCTTGCGACCACCGCTAATTTCCGGTAACGTTTCCGGAAAAAGGGGGAAACGCATGAGAAGTGGAGCGCGGTCCTCGCTTACCCATCACCGCGCGCGAAAGGCGCGCCAGGGCTTTGTCCGGGTCGAAGTCAGCGTCCGCAAAGAGGATGCGGGTCTGGTGCGCGAGGTGGCGACCGCTTTGTCCGATCCGACGCGCCAATCCGCCGCGCGCAAGCTTCTTCGACAACAATTTGTCGAACCGAGGAAGTTGACCTTAAAAGCGTTGCTAGCGTCGGCGCCGCTCGAGGGGATCGACCTCGATCGCAACCGTGACTTCGGACGCGACGCCGAACTATGAGCTATTTGATCGACACCAACATTATTTCCGAGGTTCGCAAGGGCGACCGGTGCGACCCCAAAGTTTCCGCTTGGTATGGTTCGATCGCCGATGACGATCTCTTCCTGAGCACGCTCGTTCTTGGGGAAATCCGCAAAGGCGTCGAGCTTGCGCGCTCGCGCGATCCCGACAAAGCTTCAGCGCTCGAACGGTGGCTTGGAGAGGTTGAAGCCGCATTCGGCGGTCGCGTCCTTGGCGTCGACAATGCGGTC
>DASPSI010000004.1:0-18351 GCA_035624015.1 Methylocystis sp.
GCCTCGGACGGCGATCTCATGGAGCCGATCGAAGAAGTCGTGATCGACGTCGACGAGGAGCATTCCGGCGTCGTCGTGCAGAAGATGGCGGAGCGCAAGGCTGAGATGGTCGAGATGCGCCCCTCCGGCGGCGGGCGCCTGAGGCTCGTGTTTTACGCGCCGACGCGCGGACTGATCGGCTATCAGGGCGAGCTGCTCACCGACACGCGCGGCACCGCCATCATGAACCGGCTGTTCCACGAATACGCGCCGCACCGGGGCGAGATCCAGGGCCGCCGCAACGGCGTGCTGATATCGAACGATCAGGGCGAGGCGGTGGCTTACGCGATGTGGAAGCTCGAGGACCGCGGCCCGATGATGATCGAGCCGGGCTGGAAGGTTTATCGCGGCATGATCGTCGGCGAGCACACGCGCGACAACGATCTCGAGATCAACGTGCTGAAGGGCAAGCAGCTCACGAACATCCGCGCCGCCGGCAAGGACGAGGCCGTGCGCCTGACGCCGCCGATCAAGATGACGCTGGAGAAGGCGCTGGCCTATATCGAGGACGACGAACTGGTCGAAGTGACGCCGAAGTCGATCCGCCTGCGCAAGACGCATCTCGACCCCAACGAACGCAAGAAGGCGGAGAAGAGCGGAAAGGCGGCGGCGGTGGCGTGAATTGCCAACGCCGTCATTGCCTTTCACATTTCGCCACCGCCCGAAAAGCATGATTCTGCTGCGTCAAAGAGCGCCGAAAAGCAGGGGGGCGTCATTGCTTCGCTTCGCTCGCAATGACAAGGATTCTTCCTCCTGGTTCAACTTTTGACGCAGTAGAACCAACCCCGATACGGATCGTCTGCCGGGGCCTTGACAGAAATGCGGCTTGTTAGCCTATAATGTCGATAGGAATATAGAATATCAGCTCCGCTCACGCGCCGCGCGGGCGGCGAAGTCGCAGCCGCCGATCCGCAGCAGCTCATTACCGAACTCTGCAGGCGCAATTTCCCGGCCCGGCGCACGATGCGACGCCGGCGTGTCTAAACAAATCGAGGCCGCTCATGATAGGCTTGCTGACCTTCACCCATCGCTGGTTCGGCGTCGTGCTGGCGCTGTTCATGCTCGGCTGGTTCTCCTCGGGGCTGCTGATCGCCTTCGTCGGCGGCCCGTCGATCACACGCGCGCAGCAGCTCTCGCATGCAGCGAGCCTGGCGCCGCAGGACGGCTGGCTGTCGCTTGGCGAGGCGCTGGCGCTGAGCGCGCCGGCGCGCGCAAAAGCCCGCCCGCAAGGCGAGAGGCCCGCAGGAATGGCGGGACACAGCGGCGAGCACGGCAAGCCGCGCGGCGAAACCGACGTCGCGGACGCCCGCCTTACGCGCGTCGACGGCGCGCCGGCCTGGGTTGTCGAAGACGACCGCGGCCAGCGCTTCGCGATTTCGGCGACGGATGGCGCGCTGCTTGACGTCACGCCGGCGCAGGCGGAACGCATCGCGCGCGCCTGGCTCGGCGCGCCCGAGACCTTGCGGATCGCCTATAGCGATACGGTCGACGAGCCGGTCGGCGTGCGCAACGCCGAAACGCTCAAACCTTTCTTGCGCGTCGCGGTCGAGGACGGCGCCGGCTCTCAAGTGATCGTTTCGCAGCGCACGGGCGAGGTCGTCCAGAATTCGACGCGCGGCGAGCGCACGCTCGCTTATGCCGGCAATTGGCTGCACCTTTTCCGCTGGCTCGACGCGCTGGGCGCCGCGGACTATCGACGCGACGCGCTGAGCTGGGCCGGAGGCCTCGCCGCCGTGGGCGCGCTGACGGGCGTTATCCTCGGGCTTATCCGCTGGCGTCCGGGCTTTTTCGGCAGACCGACCTACTCCGGCGGCCGCACGCAGCCTTATCGCGAGTTCTGGTTCAAATATCACTTCTGGGTCGGCTTGATCGGCGGCGCCTTCGCTTTGCTGTGGGCGACGAGCGGCTTTCTCTCGACCAATCCGGGGCAGATCTTCTCGCCCGCCACCGCCGGCCGCGAAGAGCTCGCGCGCTTCCGCGGCGGCGCGCTGCCGGCGATCCTCAGGAACTGGAAGCCCAGCGCGGCGCTCGCGATCGGCGACGACGCAGCCGAGCTGCAATGGAGCCGGCTGGGCGACGACGCCACGCTCTTCGCCGTCTCGCGGGACGGCGCGCGGCGGCCGCTCGCGGTTGAGGGGACGACGGCGGCCTATGGCGACGACGCGCTGCTCGCCGCGGCCCAGCGTCTCGCCGGCGAAACCAAGATCGCCGCGCATGAGCTGCTGCAGGACTACGACAGCTATTATTTCCCCAACCACCGTCAGACAGCCGCCGACAAGCCGCTGCCCGTGCTGCGCGTCGATCTCGCCGACGCCACGAGAACCTCCATCTATATCGATCCCGCGGACGGGCGTCTGCTCGCCAAATTCGACGACAGCCGTCGCCTCTATCGCTGGCTTTATTCGGCGGTCCATCATTGGGATTTCGGCTGGTTCCAGCAGCGCCCGTTGTGGAACGTCTGGATGGCGGCGTGGATCGGCTTCGGCCTGGTGCTGGGCGTGAGCGCAGTGGTTCTCGGCTGGCGCCGTCTCCGTCGCACCGCGCAAGACGCCGCCGCGAAGTATCGGCCTGCGGCGAGCGTGAGGGCGACGAAAACAGCCTCCCAAACCACTTCTTGAGCCGAGTCCTCACGGCGGCGAGAGCGCGGCTGGCGCCGACGGCAGCGGATGCGGCGCCGGCCGGAGCCCCAGACTCGCCTAGCGCGTCGGTGGAGCGCGGCGTCCGCCCCCACGCTGCGACACGAGGCGCCGGTTTCAATTCAGAATGAACATCGCGGTCGGGGAGAGCGGCGTGGCCTCCATCCCGGTGGTCCCATCGAAGCTCTGGCGCACGCGAAACCCGGAGGCGCGCACGATTTCAAGAAATGAAGACAGGGTGCGCAAACGCAGCACGAGTTCAGTCCGCTGTTCTACGGAAAGGGTCGGCGCCCGATACATGAGACTGTAAACGACCCGGTCGGTCGCAATTTCCTTGATCTCGACGATGCGCTCACAAAAGGCGCCCATCACGATGCGGCGATCCGCCCGCGTTTCAGCAATGAGTCCGGCGCGAAACGCGTCCAGCACGAGCGTGAGAACCATCGAGCCGCCAGGGGCCAACATCGCTCGCGCGTTCGACAAGATGCGTTCGACATCCTCGTCGGCGACGATGTGTTCTAGGAACGAGCAGGCGACGATCCAGGAGAAGCGGCCGTCCGCAATATAGCTTCGGGCATCGGCCGCCGTGAAATTAACACGGAGCGCTCGCTCAGTTGCGCGTCGCCGAGCGGCTTCGATTGCAAAAGCGTCAAGGTCGATCCCGATGACCGCCACTCCGAACCCGGCCAGCGCCAACGCGATCCGACCTGCGCCTGTGCCCAGATCAAGGGTCGCGCCGGGCGCTTGCGACCACAGGCTCCGAAGGCGCTCCAGATCACGATTTTGGTGAAACGCCTCGCGCAGTTCGGCGATGACGGGTCGGCGGCTCTCGTGAGCATCAGACATTTTCCGCACCAAAAAAAGGCGGTCGCATGCGACCGCCAAGTTACGAGGGCGGGGAGGAGGCCGCCTACTGCGACAGCGTCGGACGTCCGATCGCGATGCGCAGGTCGTTGAGAGAGGCGACGCGCGGCCCGTGAAGGCCGGCGATCTGAGCTACGTCGAGCTTCAGCCTCTCGATGTTCTCGTAAAGATTGACCGAATAGGGGTTCGGCGTTTTCGGCGGCGGCGCGTCCGCCGCCAGCGGCGTGTAGGCGTCGGCTTCGACGAGAACCTTCTCCTTCGGCAGATAGACGAGCGTGAGATCGTCGCTGTGGCCGCTCCCGGCGAGGCGATGCAGCTCTATTGAGCGCGCGCCGTCGCTGAGCACGTATTTTTCACCAAAGGTCTCGAACTTCGCGGATTTCTTGGATTTCGACAGGTTGTCCGGGTTGATCGTGCGCGGCGCGGCCCAGGCCTTCTCGAGATAGGGCTTGTCGAGCTCGTGCGCGACGATGATCGCGCCCTGATCGACGAAGGTGCGCAAGCCGCCCGAGTGGTCGAAATGCACATGGCTCGCGACGACATATTTGATCGGCTTGTTCGGGATGATCTCGGCGATCTTCTTGATGAGCTCGAGCGAGCGCTCCTCGTTGAGCGGCGCTTCGATGAGAACCACATGGTCCTTCTGCTCGATCGCGACGCTGTGATGCGTGCCGCCGGTCAGGTGATAGACGCCGTCGGCAAGTCTGTTCGCCGTGACCGTGACGGGCGGGGGCGAAGCCTTCGCGATCGACTCCGGAATGGCGATCTCGGCCGGCGCGTTGAGCCTGGCGCTTGCGACGTTGATATGCAGCACCGGATAGCCGCCCTCGAAGCGCGTCAGCTCCGCGGGGAAACGCACGCCGCCGAAATCCTTGTAGTCCTTGAATTTGGTTTCGACCAGCGTGTCGCCGAGCACCGGCGTGTCGATCCAGGTCTTGACCCACTCGACATGATTTGAAGCGTCGATGAAGCCCTCGTAGCGGTATTTGCCGTCGACCGCGAACGAGACGGCGACGCCGCCGTTCGCGGGCTCGGACTTCGCCCCATGCGCTAGCGCCGCCTTGACGAAGCCCTGCGGCGTCGCCCAGATCTCGGCGTTGCGCTCCTCGACCGCGGCGAAAGCCGGCGTCGCAGTCGGCGCGGAGCCTGCCGGCGCGTTCTGCGCAGGCCCGAAATTCCAAGCCTTGCCGGCGCTCACATACCAATCGAGCTTCTGCTCGGTCGGCGCGGGGCGGGCGCGGCCCGGTTCTATCGTCTGAATGCGCGTGAGCTGCACGCGCTCCGACGCGCTGTCGAAATCGATCGCGGCGTCGTAGCTGCTCACGTCGAACTGCGGCCACGGCCCGCCGGGCACGGGCGCCTGGCCGAACTGATACCAATGGCCGGCGCCGGTGAATTCGAGCGTCTTCGCGCCACCGACGCCAAGCTCGGACGCGGCTTCTTGCAGCGACGCCGCCTGCGCGGCGCCGAACGAGACGGCGAGAGCGAGCACGGCGAGAGAGGCCGCGCCAAGATGTTTACGCATGGAGTGCTCCTTTCTTTAGAAACGCTGACCGATCACTTCAGACGCGATTGCACCTTTTGCAGGCCGGCGAGCGCATATTGCTCGTCCTTCTCCGAGCCGCGCGCGCCGCCAACACCGATCACGCCGATGATCTCGTCATTGACCTTGATGAGCACGGCGCCGGCGCGCGCGAGATAGTTCGGGTTCGCGGCGACCTTCTCGGCGAGGTCCTTGTTCGACTTCACCTGCTCGGCGAGCTCGCCCGACGACTCCTTGAACGCGAGCGCCGCCTGCGCCTTGAAATTGCTGTTCTGCACCGCGCGCGCGCCCGTGCCGTCGGAAACCAGAACCGCCTTCAGCACGCCGGCGGAGTCGATGACGGTGACGGCGACCTTCTGATCAGCGGCCTTGCCGGCTTCGAGCGCCGTTTGCGCGGCTTCGAGCGCGAGGTCAAACGAAGGGCCGCGCGCCGGCGGCGGAGGCGGCGTCTGCGGCGCCCCTGCGGCCTGCGGAGGCTGTTGCGGCGCGCCCTGCGCCAGAGCGAGGCCGGCGCTCGCGAGCAGAATGGCGGCTGTCGTGGTCAGTCTGAGCATGGAGGTCTCGTGTTCCGTTGCGTGTGGTTGGAGGGTCGCGATCTTCATCAGGTCGCGAGCGTGGGCAGCACGGAGAGCGACGGGTCCGCGTCTCGACGAAGCTCGAGCGCCGCGCTCCGGGCCGTGTCGGCGCTGTCGAAAGGCTGATCTTCCAGCGCGCGATAGAGGTTGTTGATCGCGAAGAAACGACAGCCGCCCTGCTCCTGCGTGACGAAGCCGACGGCATGCGCGCCGATTTCGACGAGATGGACGCTAAAGCTCGCGGTTTGCGTATCGCCCAGGATCACGTCATTTCTCCTTGGCGGAGATGTGGAAGGCGGCGTTGTCCGGCGGCGCGATGGCCGTCTCCGCATGTGGCGTTCCCGACGGCGCCCAGTCGTAGGGAACCGGCTGCGCGCGATAGACGCTGTAGTTCAACGTCGGCTTCCCGGCTTCGTCCTTGCCGCGGCGCGGATAGGGATTGAGATATTCCCAGACGATCTCGCCTTCGGGCGTGACCTGGAAGAAGCGGCCGATCTGGCCTTCGTCGATGAAGGTGTCGCCGTTCGGCAGCCGGCGCGCGTTGCTGATATGGGTGCTGCGGAAGCTCCAGCCGGCTCCGCCGGAACTGCCGGCGCTGTATTGCCAGACGATCTCCTTCGTGACCGGATTGATCTCCAGCACGCGCGAGCCGCCGGTGAGCGTCGTCCTTGCGGCGGGGTAGCCCGCAGCGCCCTGATTGTCGAAAACGAGAAGATTGCCGGCGCCCGGCAGTCCTTTGGGGATGATGTGCGCGTCGTGCTGTCCGGAAATCTGGTCCACCGGGCGCGGGACCTTGGCCGCGGCGGCGGCGCCGCCTTCCGCGACCGGCGGAAAATGCGGCCCGAGCGTCCAGACGATCTTGCGGGTCTTGCGATCGACGATCGCGATGAAGTTCGCATTGCGCGAGTCGAAGATCAGATTGTCCGGCGCGAAACGCTGATCGCCCTCGTCAAACCAGTGGTTGGGGCCGACGGGCTTCAAGTCGTTGACATGCAGATAGTCGGCGTTCGGCGACGCCTTGACGAGCTTCAGCTCCTCCGCCGTGAAGCCAATCTCGTCGAGATGGTCGGAGGCCGCCCAGGTCCAGACGATGTCGCCTTCGGGGTTCACCTCATAGGCCACATCGTCGAGCACCTGCGGAAGCGCGAAGCCGGGCAGCGGATAGACGATGTTGGAGAGCACCAACGTGTTGCCGTTCGGCAGACGCGAGATGTCGTGGTGCTGCTGCGCGCGGCCGCCCGGGGCGCTCGAGCCGAACTCCCAAGCTTTCTTGCCGTCCCAGTCGACCTCGCCGACCGTCTTGACGATGCGGGTCTGAACGCGGCCGGGAAGAAGGTCCGTCCCCCTGCCCTCTTCGGTTTCGAGCGTGACGAAGACATGGCCGCGCGCGCCGTCAATCAGCGCCGGATCGATATAGGCGACCGGCTGCCCGGCGTATTTCCACTCATGGACGACCTTGCCGGTGAGATCGATGAGGCGCGAGACGCCGTCTCCGCCGGCGAACAGCACGAAGGAATTATAGGCTTTGGCCGGGTCGTAGATGGTCGTGCCTGTGGGATAGACGCTCGGCTCGCCGCGCGCCGGACTGGCGAAGGCCGCCAAGCCGATGGCGGCGCCGATAATTGCGCGATTGCGGCGGCTGCGCTTGCGCGGCCAGGCCGCGACCTTGGATGGTGTCTGTGCGGCCATCTTTGATGCCCCTCGTCTCGGTAAGCCGATGCGGCCATTATAAGCATATATAATCGATAGGATAAAGAGATTTCTTCGCCCTCGCCATAAATTTTTAAGCAGGCGGCGACTCGGCGGACGCGGGCCGTCAAGCTATTCAACCGGGACAGCCGCCCGGCGAAGGGCGGAGAAGCGAAGGATTTCGGATCTACAAAGCTCCTCTGGCGTCGCGCAGAGACGAAAGCGCGCAAAGGTCGCGCCTGTCAGCGCAGACGCGCTCCAGATCGCGAAAGGAATGGCCGCGAGATAGCCGAAGGTCAGCGGCAGCGACCACAGCAGCAGCTTTGGCGCGAAGGCGCCGCCTAAGGCAAGGATCGCCGCGCCGAACAGAAGATGCGGCCATAGCGCCCGCGTCGCTTCGCCGAGGGAAAGCCCATGCGCGTCGCGCGCCTGCGCGTCCCAGCCGATTTTTTGACGCAAGAGCAGGAACAGCGTCGTGTTGAGCGTCGTGACGGCGCCGATCACGAAAGAGCTCGCGATCTCGATTCCGACGCTGGCGAGGAAGCGCGTCGCTCCGCCGAAACGTGCGAGACCGCCCGGCGTCAGCGCGACATCGAGGAAGCCCAAGAGCTTCGGCGCGAGGAAGAACAGCAGAAACACGACATAAAGAATCTCCGCGGACCGCGCCGGAAAGGCTGTCGTGTCCTCGAGCGCGCCGATCAGCGCGCATAAAAGCGCGATCGCCGTCCATGCGGGCGCGCCGATGAACATGCTGATCGCCCAGACGAGCTGAAAACGGCTCATCGGCAGCAGGCCCGGCAGGTTCAGCAGCCGGACATATTGCATATTGCCTTCGCACCAGCGCAGATCGCGTCGCGCGAAGTCGACGAGCGTCGGCGGATTCTCTTCATAGCTGCCGCACTCGACGGGCAAGATGCGCACTTCGTAGCCTGCGGCGCGCATCAGTACAGCCTCGATCTGATCGTGGGACATAATATGGCGGTCGTTCTCGAGCTGCGGCAGAACGCAGTAGCGGGCGAAGGGAGCGACGCGCACAAGCGCGTTGTGGCCCCAATAGGGGCCGCAGTCGCCCGCCCAATAGGCCGCGCCCATCGTGTAGCTGCGCATGCCGTGCCGCATCCCGAACTGGAAGATGCGGGCGAAGGCCGAACGAGAGGGCGCGCCGACCACGAGGCTCTGCAGGACGCCAATCTCAGGATAGGCTTCGCCAATTCGAACGAGCCTCAGCACCGTCTCGCCGTCCATGAGGCTGTCGGCGTCGAGCGGGATCATGAAATCGTAGGCTCGGCCCCAGCGCTCGCAAAAATCGCGGATGTTGCCGGCCTTGTACCCCAGATTGTCGCTGCGCCGCCGGTAGTGAAGGTGTTGCGCTTCCTGTTCCCCCGCCTCCGCGCGCCAATCGGAGAATTGGACTTCCTCCGCAGCAGCGAGGACCGGATCGTTCGTGTCGCTCAGGACGAACCAGTCGAATTGCGCGCCTTCGCCGGTCGCATCGAGACTGCCTTTCATCGCGTGAAGCCGCGCAAAGGCGCGCGCGGGGTCCTCATTGCGAAGCGTGAGCAGCATCGCTGTCCGGCCGGAGACCGGCTTATCGCCTTGCCTTGCGTGCGAGAAAGGAGCGGCCAGGGCGAGCCCGTCGCGTCGATAATGCAAAAGCCAATAGCCGATCGCCGCGTTGCAGACGCCGAGAACGCTCCAAGGCGCCGCGATCGCGAAAGCGATCCAGACGCCCATGCGCAGAGAAGACCATCCCCCGGCGCTAAGGATGAACGCCAGCCACAGCAGCAGCGCGACGTAGATCGAGAAGCTCATACAGGCCACGAGCCGGCGCCGCCGCGCCAATTCCGCGAGGCTCTGCAGGCCCGCGGGGGTCATCGGCGTCAGCCGTCCATGCATCTTAAATTCCTACCTGATGGAGAGAGAAAGCGCTGGCGCGCAAGCCTCGCTTGACGTAACCACTTAGCGGCAATCGGAAAGAGCTGCAACTTGACGGAAACGGCAAATCCCTATCGCTCTTCTATGAATGAGGCGCGCGCCTTGTGGATCGAGGCGCCGCGCGCCGCAGGGCTGCGTCCCGCGCCGCTCGCCGCGCCCGGCCCCGGCGAAGCGCAGGTGGCGACGCTCTATAGCGCCATTAGCCGCGGCTCCGAGCGGCTGGTGTTCGAAGGCCGCGTGCCGCCTTCCGAGCGCGCGCGCATGCGGGCGCCGTTTCAGGAGGGCGAGTTCTCCTTCCCCGTCAAATACGGCTATTGCACCGTCGGCCGCGTCGAAGGCGGGCCGGCGGCGTGGCGCGACAAAATCGTGTTTTGCCTACATCCGCATCAGGAACGCTTCGTCGCGCCCATAGATGCGTTGCGCCTCGTGCCGCCAGCGACGCCGCCGCGCCGCGCCACGCTCGCCGCAAATATGGAGACTGCGCTCAACGCGCTTTGGGACTCGGGCGCAGGGCCGGGCGATAGGATCGTGGTCGTCGGGGCCGGCGTCGTCGGCCTGCTGGTCGCGGCGCTCTCAGTGCGCCTGCCCGGCGCCGAAGTTTCGGTCGTCGATGTCGACGCCGCGCGCGCCGAAGTCGCGGCGGCTCTCGGCGCGCGCTTCGTTCTCGCATCCGGCTTTCCGCCGGGCGGCGATGCGGATGTGGTCTTCCATGCCAGCGCGACGGCGGCGGGGCTGACGCTCGCTATCGCCGCCGCGGGCGACGAGGCGAAGATCGTCGAGCTCAGCTGGTATGGCGACGCGGAGGTTTCGGCGCCGCTCGGCGGAGCCTTTCACGCCAAGCGCCTGCAGCTGATCTCGTCGCAGGTCGGACGCGTCGCGCCGTCGCGGCGCCCGCGCTGGTCGTTCGCCCGCCGCCTCGATAAGGCGCTGGAGCTGCTCGCCGACACGCGACTCGACACGCTGATCACCGAAGAAGTCGCCTTCGCCGATCTTCCGCGCGAGCTCGCACGCATCCTCGCGCCCGGCGCGCCTGGCCTCGCGACCCTCGTGCGCTACGATTGAAAGGAGACAACCGCATGTACGCCGTCGAAGTCCGTGACCACATCATGATCGCGCATAGTTTCCGCGGCGAACTGTTCGGCCCGGCGCAACAGCTGCACGGCGCGACCTTCGTGGTCGACGTGGCCTTTTTCCGGGAGACCCTGACCGCCGACGGCGTTGTGGTGGACATCGGACGCGCGCATGAAGCGCTAAAGGCGACGCTCGCGCCGCTGAACTACCGCAACCTCGACGAGGTCGAGGCGTTCAGGGGCCAACAAACCACAACGGAGTTTCTCTCGCGCCACATCTTTGGCGCGATGGCCGACGCGGCGCGCTCGGGCGCGCTCGGCCCCGGCGGCGAGGCCATAGAGCGCATCCGCGTCACCCTGCATGAATCGCATGTCGCGCGCGCCTGGTTCGAGGGCCCGGTGTCCCCTTGACGCGCGCCATCTTTGCGATCCCCGGCGATCTTGCCGCGCGCAGCGGCGGCTATGGCTACGATCGCCACATTCTGGCCGAGCTGCCGCACTGCGGCGTCGAGGCCGCGCATTGCGCTCTGCCGGGAGGCTTTCCTAACCCGAGCACAGCGGAGATCGAACGGGGCGTGGCTTCGATCAACCGCGACGCCGGCGCCGACGACGTGGTTCTGATCGACGGCCTGGCGTTCGGCGCCCTTCCGGAAGGGTCGGTGAGCGCCATCCGCGCCCCGATCGTGGCGCTCTGTCATCATCCGCTTTGCCTGGAGACCGGATTGACGGCGGAGCGCGCGCAGTCGTTGCGCATGAGCGAAAAACGCGCGCTGGCGCTCGCGGCGCATGTCGTCGTGACCAGCGCCCACACGCAGGCGACGCTCGCGCGGGAATTCGGGCTTCCGCCGGAGCGTATCTCCGTCGCGCCGCCGGGGACCGATCCTGCGGCGCGTGCACGGGGCTCGGGCGGCGCGCCGGCGCTGCTCGCGGTCGGCTCGATCATTCCGCGCAAGGCCTTCGACGTGCTCGTCGAAGCCCTCGCCAGTCTCGTCGATCTCGATTGGCGGCTGCGCATCGCGGGGAGCTTCGACGCTTCTCGTTCGACGACCCTTGCGCTCCGGCGGCAGATCGAAGCGAGGGGCCTCAGCCGGCGCATCGAGCTGTTGGGCGAGCTTTCCGCCGAGGAGCTCGATCGCGCATTCGACGCCGCCGACGTCTTCGTATCCCCTTCGCTCTATGAAGGCTACGGCATGGCGCTCGCCGAGGCGCTCGCGCGCGGTTTGCCGATCGTGACGACGACGGGAGGCGCCGCCGCCGACACAATTCCCGATGCAGCGGCTTTGAAGGTTCCTGCGGGAGACGCCGTGGCGCTCAGCGTCGCGCTGCGCGCGGCGGTCGAAGATGGGTCCTTGCGCGCGCGGCTTGCCGACGAGGCCTGGCGCGCGGGACAAGCGCTGCCGCGATGGCGCGACGCTGCAAAAATCATCGCCGACGTCGTGCGGAAGGTCGTGGTGCTCCCCAAATGAACGGTTTTTCTTCCGAATGGCTGGCGCTGCGCGAGCCCGCCGACCATCGCGCCGGCAACCCGAGGCTGCGCGACGCCGTGGTGGCGGCTTTCGCCGGTCGGGATGAGCTCGAAATTGTCGATCTCGGCTGTGGAGCCGGCTCCAATCTGCGCGCGCTGGCCGCGCATCTGCCGGCGGGGCAGACATGGCGGCTCGTCGACAATGATCCGCTCCTGCTCGAAGCGGCGCGTCGCGCGCTCTCGGCCTGGGCCTGCGAGGTCGAGAGCATCGAGCCGCTGCTTTTGCGCAAGCAGGGACGCCGCGTGAAGGTCGTCTTTCACGAAGCCAACCTCGCGACCTTCGATGGCGCAGTGCTGGGGAAGGCCGATCTCGTCACGGCCGCCGCGCTCTTCGATCTGGCGTCGAAGGAATGGATCGAGCGCTTTTGCGCGATGTTGGCGCATCGCCGGCTGCCGCTTTACGCCCTGCTCACCTATGATGGGAACGAGCGATGGTCGCCGCCCTGCTTCGCCGATGAGGCGATGCTACACGCCTTCCACTGGCATCAAGCCCGCGACAAAGGCTTCGGCGCCGCGCTTGGGCCTCAGGCCTCGGGGGCCTTGCAGCGCGCGCTCCAGGCGCGGGGCTATGAGGTCGCTACGGCGGCGAGCCCGTGGCGGTTGAACGCGCCTCAGGAGGCCGATTTGATCGCCGCCCTGGCCGACGGCGCTGCGGCTGCAGTCGCCCAAACCGCGCTCGTTCCTGCGACAACCGTCGAAGAATGGCGCCGGGCGCGACGCGCGGCCTTGAGCGTCGAGATCGGCCACGTCGACCTGTTCGCGAGACTGCCTGCCGCTATCGCGCACGGCGCGCCGGCAGCATCCGCCAGATAAGCTCGTCGCGCGCCACGAGCGCATGGCGAAGCACGCCGCCGATATGGATAATGACCAGCGCGGCGATCATCAGGCCGCCGATCTGATGGACGGCGAACAGGACCTTCGACAAGGGCTCATCCTTGCCGATCAGCGCCGGCAGCTGGCCGAGGCCGAAGAAGGATGGCCCTCGCCCATAAGCGGAGAGCGCGAACCAGCCGACGATGGGCGTGAGCAGCAGGAGTAGATAAAGGGCGCCGTGAACGAGGACCGAGACGGGGCGGCCCCCGTCCGCGGGCGTGTCCAGGGGGGCCGGGGCGCCGCGCAGACGCACGGCCAGCCGCGCCAGCATGAGCGCCAGCACGCTGACGCCGAAAGATTCATGGATAAGGAACAGGCGGTCCTGCAGCGGACCGTGATCCAGATCTGTCATGACGAGCCCCATCGGAACGAGCGCGACGACGATCGCGGCGACGATCCAGTGCAGGCTCTTGGCGACGGCAGAATAACCCTGCGCTTCATCCGGCATGACGCTCTTCCTTCGAACGGCTGAACTCTCAACCCAAGTATTGACGATAGGCAGAGAGATCGCAATCGAACAGCACGTCGCCGCCTTCGAGCACATAGGCGCGCGTCCGCGGACGCAAGGCCGCGTTGAGCCTTTCGATCGGCGCAAGCTCGAGCGCCGCGCGCCCGGAGCCGATGATCACCGGCGCGACGAGCGCGTGCAGGCGGTCGAGACAGCGCGCCTCAACGAAGGCGGCGATCGTGCGCGCGCCGCCTTCGATCAAGATGCGGCGCAGGCCGCGCGCGAACAGCGCCTCGACAATCGCCGCGGGCGCGATGACGCCCTCCCGCGCGGCCAGAGAAACCAGCTCGGCCCTCGCGTTTGCGGTCCGCGGCGCTGCGCTGACGAGCAGACATCTGGCGCCGTCCTCATGCAGCCAGCGACCGCGGGCGTCGAGCCGTCCGCGCGGATCGATCGCGACGCGAGCGGGGTTCAAGCCCTCGACGCGACGCACGGTGAGCTGCGGATCGTCGGCGGCGATCGTGCCCGCGCCGACCACGACCGCATCCACATGCGCACGCAAGCGATGCAGGTGATCGAGCGCCGCCGGGCCGCTGATGTCGCGCGAATCGCCGCTGACTGTCGCGATGCGACCGTCGAGCGACTGCCCGATCTGCGCCACGACGAAGGGTCGGTCGGAAGGCGCTTCGCGGAAGGGCGCGAAGACCTCGCTCAACAGCGGTAGCTCCACGGGCGTTCGTTGGGCCTCCGTAAGGATCGGTTCGATCCGCATAATGCTGTCCCTGGCGTTCGATGGGAATAGCCGCCCGCCAGGGCCGTTCTGCGCGAAAAGCGGGCGGCGCGGCAATCCTTTGTTGATCTATCGGATAGATGAACTATAAACTGAGCCTTGTCCACCGGAAATGGAACTGGAACCGCCTGTGACGCCGATCAAGCCTAAGAAACGCTTCGCCGCTTTCCCCGGACAAGTCGATGTGGAGCGCGCCATGGCCGAAATCCGCGCCGGCCGCCCCGTGACCGTCCACGACGGGCCGAGCCGGATCGTCGTCGTTGGAGTCGAGGCCATCGACGAGACGATGGCTGAGGAGCTCCAATTTGCGGGACAGGGGTCCGGGCAGCTCGTTCTGACCGCGGCGCGGCTGCGGCGCCTCGGGCTCGACCGAGGGGAGCCCGGCTTCATCGCGCTCCCAAAGCTCGACGTCCGCCGCATCCACGCTTTGGCGTTGGGCGTGAACGCTTTCGTCGACGCGCCGGTCGCAGACTTGCCTCCGCTTTTCTCGGGCGCGCTCGAGCTGCTGCGCCTGGCGCTGGTTCTCCCTGCTGCAATCGTTCTTTCGGCGCCCGGCGCGGAAACGCTGCTGCCCGGACTGCTGTCGGTTTCGCTCGGCAATTTGCGTCGCTTCCGCGCCGCGCGCTCGTCGACGCTGCGCATCGTCAGCCGCGCGCCAACGCCTCTCGAAGGCGCGCCCGACACGGAATTCGTTGTCTTCCGCGGCGGCGAGGGACTGCACGATCAGGTCGCCGTCGTCGTCGGCAAGCCGGACGTCTCGCAGCCCGTGACTGTGCGGCTGCATTCGGCCTGCCTGACCGGCGATCTCTTCGGCAGCCTCAAATGCGATTGCGGCGACCAGCTTCGGCGCGCGGTGCGCCACATGGCTGAAAACGGCGGCGGCGTGCTGCTCTATCTCGACCAGGAGGGGCGCGGCAATGGCCTCTCCAACAAGATCCGCGCCTACGGCTTGCAGGCTAAGGGCTACGACACTTTCGAAGCCGACGAGCTTCTCGGCTTCGAGCATGACCAGCGCGCTTTCGACTTCGCCGCCGAGATGCTGGCACAGCTCGGCGTCGCGCGCGTGCGCGTCATGACCAACAATCCAGCGAAAATCGCGGCGCTTTCGGATGCGGGCCTGGAGATCGTCTCCGATCATCGCCTGCTCGGGCGCAAGAACGATTATAATTCACGCTATCTTGCCGCGAAGCGCGACCGCGCGGGGCATTTGCTCGAGCTCGAAGCGTGATTTGCGCGAGCGGCCCGGAGCTGCGTCACATGGGGAGAGCCGAGGCATGACCAAGTCGAAAAATCGAACCCTCGCCGCCTTGGCGCTGCTTGCTTTGAGCCTCGCATCGGGGCGAGCCTCGACGGAAGAGTCTCCGCGCGTCTTGCAGGGCTCCGCGGCTTATGGCGATTGGCGGCTCGATGCGCCCGGGGTGGTTCGCAAGATCACGCCCAGCGATCTCCCTGCGCCCTTCGCCTCAGAGCTTGCAGCCTCGCGCTCGCAGGTCGTTCCGCGGCCTGAAGGCGCGTGGCCAAAGGCGCCTCAAGGTTTTTCCGTGGAGGTCTTCGCCTCCGGCCTCAAGGGTCCCCGAGTCATCAGGCTCGCGCCGAACGGCGACGTCTTCGTCGCCGAGAGCTATGGCGGACGCGTGCGCGTCTTCCACGGAAAATCGGGAGGAGAAAAACCGCAGGGCGAAATCTTCGTCTCCGGGCTCGAGCGGCCCTATGGGCTCGCGTTCTATCCGCCGGGTCCGGATCCCGAATGGCTCTATGTCTCGACGCCGTCGCAGGTGCTGCGCTATGCTTACAGATCCGGCCAGCTCAAAGCCTCGGGCGAAGGCGAGAAGATCATCGGCGACCTTCCCGCCGACGCTGGCCATTGGACACGCGACATTATCTTTGCGCCGGACGGCAAGACGCTCTATGTGGCCGTCGGCTCGAAGAGCAACGCCGCGGAAGGTCACCTGCGGCCTTCCGCGGAAGAAACCGCCGCTTTGGAAAGAGCCAACGGAATCGGCGCCGCATTCGGTCCCGAGCTTTACCGCGCCGATGTCTTGGCTTTCGACCCCGACGGTGGGCGCAAGCGGGTCTACGCGACAGGACTGCGCAATTGCTCGGGGCTCGCGACACGCCCCGGCGCGAACGATCTTTGGTGCGTCGTCAACGAGCGCGACATGCTCGGCGACAACCTGCCGCCGGATTATGCGACGCGCGTGAAGCCGGGCGGCTTTTACGGCTGGCCCTGGTATTACATCGGCGCGCACGAGGACCCGCGTCACGCCGGCGAGCGCCCGGATCTCTCGGACAAGATCATCACGCCGGACGTGCTGATCCAGCCGCATTCGGCGCCGCTCGGCCTGACGTTCTACCAAGGCTCGCAGTTTCCCTCAGCCTACAAAGGCGACGCCTTCGTCACGCTGCACGGCTCGTGGAATCGCTCCAGGCGCACGGGATACAAGGTCGTGCGGCTGCGTTTCAAGGACGGCGCGCCGACCGGCGAATACGAGGATTTTCTGACCGGCTTCGTCGTCGAGGACGACGATAGCAAGGTCTGGGGACGCCCCGTCGACTCGGCGGTGGCGCCTGACGGCTCGCTGCTCGTCACCGAGGACGGCAACGGCGTGATCTGGCGGATCAGCTATGGAGCCAAATGAAGGCCGGTCTGTCCGATTGGAGCGGAAGCGCTCGAGCGGAGCCCGATAATCTATTTACATCATCTATTAGATAGACTAATAAATCCAGCAGCCGAGGCCGGGAACAACGGCATTCATTCGCCTCCCGGCCCCGCGACGGCGCGGCCCAAGAGGCGCGGCCCAAGAGAGGACTCCGATGACAAACGCGAGCATAGCGGCGGATGCGCGTCGAACCTTCGTTTTGACCGAAGACTGGCTGTCGGTGCTTATCGGCTTCCTCGTGTTTTTCCTGGCGCTGCCGGGCGTCGTCGGCTTCGATTTTCTCGGCTGGGTCGCCTCCACTTCCGTCTGGGTTGATCCCACGAAGGCGCTGGCCGCGGTCTCCAAGACCTATGTCGAGCTCAACGGCCTCGCCGCGCTCGGTCTCACCTATGTCGCCCTGCTGACGGCTCTCGGCCTCGCCGCATGGGCGAACGGCGCCGATCCGATCAAATTCGCGCTCGCCTTCACGGTCGTCTTCGTCATCGCGTATGCGAGCTGGTTCGTCGGCTCCTACGCGCATCTCGCCGCCGTGACGCCGGCGGACTTCTCCAAGTTTGGCATCTCCTGGTCGCTGCGGCTCACGAACGAGGGCGGCTTCGTCGTCGCGCTCGTCGCTGGGCTCGTCATCGCGAATTTCTTCCCGCGTTTCGCGGAGTGGCTGCGCGAGGCCATTCGTCCCGAGCTCTATGTCAAGATCGCGATCGTGATCCTCGGCGGCTTTATCGCCGTGACCGCCGCGGGCAAGCTCACTTTCGCCTCCTCGCTGCTGCTACGCGGCGTGGCCGCGATCATAGAGGCCTATCTGATCTATTGGGCGGTAGTTTATTTCGTCGCGCGCAAATATTTCGGCTTCTCGCGCGAATGGGCGGCGCCGCTCGCCTCGGGCATCTCGATCTGCGGCGTCTCGGCGGCCATCGCCACGGGCGGCGCGATCCGCGCCCGTCCGCAGGTCGCGATTTTCGTCTCGTCGCTCGTCGTGGTCTTCGCCGTCGTCGAGGTCCTGCTGCTGCCCTTCCTTGCGCAGACTTTCCTTTCGCATGAGCCGCTCGTCGCCGCGGCTTGGCTCGGCCTCGCGGTGAAGACGGACGGCGCCGCTGTGGCCGCCGGCGCCATCACCGAATCCCTGCTGGTCTCCAAGGCGGCCGCCGAGGGCGTGAACTACCAAGCCGGCTGGATCCTCGGCGTGACGACGACGGTGAAGGTGTTCATCGACGTCTTCATCGGCGTGTGGGGCTTCGTGCTCGCTGAAATCTGGACGCGGCATTTCAACGCCGGCGGCGGCGAGAAGGCGCGCCTCGCCGAGATCTGGGAGCGCTTCCCCAAGTTCATCATCGGCTTCATCGTCACTTTCGCGATCGCGCTCGCGCTGTCGCTTGGCTTCGGCCTGACGCAGAAGCTCACGCCGGCGATAGCCGAGGCCAACACCTTCCGGGTCATCTTCTTCATCCTGACCTTCTTCTCGATCGGCGTGCTGTCGAATTTCCGCAAGCTCAAGGAGGAAGGGATCGGCCGCCTCGCCGCCGTCTACTTCGTGGCGCTCTTCGGCTTCGTGATCTGGGTCGGACTGCTCATTTCGTTTGTGTTCTTCGCCGGCGTCAAGCCGCCGCTCGCCTCCTGACGCGAAAGGACAAAGACCGTGGCCGAGCAAGACATCAAGAACGAGATCGACCAGCGCTTCACCGAGCCGCTGCTGCCGATCGAAAA
>DASPSI010000026.1:0-22563 GCA_035624015.1 Methylocystis sp.
GGACGACCCCCTTCAAAAAGGAGGCTTACCGTCTTCCGACCTTCGAGGTGGTGCTGAACGCGCCGCAGATGGTCCCGCTCGACGGCGCCTTCGGCGTCGATCTCATCGCGCGCTATTTCGCCGGCGGGCTCGCCGCCGACAGGCCGGTGAAGTGGCGCGCGGCGCAGTTCCCTTACGCCTTCGCGCCGCCGGGGCGGGAAGGCTTTCTGTTCTCGACCGACTCCCGTTTTTCGGGCGAAGCCAAGTTCAAATCTAACGCTGTGCTGGAGCGCGACGCGCGCACGGACTCCGGCGGCGTCGCGCGGCTCACTTTCGACATGAGCGTCGAGCCGACCGCGCAGCCGCGCCGCTACTCGATCGAGGCCACGGTGACCGGCGACGACGGCATGGAGGTGCGCAACGTGCAGAACGTCATCGCCGCGCCCCCTTTCGTGCTCGGCGTCAAGACGCCGCGCTATGTCGAGCGCGCCGGCGCCGTGACGCCGGAGCTCATCGCTATTGACGGCAAGGGCGAGGCGATCGAGGGAGTCGAGATGACTCTGCGCCTCGTCAAGCGCAATTGGATTTCGACGCTGCAGGCCTCCGACTTTGCTCAGGGCGCCGCCAAATATGTGACGCAGACGCAGGACGAGACGCTGGTCGAGCGCAGGATCGTAAGCGGCAAGGAGGCGCAGAAGGCCGAGCTGCAGCTAAGCGACGCCGGCGTCTATCTCATTCAGCTGGAGGCTTACGACAAGCTGCATCGGCGCCAGCAGGTCAGCGTCGATTTCTTCGTCGGCGGCAATACGCCCGTGACCTTCGCGCGCGCGCCTGCGTCGACCGCCACGGTGACGCTCGACAAAGACAAATACGCCCCCGGCGAAACGGCGACGCTGCTCATACAGTCGCCGTTTCAAAGCGCGCGCGCGCTCGCCATCGTCGAGCAGCCGGGCGGCGTTTACGACTATCAGTTTCTGGAGATCGTCAACGGCTATGGCAAATATGCGCTCACGCTCAAAAAGGAGCAGACGCCGAAGCTCGCCGTGCATTTCCTGATCATGCGCGGGCGCGTGAAGGATACGGCGTCGAACGGCGCCGGCCTCGATCTCGGCAAGCCGGTGACGATCGCCGCGACGAAATGGATCGAGGTCACCCCCGTCAAGAACATCGTCACAGTGAAGATCGAAGCGCCGCCGAAGGCGCGGCCCGGACAGGAGGTCGAGGTTGGCTTGCGTCTCTCCGACGACGCTGGCGCGGCGCTTGCAGGCGAAGCGACGTTCTGGATGGTCGATCAGGCCGTGCTGACGCTCGCCAAAGAGCAGACTCTCGATCCGCTGCCCAATTTCATCCTGCCGCGCGAAAGCAAGATGGCGGCGCGCGACACGCGCAACATGGCCTTCGGAATCATCCCCCTCGAAGAGATCGCGGGCGGCGACGTCGGCCTGGAGGAGTGGGGCGCCGAGAACAACATTTCTGTGCGCAAGAATTTCACGCCCGTGCCGATCTATCTGTCGAGCGTCAAAATTGGCGCCGACGGGATTGCGAAGATCAAGGTGAGGCTCCCCGACACGCTGACTGTGTTCAAGCTGCGCGCAAAAGCCGTCAGCGGGACGGATCGCTTCGGCTTCGCCGGCGCCGAAATGATGATCCGGCAGGAACTCGTCGCGCAGCCGGCGCTACCGCGATTTCTGCGACCGGGCGACAGCGCCGATCTCAATCTCGTCGCGCGCGTCGTCGAGGGGCCGGGCGGCGGCGGCGCGGCGAGCGTCACGACGACGGGGCTTTCGCTCGCGGGTCCGGCGACCCAGCGCATCGACTTCGCGCAGAACAAGCCTGCGCGTGTCTCCGTCGCCACGAGCCTGCCCCAAGACAACGCCGGCGTGGAGAGCGTGAAGCTCACGTTCAAGGTGGAACGCGACGCCGATCATGCGCGCGACGCCGTGGAGATCGACCTGCCGGTCAGGCCCGATCGCGAGCCGACGCGGCGATACGAAATCGTCGAGATCGGCGCAGGCGCGAGCAGAACGATCGCGCCGATCGCCGCGACGCCGCGGCCCGGAGCCTTCGCGCGCAAGCTCGTGCTCGCAGCCGATCCCGCCGTCGTCAAGCTCGTCGCGGGGCTCAACGCGCTCGTCGAATATCCGTATGGCTGCACCGAGCAGCGCCTGTCGCTTGCGCGCGCGGGGCTGGAGCTGAAGTCCTTCGCGCCGATCCTCGCGGCGTCTGGGCTCGAGAACCGCGTCGCCTCCAATGTGAAGCAGACGGCGGCGGCGATAGAGCAGGCGATGGACGGTGACGGGCTCGTCGCGTTTTGGCCGCGCCGCCCGGGCAATGTTTCGCTGACCGCCTGGGCCTATGAGTTTCTGAGCGAGGCCGAGCGCGCGGGCGAGCCCATCGACAAGAAGCTCGCCGACAAGCTCGCCGAGGCTTTGAAGGCGGCGTTGCGCTCCGATTATCCCCGGCTCGTCACGGGCGAGGAGATGCGCGAGCGCGTCGAAGCCTTGAGCGCTCTCGCCGAGGGCGGCGCGCTCGACGAATCTTATCTCGCCGAGTTCGCGCGCCAGACGGAGTTTCTGCCCGCCGTCAGCGTCGCGCAGATGACCAGCGCAGCATATGCCGCCGGCGACAGAAGCGTCGCGCCGTCCCTGCTTCCGGCGCTGTGGTCGCGCGCGAAGTTCGCGCAGCGCGGCGGCGCGCTCGTTTTTGGCGGCGTCGCCGGAGAAGGCGGCAATCCGATCATCCTGCCGTCGGAGGCGCGTGCGCTCGCGGAGATGACGCGCGCGACGGCGCTCGCAGCTCCGAGCGATCCGCGCTCGGCCGTGCTGCGCGACGCGCTGCTGCGGCTCGGGGAGGGCGACGGCTGGGGAACGACCAACGCCAACGCCGCGGCGATCCGTGCACTGGCCGAAAGCTGGAGACGGCCTGCGTCACCGATCACGCTGACGTTGAAGCAGGGCGACGGCGAGGCCGAAAGGTTCACGCTCGACGCCAACGCGCCGGCCTTGTCCTATGCGCGCGGCGAGAACACGCCGCTCGTCATCGCCAATGAGTCGGGCGCGTCGGCGATCGCGCTGATCGAGACGACCTTCGAGCCGCAGGAAGAGGGTTATAAGGCGCAGCCGCGCAGCGAGGGATTTGCGCTGACGCGCGCGCTGTGGCGCATCAGGGGCGACGCGCCGCCGGAACGGGTCGAGCCTGGGGCGGACGGGGGCCATGGGTTGACGCAGGGAGAGGTCGTCGAGGAGACGGCGGAAGTTGCGAACCCCGAGGATCGCGCGCATGTCGCGATCACCCTGCCGCTGGCGGCGGGCTTCGAGCCGCTCAATCCCAATATCGCCACGGCCCCGCGCGAGGCGCAGCCCTCATTCGCGCCGAGCCTCGCTCCGAGCTACATGTTCTTCGGCGACGATCGCGTGTTCTATGCTTACGACTGGCTGCCGAAAGGCAATTACCGCTTCGCCTTCCGCGTCAAGGCGCAGACGTCGGGGACATTCACCGAACCGTCGGGGCTCATCGAGACGATGTACAGAAAGGGCGTCGTCGGCGTGAGCGCGGGCGCGCGCGTCGAGATCGCAAAATGAGAGGCGCGGCTGCGATTGTTTGTGCGCTGATGCTGGGAAGTCTCTCCTTCTCCCCGTTGGGGGAGAAGGTGGCCGAAGGCCGGATGAGGGGCGGCGTCGCCCCAATCACGGCGGAGAGTTTCCACCCTCCGCCCGGCGGCCCTCATCCGACCTCGCTTCGCGAGGCCACCTTCTCCCGCAAGCGGGAGAAGGAGTCGCTAACTTCCCCGCGCCCCACCGAAATCGTTTACGACCGCAACGGCGCCTTCATCACGCAAATCAATCATGGGCAGGACTACGGCTATTGGCCGCTCGACAAGGTCCCGCAGCGTTTCGCGCTCGCGACCCTCGCGCTGGAAGACCGCCGCTTTTTCGCGCATGGCGGCGTCGACCTTCGCGCCATTCTGCGCGCGACTTGGAATAATCTCTTCCGCCGTCATGCGCGCGAGGGCGCCTCGACCATCGCCATGCAGGTCGCGCGGCTGCAAAACCCGGGGCCGCGAAGCTTCGCGCAAAAGCTCCAGGAAGCCGCAACGGCGGTCGCGCTGATCTCGCGCTACGGCCATGAGGCCGTGCTGAAACAATATCTCACCCTCGCGCCCTATGGCGCCGGCAGCCATGGCGCCGCGCACGCCGCGCGCTTCTATTTCAACAAGCCGCTCGACGATCTGTCCTGGGCCGAAACCGCTCTGCTCGCCGCCCTGCCGCAAGCGCCGGGCGCGATGAATCTCGCGCGCCCAAGCGGGATGCGACGCGCCGCCATGCGGGCGGCGCGCGCGATCGACGCGCTCGTGCGCGAAGACCAAATCCAACCGGCGCAGGCCGCGCTCGCCAAAGCGCAGCTCGCCGCCATGAAGCCGCTAATCTTGCCGCGGCGCGGCGAGGGCGCGCTGCATCTCGCTTTGCGCTACGACCGTCTCGTGCGCGACGGTCTTATCGTCGCGAGCCCCAGCGATCCGCGCATCCATGCGAGCATCGACCTAAAGCTCGAAGAGCGCATCGCCGGTCTCGCCGCCCGCTATCTCAATGTGTTCCGCGACGCCGGCGCGCGGCAGGTCGCCGTGATGATCGCAGAGCGGGGCAGCAACGCCGTCCTCGCCGAGGTGGGCTCGGCGCGCTACGGAGGCGGGCTCGCGGAAGCCGGGGCTTTCGATTTCACGCGCGTGACGCGATCGCCGGGCTCGACGCTCAAGCCATTCGTCTATGCGCTGGCCTTCGAACGCGGCATGCTCAATGCGAGCGACATGCTCGCCGACGTTCCCGAAGGCGCGAGCGGCGTCGGCAACGCCGACGGCCTCTATCTCGGGCCCCTGTCGCCGCGCCAGGCGCTGGCGAACTCGCGCAACGTGCCGGCGGCGAACCTTCTGCGTCAAGTCGGAATCGAAGCGAGCTTCCATTTCCTGCACGATCTCGGCCTGCACGAGATCGAGGCGCCGGCAGACGCCTTCGGCGTCTCGATGGCGATCGGCTCGCTGCCGACGAAGCTCGACCGGCTGCTGCGCGCATACGCCATGCTGGCCGACGACGGCGTGCTGTCGGATCTAAGCTACGCCCGGGAGCAGCGCCGCGCGCCGCAGCGTCGCGCGCTCTCGGTCGAGACGGCGCGGCTCATCACCTCTTTCCTCTCCGATCCGCAGGCGCGGCTGCCGACCTTCCCGCGCTACGGGCCGCTCGAATATCCCTTCGCGGTCGCGGTGAAAACCGGCACGAGCCAGGGCTATCGCGACGCCTGGACGCTCGCCTATTCGAAGAAATATGTCGTTGGCGTGTGGCTTGGGCGCGCCGACGCTTCCGGCATGCGCGAGATCGGCGGCGCGGGTTCGAGCGCGCGGCTCGCGCATGCGGTGCTGACCTATCTGCACGGCGTCAAGCCAGGCGAGATCGCCGACGACGCCTTCGATCCGCCGCCGGGCCGCGTCGCAGCGGAGATCAGCGCGGGCGCTCAGGGCGTCATCCGGGAATGGGTGAAGCCGGGCGAGGCGCCGCGCGCGGCGGCGCTGGCGGGCGGCGAGACGGAGCTGAAGATCGCGACGCCCGAGCCCGACACGCATGTCTGGCGCAACCCGGAACGGCCGGCTTCGCTGAACAAGCTCGCCTTGAAGCTGAAGCCGCTCGCGGGCGAGGCGCAGGTGGTCTGGTATGTCGACGACGAGCCCTTCGTGACGGCGGAGGCCGACGAGACGGTGTTCTGGCCGCTGCGCCCCGGCGCGCACCGCATTGAGGCGCGGCTGGTGTACAGCAAGAGCCATTCGCAGGGCGTGCGGGTGGTGGTGGAGTAGGGCGGCGCAAGCGCCGTCATCGCGGCGCCCTCGATCAGAAGCCTGACTGTGGCCTGAAGGCGCCGCCTCTCCTTCTTGACGAAACCCTGCCCCTCGTGTCCTTAAGGCCCAACCGCCTGCGGCGGCGCCATTCCCCTCCGGAGAGACCGCAACATGAATATCCACGAATATCAGGCCAAGGCGATACTGCGTGAATTCGGCGCCCCCGTAGCCGCCGGCGTGCCCGTGCTCAAGGCCGAGGACGCCGCTGCGGCCGCCAAGCAGCTGCCCGGACCGGTTTACGTGGTCAAGGCGCAGATTCACGCCGGCGGGCGAGGGAAGGGAAGCTTCAAGGAGGCCGCTGCCGGCGACAAGGGCGGCGTACGCATCGCCAAGTCGATCGAGGAGGCCGCGACCTTCGCCAAGCAGATGCTGGGCAATACGCTCGTCACCGTGCAGACGGGCGAGGCCGGCAAGCAGGTCAACCGCCTCTATATCGAGGACGGCGCAGCCATCGACAGGGAATTCTATCTCTCGATTCTGATCGACCGCGCGACCTCGCGCATCTCTTTCGTCGTCTCGACAGAAGGCGGCATGGACATCGAGAAGGTCGCCCACGATAGCCCTGAGAAGATCGTGACCTTCTCGGTCGATCCGGCGACGGGCATCATGCCCCATCACGGTCGCCGCGTCGCGCAGGCGCTCGGGCTTTCGGGCGATCTCGCCAAGCAGGCCGGCAAGCTGACCGAGCAGCTCTACGCGGCCTTCGTCGCCAAGGACATGGAGCTTCTGGAGATCAACCCGCTGATCGTCACCAAGGACGAGAAGCTGCGCTGCCTCGACGCCAAGGTCGCCTTCGACGACAACGCGCTGCACCGACATCCTGACGTCGTGGCGCTGCGCGACATCACCGAAGAGGACGAGAAGGAGATCGAGGCCTCGAAATATGAGCTCGCCTATATCGCGCTCGACGGCACGATCGGCTGCATGGTCAACGGCGCCGGGCTCGCCATGGCGACGATGGACATCATCAAGCTCTATGGCGAGAACCCGGCCAACTTCTTGGACGTCGGTGGCGGCGCCAGCCGCGAGAAGGTGACGGCCGCGTTCAAGATCATCACCGCCGACCCCAAGGTCAAGGGCATTCTGGTCAATATCTTCGGCGGCATCATGAAATGCGACGTGATCGCCGAGGGCGTGATCGCCGCGGTCAAGGAGGTCGGCCTCAAGGTTCCGCTCGTCGTGCGGCTCGAAGGCACGAATGTCGATCTTGGCAAGAAGATCATCGACGAGTCGGGCCTCAACGTGATCGCCGCCGAGGATCTCGACGACGCCGCGCAGAAGATCGTCGCGGCGGTGAAGGTCGCGGCGTAAGCCGTTCGGCGCCGTCCGCCGGCATGCGGCGGGCGGCGCTCGCCGTTTCAGAAGATGCTATTGCGCCTGCGCCTCGGCGCTCCATTGTAATTTTAAAAATGGAGGCTGCCATGTCCGTCAGCGCCGACGCCAAGTTCATCGACCTGCTCAACCGGATTCTCGAAAGCGAGCTCGCGGGCGTGGTGCGCTACACCCACTATTCGCTCATGGTTTACGGGTACAACCGCATTCCCATCGTCTCCTGGCTTTCCGCCCAAGCCGACGAATCGCTCGTCCATGCGCGCAAGGCCGGCGAGCTCGTCACCCATCTCGGCGGTCACCCCTCGCTCGCGATCGGCCCGCTGCTCGAGACCCGCAAGCACGACATCGGCGACATCCTGCGCGAGTCGCTCGCCCATGAGCAATTGGCGCTGAAGCTCTACCATGAGCTGCTCAGAGAAGCCGAAGGCGTCTCGGTCATGCTCGAGGAATACGCCCGCGAGATGGTCTACGTCGAGGAGCTGCATCAGGGCGAGGTGAACAAGATGCTTCGCAAGCCCGGCGACCTCGAAGTCTTCCACGACGGCTGACGCGTCGGGATGGCGCGAACCTTGCTGCTGGCGCGCCGTGCGGACAGCGGTCCGCTTACAGGCCTAAAACCACGCGCAAGCCAAGGAGCGTCTAAGCATGTCGATCCGCCGACCCGCGGCATTTTCTCTCATGGCCGGTTTCGTCGCCGCCGGCGCAGTTTTCGCCGCAGCGAGCGGGGCGAGCGCGCAATCCAACGAGCTGCAGGCCTGCGCCCAACAATATCAGGCCGCTAAAGCCGACAATAAGCTCAACGGCCAAGCCTGGCAGGACTTCTATCCGGAGTGCAAGGCGCGATTGGCGTCGGCCGAGGCTCCCAAGGCCGAGACCGCGCAGCCCATTTCGGCGCCTGTGGAGCAGGCGCCAGCGCCTAAAATTGAGGCGCCCGCTGCGGCCAGCATCGAGCCCGCGCCTCCCGCGCCTGTCGCTCCTACGACTTCGCTTAGGTCTCCGGCCCCGGCGCATCCGGCGCATCCGGCGCCAGTCAAGAAAGCGCAGGCTCACGCCGAGCGACACGACAAGAAAGCTGGGCCTGGCGCCGGCCCGACCCCGCACTGAGGAGAACGGAGGGGAAAGCACAACCAGCCAAAGCGAGCGGGGCGGGAGCGCAGCGGCGCCCCCGTCAGCGAATTTCGAAGGCGTCGTCGATCGGCACGCCGAGCGCCGTGACGAGCCTGTTCGTCTCGGACGCCATGCCAATGATCGCCAGCAGCTCCTGATGCTCGGCGTCGGACATTCCCTTGGCCCTGGCGCTCGCGGTGTGCGAATGGACGCAATAGGGGCAAGCGTGCGCGACGGAGACGGCGATGTAGATCATCTCCTTGAGCTTGGGCTCCAGCACGCCCGGTCCCATGACGGCTTTAACGCTTTCCCATGTGCGCTTGAGCGTGGCCGGATCATGGGCCAGCGCCCGCCAGAAATTGTTCACGAAATCGCTCCGACGCGTCGCGCGAATATCGGCGAAGACGGCCTGCGCCTCCACCGAGAGCTCATCGTCGGCGAGCAGGCGAACCGTGGCCATGATCATCCTCCTCCATGGAGCAGGCGTTCGAGGCTGTCCTCGGCGACAGGTTTCGTGAGATGCCGCTCGAAGCCCGCCGCGCGGGCCTCGTTCACGGCTTCCCTGTGGCCGTAGCCCGAAAGCGCCACCAGACGCGTTCCCGAAAGCGCCGGCTCCCGCCGCAGCGCCCGCGCCACTGCGAATCCGTCCATCCCACCCGGCAGGCCGAGGTCGCAAAGCACGAATTCGGGCCGAAAACCGAGCGCAATCTCGAGAGCTTCCGTTCCCTGCGAGGCGACCCGCACCTCATGGCCCATGATCTCGAGCAGCATCCTCGTGCTCTCCGCGACATAGACGTCGTCCTCGACGAGCAGCACCCGCCTGCGGCGCGGCTCTATGACCGCCGCTGCTTCTGTCGCGGGCAAAGCCTCGTCGTCGAGTGGGAGATGCGCGGCGATGCTCAATCCCTGTTCTTCGCGATTGGCGGCGCTCACGTCCCCGCCGTGCAGCTGCGCCACGCCTTTGACGAGCGCGAGACCTAATCCCAGACCGCCGTCGCCGCGCGCGAGACTTTGCGGGCCCTGCCGAAACGCATCGAAAATATGGGGCAACAGATCTTGTGGCACGCCGACGCCTGTGTCCTCGACAGCGAGCCTGGCCCAGCCGGCGCACGACGACACCGTTACGACGACCGTTCCGCCTGCGGGCGTGAATTTCTGGGCATTGTGAAGCAGATTATGCAGCGCCTGCGACAGCCGGCGCCGGTCGCCGCTGATAAGGAGCGGCTCTTCCGGCAAATCTGCCACGAGCCGCAGCTGCATCTCCTCCATCTGCGCCCGCACGTCCTCGACCGCTTCGCGGGCGATGGTCGCCAAGTCACAGGTCTCCTTTTGCAGCTGCAGGCCGCCGCGGGCGATACGGGACACGTCGAGCAGATCGTCGGTGATGCGCGCCATCTGCGCGACTTGGCGCTCGATGACCGCGCAGGCGGTCGCCACGCTTGGATCGTCTATCGGCGCGCGGCGCAGGACGGCCGCCATGTTGCGGATCGGCGCGAGGGGGTTGCGCAGCTCATGTGCGAGCATGGCGAGGAACTCGTCCTTGCGGCGGTCGGCGTCCTGAAGCGCCTTGGCTTGCGCGGCGAGATCGGCCCGCTGCCGCTCGATCTCGCGCCGCAACGAATATCCCTCGATGGCGCCGCGCAGCGTGCGCTGGAGGTTTTCGGCGGTGACGGCGCTTTTGACAAGATAGTCGTAGGCGCCCTCTTTCAGCGCGCGGACGGCGACTTCCTCATTGCCCTGGCCGGTAAGAAAGACGACCGGAACCGACGCATCGCCATTCTCGGCGCGGAGCGCGGCCAAAAACTCCAGGCCGTCGAGGTCCGGTAGGCTATAGTCGAGCAGCACGCAGTCCGGCGGCCGCTCCCGGCACAGCCGCAGCCCCGCTTCGCCGCCGCCGGCCTCCTCCACTGCGTACTCGTGATCGCCGGCGATCCCGCGCAGGATCAAGCGGCGGAAGATCTCGCGGTCTTCCATGCTGTCCTCGACGATCAGGATGCGATAAGGGCCGCTCGTCACTTTGCGTCATTCGCCTTCGGCAGGATCACGATCTGGAGCCAATAGTCCTTGAGCAGCTGGATGGCGCGCATGAAGCCGCCGAGATCCACGGGCTTCTTGATGAAGCTGTTCGCGCCCATCGCATAGCACTTTTCGATGTCGCGCTCATCCGACGAGGTCGTCAACACGACGACGGGAATTTGCTTCAGCGCCTCGTTCTGCTTGATCTCCGCCAGCACCTCGCGCCCATCGGTTCCCGGCATATTGAGGTCGAGCAAGATGACGCTCGGCCGCGGCGCGGCGTCGAGTTGCGCGTAGCGCCCGCGCCGATGGAGATAATCCAGGGCCTCGTCGCCGTCGGCGCAGTGATGGATCGGGTTGATAAGCCCAGATTTTCTGAAGGCCCGCAGCACCGCCTCGGCGTCCTCGGGACTGTCCTCGACGAGCAGAATGGCGTGAGCGCTTTGGTTCATGGCTCAGCTCTCGGGTTGAAGGGTGAAGCGGAAGACGCTGCCTTCGCCAGGAACGGACTCGACCCAAATGCGGCCGCGGTGGCGCTCGACGATCTTCTTGACGATGGCGAGCCCGGCGCCCGCGCCGCCGCCGTATTGATCGCGCGCATGCAGGCGCTTAAAGATGCGAAACACGTGGTCGAGATGCTTTTCGCGAATGCCCACGCCATTGTCGCGCACATAGAATCGCGTGGCGCCCTCCAGCGGCCGCTCGAAGCCGATCTCGACCCACTTATCGGGCTTGTCGTTGTATTTGAGCGCATTGCTGACGAGGTTGCGAAACACCTCGGCGACCCGCGCGCCGTCGCAATATAGTCGCGGCAGGGGTTCGGGCACTCGGACCTCGACGCCTTTCTCCTTGAGTGAGATCGCGAGCGAATCGAGCACATCGCACAGGATCGCGTCGAGATTGGTCTCCTGGAGCGCGAGATCGACGCGGCCGACGCGGGAATAGATCAGCAGCGTGTCGATAAGTTCTTCGAGCCGCTGGGCCAGCCGCGCGATCGTCGCGAGCTTCGCGCGTCCGTCGTCGCCGAGCTTGTCGGCATAGTCCTCGTTGAGGAAGCTCGCGTAGTTATGAATGCCGCGCAAGGGCTCCTTGAGATCGTGCGAGGCGATATAGGCGAAGTCGTCGAGCTCCTGATTGCTGTGCGAAAGATCTTTGTTCCGCGCCTCGAGCTCCCGGGCGTAGAACTGCAATCGCTCTTCGGTCGCCTTGCGCTCGGAGATGTCGGCGACCGACGCGATCACAACCGGACCCTGCGGCGTCTTGACGGTATTGAGGCCGATCTCGATCGGAAACTCCGCCCCGTCCTTGCGCCTGCCGGTGAGGTCGCGCCCGCGGCCCATGAGTCGCGACTCGTTTGCGCCCATGAAGCGCATGCGCATCCCCACGTGTCCGCCGCGGTCGCGGTCGGGGAGCAGCACCTCGATCTTCTCGCCGACGAGTTCCGCGCGGTCGTAGCCAAAGTCGCGCTCAAGCTGGGCGTTGACGTGCAATATCGCCCCGTCGCCGTCGACGATGACGGCGCCGTTGGGCGCGGCCTCGAACGCGACGCGCATAATGGCGTTCGCGTCGACGGGCGCGCGCGGGTCGTGGAGGTCGAGGCAGGAGGTCACGTGCGCGGCTCTGGTTTGGCGCAGACTGTGGCGCCGGGGCTTCTAAATTGCAACCTCTACCACGGGCGTGAAGGGCTGTTGCGCCCTTCCGAGCCCGTAGGCTAAGGGAAGGCTCGCAAATCGCTATCGCTCCCGAGGCCACAGATGACGCCACGCAAATTCCCAATTTTTGTCGCGCTGACGCTCGCTGCGCTCGCGGCCGCGCTTCCAGCGGGAGCCGGCGAGACGGCGCAGGGCGCGCTCATTCCGCGCAAGGTGCTGTTCGGCAATCCTGTCAAGTCCGGCGCACAGGTTAGCCCCGACGGCAAATGGATCTCCTGGCTCGCGCCGCGCGACGGTGTCATGAACGTGTGGGTCGGGCCGATCGGCCATCCCGAGGACGGGTTCTTCGTTACTCACGAGACGCGGCGGGTTCTTTCCTTCACCTGGACTTACTCGGGCACGCACATCTTGTTCCCCCAGGACACGGGAGGCGACGAGAACTATCACATCTATGCGACCGATCTCGAAAAGCGCGAGCCCACGGACCTCACGCCGTTCAAGGGCGCGCGCGCGGGCATCGACGCCATCAGCCCCAAAATTCGCGACGAGGTGCTGATCACGCTCAACAAGCGCGATCCCAAATATTTCGACCTCTACCGCTTGAACTACCGCACGGGCGAGCTTGCTCTTCTGCGCGAGAACGCGGAATATGCGGGCTTTCTGACGGACGACGACTATCGCGTCCGCTTCGCCATGAAGACGCGCGACGACGGCGGGATCGACTATCTTCGGCTGCGCGACGACGGCGAGCTCGAGCCCTGGCTCAAGATCGCACCTGAAGACTCGCGGACGACGGGGATACTCGAGCTGCTCCCCGAAAAAAACGAGGTCCTGATCCACAGCAGCAAGGATCGCGACACCAGCGCCCTCTACAGGGTCGATCTCAAGAGCGGCGCGCGCAAGCTTTTCGCCGAGGACCCCCGGGCGGACGTGGGCGCCCTGCTCACGGATCAGAAAACGCACGAGCCCCTGGCTTATTCCACCAATTACGAGCGCAACATCTATCATGTTCTCGATGACAGCGTGCGCGAGGACTTCGCCTTCCTGCACAAGACCTTCAACGACGATTGGGGCTTGCAGTCGCGCAGCGAGGACGATCGCTACTGGGTGATCGGCTCGGCGACCGATGTGAGGCTGCCGAGCGCCTATCTTTACGACCGCGCCGAGAAGACGCTCAAGAAGCTCTATGATTCGCGTCCCGAGCTCGCGGACACCCCTTTCGCCGCCATGCATCCGATCGTCATTAAGTCGCGCGACGGCCTGAATCTGGTCTCCTACCTCACTCTGCCGCTCGGCTCCGACGACGGCCATCCCGGCCGCCCGGAAAAGCCCGCGCCGCTCGTGCTCGACGTCCATGGCGGTCCGTGGGGACGCGTAGGCTTCGGCTTCTCCGGCCATGCGCAATGGCTGGCCAATCGCGGCTATGCCGTGCTCTCGGTGAATTTCCGATCCTCGACGGGCTTCGGCAAGAACTTCATCAACGCCGGCGACCACGAATGGGGCGGCAAGATGGACGACGACCTGATCGACGCCGTCTCCTATGCGATCGACCGCAAGATCGCCGACCCCGACCACATCGCCATCACGGGCGGGAGCTACGGCGGCTATGCGACGCTCGTCGGCCTGACGCGCGAGCCCAAGACTTACGCGTGCGGCGTCGACACGGTGGGCCCGTCGGACTTGGTGCATCTGCTGAGCACCGTGCCCCCCTATTGGACTTCCGGCCGGGCGAAATGGCTGAAGGCCGTGGGCGATCCCGCGACGGCGCAAGGCTTGCAGCTCCTTCAGACGCGCTCGCCGCTGCGCCAGGCCGACCGCATCGAGCGTCCGCTCATGATCCTGCAAGGCGAGCATGACCCGCGCGTCGTCAAGGCGCAATCCGACATGATCGCCGACAAGCTGAAGGAGCATGGCATTCCCGTGACCTATGTCCTAGTGAAAAACGAAGGCCACGGCTTCGCGCAGCCGGAGAATGTGATCGCCGTGCAGGCGCTGACCGAGAGCTTCCTCGGCCATTGTCTTGGCGGTCGCGCGGAGCCGCTGCATGCCGACGAGCTCAAGGCTTCGACGATCGAGGTTCTGGCCGGCGCGGAGCTCATCGACGGCTATGTCGAGGCGAAGGCGGCGGCGGAGGCGAAGTAAGGCGAGGCCAAGTCGTCGGCTCATGCCCCGTTATGCGCTCACGATCGAATATGACGGCGGCCCTTTCGTCGGCTGGCAGCGCCAGGCCAATGGCGTGTCGGTGCAGCAGCGGCTGGAGGAGGCCGTCTTCGCGATCGAGGGCCAGCGGCGCGTCGTCCACGGCGCGGGGCGCACCGACGCAGGTGTCCACGCGCTGGGCCAGGTCGCCCATGTCGATCTGAAGCGCGAGTGGCGCGAGGACCGGCTGCGCGACGCGATCAACGCGCATCTGCTGCCGGACCCGATCGCGGTGCTGTCCGCACGGGCGGTCGGCGACGATTTCGAGGCGCGGTTCCAGGCAAGGGCGCGCCATTACCGCTACCTCATCGACAACCGCCGCGCGCCGCTCGCGCTCGATTACGGCAGAGCTTGGCACGTGAAGCGGGCGCTCGACGCCGACGCCATGCATGCGGCGGCGCAGGCGCTCGTCGGCAAGTTCGACTTTTCGACCTTCCGCGCGTCCGAGTGCCAGGCGAAGTCGCCCGTCAGGACGCTCGACCGTCTCGACGTGCGCCGCTTCGGCGAGCGCATCGAGATTTTGGCGAGCGCGCCGTCTTTTCTGCATCACCAGGTGCGCTCGCTCGCGGGATCGCTCGAGCATGTCGGCTCGGGCAAGTGGCGCATCGAGGATTTGCGCCATGCGCTCGAGGCGCGCGACCGCGCCCGCTGCGGCCAAGTCGCGCCGCCGCACGGGCTCTATTTGGTCGGAGTGGATTATTAGTCTTCGTGTCCTTCGCGCCTTCGTGGTGATTCCGACCACAAAGGCGCGAAGGACACGAAGAGGGCGACAAAAGAATTCCTCGGATTCTCGTCACGCAACCGCAGGGACCAAAAGACATGGCGCTCGTGGGAAACGCCGCGATGGTCGTCGCCGCGCTCTATGTTCTAACGCTCTGCGTGCTCGCGCTCTTTCAACGGCGCCTTCTCTACTTCCCGGGCGGGCCGCTCCTGACGCCGGCGCAGGCGGGGGTGGAAAAGATCGAGACGTTGCATCTTGCGACGCAGGACGGCGAGACGCTGCTCGCCTGGTTTGCGCGGCCGCAGCCGGGGCGGCCGCTGATCCTCTATTTTCACGGCAATGGCGGCGCTCTCGCGGACCGCGCGTTGCGCTTCCGCGAGATGCTGGCGAGCGGCTACGGGCTGCTTGCGATCGCCTATCGCGGCTACCCAGGCTCGACCGGCAGGCCCACGCAAGAAGGCCTCCTGCTCGACGGCGAAGCGGCTTTCGCGGAGGCCGAACGGCGCGGCTTCACCGACGGGCGGCTCGTGGTGATGGGCGAGTCGCTCGGCACGGGCGTCGCGACGATTCTGGCCGCGCGGCACAAAGCTGCGGCGCTTGTGCTCGATTCGCCATTCCTCTCGGTTCTGCATGTCGCGCAAACGCGCTACCGTTTTTTTCCGATAGGCTGGCTGATGCGCGACCCCTATCGCTCCGACCTCGCCATCGGCGCGGTCGACATGCCGCTGCTTGTAGCGCATGGAGAGAGCGACCCGATCATCCCGATCGCGGAGGCGCGCGGCCTGTTCGCGCTGGCGAAGGAGCCGAAGAGATTCATCGCCGTCCCGCGCGCCGGGCATCTCGTGCTCGGCAGGCCCGAGGTTTATGAGCAGGTCGAAGCCTTCATCGACGGGCGTTAGCCGCCACTGGTTGTCCGCTTCATCGAATTTGCGCGTTACAATGCGAGCCTGGAGATCCTTTGAGGCGAGCGGTCCATTGCGGCGCCGTCGGACCGGGGGCCTCCAGGCCCGCAAACCGAGAGGCTTCAATTTGGTTGAGGCGAACCACTAGGGTACTGCGGCGCATATGCCGCGCGCCGACCGCGATCAAGGCCTCGGGCGGTCTGCGCGCGCTGAGCGGCGCAACCCCGGCGAGGGCAGCCAAAACCTCGTTTGCATCGGCGCCCGCGCATCCCTATAGTCCGCGCCAAAATCGAGAAAGGCCGCCGCGAAAGGCCGGCGGCAAGGGAAGGACAACATGTTCGACGGACTGCGCGTCATCTCGCAAAATTGGCTCGGCCGGGGGATCATGGCCCTCGTCCTCGGCTTCATGGTCGTCAGTTTCGCGATATGGGGCATCGGCGACGTGTTCCGCGGCTTCACCTCGCAGCGCCTGGTCAAGGTCGGCGGCGGCGAGATCTCGGTCGAGACCTACCGCTCCGCCTATCAGAATGAGCTGCGCCGGCTCCAGCAGCGCCTTCGCCGCGCCGTCACCAATGACGAAGCGCGCCGCGCCGGGCTCGACCAGCAAGTGCTCGAGCGCCTCATCACCGACGCCACACTCGACGCCCGCGCCAAGGGCCTCGGGCTTGCGACGAGCGACGAGGAGGTGCAGCGCCAGCTCAAGACCGAAAAGGTCTTCCAAGGACCCAACGGCCAGTTCGACCCCGAACGCTTCAAGCAGATCGTCAACGACGCAGGCTATTCCGAGCGCTCGTTCCTTGTCGAGCAGAAGGCGGTCGTGCTGCGCAAGGCGATTACCGACTCGATCACCTCGGGGCTCGAGGCGCCTCGGCTAATGCTCGAGGCCATCCATCGTTTCCGCAACGAGACGCGCAGCATCGACGCCTTTCTGCTGCCGGCTTCGGCGATCGGCGCGACGATTGAGCCCAGCGACGAGGAGATCAAAAAATATTACCACCAGTGGGAGACGGCCTTCCGCGCCCGCGAATATCGGAGGCTCACGATCCTCGCCGACACGGCGGCGGCGATCGCGAAGACCGAGGACGTGCCGGAAGCCGACGTGCGCAAGCTCTATGACGAGGTCAAGGGCCAGCGTTACGGCACGGCGGAGAAGCGCGAGGTTTCGCAGATCGTCTTCAAGACCGAGGCCGAGGCGAAGGAGGCGCTGGAGAAGCTCAAGGGTGGCCTGTCCTTCGAGGCGCTCGCCAAAGAGCGCAATCTGACCCCGAAGGACGTGGATCTCGGCCTCGTGGCGCAGAGCGACTTCGGCGACGCCAAGGTGGCGGCCTCCGTTTTCGCGCCGCCGGCGCCAGGCTACGCGGAGATCGCGGCGACGCCCTTCGGCTATGCCGTCTCGCAGATTCGCAAGATCCAACCAGCGGTGCTGATCAAGACCTTCGAGCAGGCGACGCCGGAGCTGCGTCTGGAGATTGCGGCCAAGAAGACCGCCCCGGAAGTTCGCCGCCTGCACGACGCGATCGAGGAGCAGCGGGGCGCCGGCAAGTCGCTGGCCGAGACCGCGCAGGCCACGGGCCTCAAGACCCGCGACATCGATTGGGTCGACGATCTCGGCCGCGACAAGGCCGGCAAGCCTGTCGTCGCTGATATTCCCGGGGGTCAGGAGCTGCTGAAGGCCGCCTTCGCCTCCGACAAGGGCGTCGACAATGAGGCGGTCGCGACGCGCGACGGCGGCTATGTCTGGTTCGACGTGACCGACATTGAGCAATCGCGGCAGAAGAACTATGACGAGGTCAAGGGCGAGGTCGTCGCGGCCATGAAGAGAGACGCCGAGCAGAAGGCGCTGACGACCAAGGCCAATGAGCTCGTCGAGCAGATCCGCGGCGGCAAGCCGATCGACAATCTCTCCGGCGAGCTGGGCCTCCCGCTGCGCCACATCGCCGACGTGAGGCGCGCGAACCGCCCCGATTACTCGGCGTCGACGATCGTGCAGTTCTTTGAGCAGCCCGTGCGCGGCGCCGGCGCGACGCCGATCGAAGGCGGGCAGCTCGTCTTCCAGGTCATATCGGCTGCGACGCCGCCATTCGATCCGAACTCGGCGGAGATGCAAAGCCTCAAGCAGCAGCTGAAGCCCGCCATCGAGAACGACGTGCTGGAGCAATATGTCGGCGGGCTGGAGAAGGCCTATAACGTCGACATCAACCAGAAGGCGCTGCAGGCGGCGGTCGGCGGAGACAGCGACAGGTGAGCGCCGAGCTTTCGGAACCGGCCTATGACGAGTTCGCGCGCCTGTATGAGGCGGGGCGTCCCTGCCTCGTCTCGATCCGCCTAGTTGGCGATCTGGAGACGCCCGTCTCGGCCTATCTGAAGCTCTCGCGCCATCGCGCGGGCAATTGCTTCCTGCTCGAGTCGGTCGAAGGCGGCGCGGCGCGCGGGCGCTACTCGATGATCGGGCTCGATCCTGACGTGATCTTCCGCGTCAATGGCGAGAGCGCCGAGATCGATCGCAACGCCTTGAATGGCGCCTCCCGCTTCACGCCTTGCGACAAGCCGCCGCTCGCGGCGCTGCGCGAGCTCATCGCTGAGTCGGCGACGGAGACGCGGGACAATCTGCCGCCAATGGCGGCGGGCGTCTTCGGCTATCTCGGCTATGACATGGTCCGCCTGATGGAGCGGCTCGCGCCGGCGAAGGAAGACAAGATCGGCGCGCCGGATGCGATGCTGCTGCGCCCGACGGTCATGGTGGTGTTCGACAGCGTGAAGGACGACGTCGCCGTCGTCACGCCCGTGCGCCCCAAGACCGGAGTCTCGGCGCGCGCGGCGCATGAGGCGGCGCTCGCAAGACTCGACGGGGTGGCCGCCACATTGGAGGGAGCGCTCGATCATCGCGAGGCGGCCGCAGACGCCGCGCTCGTCTCGCCCCAGCAGGAATCGAACACGCCGCGCGAGCGCTTTCTCGAAATGGTCGAGCGCGCCAAGGAATATATTCGCGCTGGCGACATCTTTCAGGTCGTGCTCTCGCAGCGCTTCGCGGCGCCTTTCGCGCTGCCGGCCTTCGCGCTTTATCGAGCGCTGCGCCGCATCAATCCGGCTCCCTTCCTCTGTTTCCTCGATTTTCGCGATTTTCAGATCGTCTGCTCGAGCCCCGAGATTCTCGTGCGGCTTTCGAACGGCAAGGTCACGATCCGCCCGATCGCCGGCACGCGCTGGCGCGGCGCCACGGCCGAGGAAGACCTCCGGCTGGCCAAGGACTTACTCGCGGACGAGAAGGAGCGCGCCGAGCATCTGATGCTGCTCGATCTCGGGCGCAACGACGTGGGCCGCGTCGCCAAGACCGGCACGGTGAAGGTCACCGACCAATTCGTGATCGAGCGCTATAGCCACGTCATGCACATCGTCTCGAACGTTGAAGGCGAGCTGGATGAAAGCCGCGACTGCATCGACGCGCTCGCCGCAGGATTTCCGGCGGGGACTGTCTCCGGCGCGCCGAAGGTCAGGGCGATGGAGATCATCGACGAGCTCGAGACGGACAAGCGCGGCATCTACGGCGGCTGCATCGGCTATTTCGGCTCCGGCGGGCAAATGGACACCTGTATCGTGCTGCGAACCGCCGTGGTGAAGGACGGGCGCATGCATGTGCAGGCAGGCGCAGGCGTCGTCTACGACAGCGACGCCGCCTACGAGCAGCGCGAATGCGAGAACAAGGCGAAGGCGTTGTTCCGCGCGGCTGAGGAGGCTGTACGCTTCGCCGCGCGCGCCAGACGCGGGCAGTGAAGCAGCCCCATGGCCGAGCCGCAAAACTACGACGACGCCGACGACCCCTACCGTGCGATCAGAGTCGGCGACGCCTCAAACGGCGAGGCCACGCGCTGGGGCTATCTGCTGACGCTGTTCATGCGCGTCATGGCGCTGTTCTGGCTGCTGCAGGGTCTTGCGCAATGGTATGTCGTCCTGACCGCGGGGGGCTCGATATTCGAGATCATGCCGCAGAACGCGGCGCTGGCGATCGTCTTCTTCGGCGTGCTCGATCTCGTCGCCGGCGTCGGGCTGTGGCTCGCCACGCCCTGGGGCGGCGTGCTGTGGCTCTTGATCGCCAGCGCGCAGATTTTCGTCGCGGCGACGACGCCGCGCGTCTTTCTCGGCGGCTACTGGCTGGTCGGAATCGATCTTGGTCTGATCGCGCTTTACTTCGGCCTGACCTTCGAGGCGGGCCGCGACTTCGAGGCGCAGCGCGTCATGGAGCGCCGCCGTCCGAAGAAAGGCAGCAGCGGCGCATTGAAATCCTTGGGCCTTGGCCGCCGGCGCGCGGGCGGCGGCGGCCAGCAAGGTTAAGGAATATTCAGCGTAAATCAGACATTCTTTTCACGCTCGATTCACCGCAACCTCAGCCATCTAGGTAAATTCGCGATTCAGGCTGTTGCTTAAATTGGAATTCATTCGCGCCCGGTAACTTCTGCTCATGAACGGCGGAAGGCGAATGCTTGCACGCCTTTGGGAAGAAGACGGAGACAACTATGAACATCGCAGCGAAAGCCCCGCAGCAGCAGGCCCGCGCCGAGCGCATCAACGAGGTTCGCCCAGTCTATCTCGAGGCGTTGACCCTCGTCGAGCGCCTGCATCGCCGCCTGCTTGACGTCATCAAGGACGAGTTCGACCGCCGCAACCGCAGCGACATCAACTCCGTGCAGGCGCTGCTGCTCTATAATATCGGCGACAAGGAGCTCACCGCGAGCGAGCTGCGCACGCGCGGCTACTATCTCGGCTCCAACGTCTCCTACAACGTCAAGAAGCTCGTGGAGATGGAGTATCTCCACCACGCCCGCTCGCGCATAGACCGCCGCTCGGTGCGCATCAGCCTCACCCCCAAGGGCCGCGAGGTGCATGACATCGTGGCCCAGCTCTATGACAAGCACGCGGTCACCGTCGAGCAGATCGGCGGGGTCAGCGCCGACGAGTTCAAGGTGTTGAACTCCTCGCTGCAGCGCCTGGAGCGCTTCTGGACCGACCAGATCCGCTACCGCCTCTGATCTTTCAGATTTCCTTCCTCTTCCTCCCAAACTTGCGCCGGCTGAAGCGTCCCGAAAAGGGAGCCTTCGCCGGCGCTTTTCGCTCGGGCTCGACGAGAGGACCCATACGGCGAAGTTTTTTTAGAGCGTGGAACGCCCCGACGCGCAGGACGTTTAGCCTGAGGCTCGTCCATCGAGCCCCAAGGGACGGGAGATAGTCATGCGAAAGTTGGCGATCGCGCTTTCCACGGGTGCGCTTATGCTGACGACCTCGGAAGCCTATGCGCAAAGCTATCAGTTCAAGGACGCCTGCACGCGCGCCGTCGAGAACTTCAGCCCAAAGATCGCTGAGGCGGCCTGTGACGGCACGACCGGCTATTGCGGATGCGGTCCCGGCTGGATCAGCCGCTGCGCGCCGCGGTGCTGCCGCTGCGTCCCCTGCTGAGCCTCAGGGGGAATGAAGGTCAAGTCGCGCGCGCGGTCGCCGCGCGTGCGACGACGAGGCTTGCGGCTAGGAGCACGGCGGAGAGGAAGTACGCCCCGCCGGGAAACACGCCGGCGGTGACGCTCAGCGCAAAGATTTGCGTGAACAGCAGCGGTCCGATCATGCCGGAAACGGCGCGTAGGCTCGAGAGCGCGCCCTGGAGCCGGCCCTGCTCCGAAGCCGAGGCGAGGCGCGTCGCGAGCGCCTGAAACGACGGATTGGCCATGCCCCAGAGCGCGATGAAGGCGATGCCGCTCATGAACAGCGCGCCGTTCGGCGCGAAGGCGTAGAGGGCGAAGCCCACCGCGCCCGAGGCCAGCGCGAGGGCAAGCGACGCGCGCTCGCCGAAACGGGCGACGAAGGGCCGGACGAGTCCTCCCGAGACCAGGGTCTGCGCGACGCCGACCGCCGCCAGCGCCAGGCCGGTCGTTTTCGTGTCCCAGTGATAGCGATAGTCGCTGTAGAGCACGAACAGGCTCGGCAGCGAGTCATGCGCGAGGTACGACAAGAACACCGCCACGGCGATGAGCGTCAATTCGCGCTGGCCGCCTAGCATCTGCAGGGCGCCGACAATATTGGCGCTGCGCCAGGACAGCGTCTTGCTTCTGCTTTCTGCGGCGAGCGATTCCGGCAGGATGAAATAGCCATAAAGGAAGTTCATGAGGCTCAGCGCCGCCGCGCCATAAAACGGCGCCCGCAGCCCGTAGTCTCCCAGTAGGCCGCCGATCATCGGGCCGACGATGAAGCCGAGGCCGAAGGCCGCGCCGAGCAGGCCGAAGCGTCCGGCGCGCCGCTCGGGCGGCGTGACGTCGGAAATATAAGCGGTAGCGGTCGAGAAGCTCGCGGCGGAGACGCCGGAAATCAGCCGGCCCACATAGAGAAAGGGCAGGGACGGCGCGAGCGCCATGAACAGATAGTCGAGGCCGAGACCGAGATTTGAGATCAGCACCACCGGACGGCGTCCGAAGCGGTCGGAGACCGCGCCGAGCACGGGCTGAAACAGGAACTGCATCGTCGCCCAGGAAAAGCTGAAGAAGCCGGCGATGCTCGCCGCGCTGGCGATTTCGCCGCCCTCGAACTGAACGATGAGCTTCGGCAGCACTGGCAGCATGACGCCGAGCGCCAGCATGTCAAGTCCTACCGTGATGAGGATGAAGATGATCGCGGCTGGCCGCCGCTCGAGTGTCGCCGCCGTCATCGCTCGATCGCTGAAGGTTAAGCCCCTTGCCGCATTCCGTTAGCAGGAAGAGGGGCGAAGACGCAATCTCGCCGCTTCATGCTGGCCAA
>DASPSI010000068.1:0-7310 GCA_035624015.1 Methylocystis sp.
CGAACCATATTCGCCGACGGCGCGCGCGAAAGCGAGCGCGAAGCCGGTCAGCAAGGCGGGAACGAGCGGCGGCAGCAGCACGCTGCGCGCGGTCCGCCAGCGCGAGGCGCCGAGCGTGGCGGAAGCCTCCTCGAGCTCCGCTTCGAGCTCGGCGATGATCGGTTGAACGGTGCGCACGATGAAGGGCAGGCCGACGAAGACCAGAGCGACGTAAATGCCGAAGCGCGTGAAGGCGACTTTGACGCCGATGTCGGCCAGCGGCGCGCCGAACCAGCCGTTGGGCGCATAGAGCGCGGCGAGCGAGATGCCCGCGACCGCTGTGGGCAGCGCAAAAGGAAGATCGACGAAGGCGTCGAGCAGGCGCCGTCCGGGAAAGGCATAGCGGGTCAGGACCCAAGCGATAATAAGCCCGAACAAAAGATCCGTCGTCGCCGCGAGGAATGCGATCAGAAAGGTCGTCCGCAGGCTCGCGGCGACGCGCGGCTCGGCCGCGACGGCAAGTAGTCCCGAGAGGCCGAGGCCGGAGGACCGCCAGATCAGTGTCGCAAGCGGAAACAGCACGAGCAGCGACAGATAAAGCAGCGTGTAGCCGAAAGTGACGCCGAAACCCGGTATGACGCTCGGCGCGACGAAGCTGCGGGTCCGTCCGCGCGCAAGCGTGGTCATTTGGGCGCGTCCTGCTGCTGGATCTCGTCGAAGACGCCGCCATCGGCAAAGTGCTTCTTGTGCGCCGCCGCCCAGCCGCCGAAGACGCCGTCCACCGTGAAAAGCTCGATCTTCGGCAGCTTCGCCAGATCGCTCTTGTCGGCGGCTTCCGCAAGCGCGGGGCGATAGAAGTTCTTGGCGATGATCTTTTGCGCCGCCGGCGTGTAGAGAAAGTTCAGATAGGCCTCGGCCGCCTTGCGCGTGCCTTTGGCGTCGACGTTGCCGTCGACGATGGCGACCGGCGGCTCGGCGAGGATCGAAATCGGGGGCGCCACGATCTCGAATTTGTCGGCGCCGAATTCCTGCAAGGCAAGAAAGGCCTCGTTCTCCCAAGCGATCAGGACGTCGCCGAGGCCGCGCTGGGTGAAGGTGATGGTCGCGCCGCGCGCGCCCGTGTCGAGCACCGGCGCATTCTTATAGATCGCCTTGACCAACTCCTTCGTCTGGGCCTCGTCGCCGTTAAACTTCTTGAGTCCGAACCCCCAGGCGCCGAGATAGTTCCAGCGTGCGCCGCCCGAGGTTTTCGGATTGGGCGTGATCACCGCAACGCCGGGCTTGGCGAGATCGTCCCAATTGCGGATCGCCTTGGGATTTCCCTTGCGGACGAGGAAGACGATCGTCGAGGTGTAGGGCGACGAGTTGTTCGGCAGCCGCTTTTGCCAGTCGAGCGGGATCTTGCCGGTCTTCGTCGCGATGGCGTCGATGTCGGCCGCGAGCGCCAGCGTCACCACATCCGCCGCGAGACCGTCGATGACCGCCCGCGCTTGCGCGCCCGAGCCGCCGTGCGACGCCTGCACCTGAATCGTCTCGCCCGTCCTAGCTTTCCATTCCGCAGCGAAAACTGGATTGATCGCCCTATAGAGCTCGCGAGTGGGGTCGTAGGACACGTTCAACAGCGCGGGCGCCGCCTGCGCCGCGGCGGCGCAAAACAGAGCCGCCTTGAGGGCGATGGCGTGGCGAGTCCGACGGCCTACGACGCGTGACCACCGCAGCATTTTTCGCGGGCTTTCCTTATTGGAGCCACCATTCTAGTAATTTAATAGAGTATACCGTCTTCTCCTTGTCAACCGCGAAAGCGGCATGTCGTCGATACCGAAGGCGAGGCCATGACCGACTGGAGCTCTGCGCTCTATCTGAAGTTCGAGCGCGAGCGCACGCGCGCGGCGCGGGACCTCTTGTCGCGCCTTCCCGCGTTCGAGCCTCGGACCGTTTACGATCTCGGCTGCGGACCGGGAAACAGCACGGAACTGCTCGCCGCGACCTTTCCGGACGCGGAAATCGTCGGCGTCGATTATTCGGACGACATGCTCGCCGCCGCGCGAAAGCGGGTGAGCGGAGCTGCATTTGTCAGGCAGGGCATCGAAGACTGGCGTCCATCCCAGGACGCCGACCTCATTTTCGCCAACGCCGCGTTGCAGTTTGTCGCCGATCACGATCGGCTCATGCCGCGCCTCGCATCCTATCTCGCGAAGGGCGGCTGGCTCGCCGTGCAGATGCCGCACAACATCCATGAAATCTCGCACGCGCTGATGCGCATGGTGGCCGCCGACGGTCCCTGGGCAGACCGCCTCGTGCCGATCGCGAAAACGCGTCCGGTCATCGGAAGCATCGAAGATTACTATCGCCTGCTGGCGCCTGCGAGCGCGTTCTTCGAAATATGGCAGACGACCTATGTCCACCCGCTCGATGGGTCCAAAGGCATCGTCGACTGGTTCGAAGGGTCCGGGCTTAGGCCGTTTCTCGAACCGCTGAACCCGTGGGAGCGGGAGGCGTTCTTGGCGCGCTACGAAAGGGAGCTGGCGGCCGCCTATTCCATGCAGCCCGACGGGAAAGTGCTCCTGCGCTATCCGCGTCTGTTCTTCATTGGGCGACGCTAGCCTGCGAGCAAGACGGCGGCCGCTTCTGAACGTCTCCTGCGCCTGCCGTGAAGCCGATCGCATAGCCGCGCCCGGCGAAGCAGGCCATGCTCACTCTTATGTTGAGGCTTCCCCACGTCCTTCCATGGCCGGAAGCCGATTGCAGAGAGGGGACTTCGGATCCTTCCCCGAGGCAAGTCCAATTTTGGCGCAACGTCGCTCACAGCCCTCCCTTTTCGGGTTCGCGGGGGAAGCAGTCATTAGTTGACTAAATTCACCATCTATATCAAGTTGTGGTTCTCTCACGCCGCCGCTGCCGATGGAAAGGACTCAGCGGCCAGGAAACACCTAAATGCGCGGGCGCAGCTGGCTCAATCTCTTTGCTCTCGCCGCCGCCGCGGCGGGATTGACGCTCATCGCAGTCACAAACGCTCCGGGCGAGGCGAGCATTCAACTGCTCAACGTCTCTTACGATCCCACGCGAGAGCTCTATCAGAAGATCAATGCGCTCTTCCTCGAGACATATGAAAAAGAGACGGGACGCCGGCTGACCATAGTGCAATCGCATGGCGGCTCGAGCAGCCAAGCGCGCAGGATTTTAAGCGGCGAGCTGAAGGCGGACGTGGTGACGCTCGGCCTTTATTTGGACGTCGACAGCCTCCGCAAGCGCGGCCTCGTCGCGGACAAATGGGCCGAGCGGCTGCCGAACCATTCTTCGCCCTACACCTCGACGATCGTCTTCGTCGTGCGCCGGGGCAACCCTCGCAAGATCAAGGATTGGCCGGACCTGGTGCAGCCGGGGCTCGAGGTCGTCACTCCCGATCCGAGAACCTCGGGCAATGGCAAGCTGACGGCGCTCGCCGCCTGGGCCGCCGTCGTGACGCGCGGCGGTTCGGAAGACGACGCCAAAGGCTTCCTGCAAGAGCTCTATCTCCACGCCCCTTCGCTGGCCGAAGGCGCGCGCGGCGCAGCCATCGCCTTCGCCGATCAGGAGCAGGGTGACGTTCACCTCACTTGGGAGAACGAGGCGATCCGCGAAATCGCGCAATCCAAGGGAAGGCTCGCGGTCGTCTATCCGCCCGTCAGCATTCGCGCTGAGCCCGCGGTCGCCTGGCTTGATAAGCCCGGGGCGCGCAAGGGCGATCTCGCCCCCGCCAAGGCCTATCTCGAGTTTCTTTACAGCGATGCTGCGCAGCAAGAGATCGCCAAGCTCGGCTATCGACCGCTCAATCCAGACATTGCGCTGCGGGCCGGCGTCAAATTTCCCCAGATCGAGCTCGTTGCGATCACCGAGATCGCTCGCGACTGGGACGACGCGAGCGAAAAATTCTTCGCCGAGAACGGCGTGATCGACAATGTGATCGGAACGCGCAAGCCATGAGTTTTGCAATCGACTATGACCAGCTGACGCTGCGACGCGATGTCATCGCGGGCCTGACTGTCGCCGCCATTTCACTGCCGCAAGCCATGGCCTATGCGCTGCTCGCCGGCATCGATCCGCGCTACGGGCTTTATTCGGCGATCGTGGTCACCGCCGTCGCCTCGGTCTTCGGCTCGTCCTCGCATCTCATCAACGGCCCAACGAGCGCGATCTCGCTCGTCGTCTTCAGCGCGCTATCGATGTTCGACTCCGAGCAGCGCGTCGAAGCGGCAGAAGCGACCTTTCTGCTCGGCGCGCTGGTCGGAACCATACAGATCGCGATCGCCTTCTTCCGGCTCGGCGACCTTACGCGCTACATTTCGGAATCCGTCATTCTGGGCTTCATGAGCGCCGCGAGCCTGCTGCTCGCGATCGGCCAGCTCAGCAACGCGCTCGGCGTGCGCGACAAGGGCACGGGCTCCCAGCACATCCTCCATCGCCTCTGGCTCACTCTCACACAGGGCGATTCGCTGAACGGGCGCGCAGTCGCAGTGACAGGCGCGACGCTCCTCCTCGCGGTGCTGTTCCGCTTTCTCATCCGCCGCTACCGACTGCCGCAGTTCGACATGCTGCTCTCCCTCGTGATCGTCGCCATCGCGGCCTATCTCGCGGGCTGGACGACGCCTGGCTCGGACGGCAAGACTTTGATCGCTGTCTCGGGCTCGGTGCCGAGCAGCTTGCCAGCGCCGCATATTCCGCGCGTCGAGCTGCATTGGTTCGTCGACCTCGCCTCCGACGCCACGGCCATCGCCTTCCTCGGGCTGCTTGAGGCGCTCGCCATCGCGAAGTCGATCGCGCATGAGACGCGCCAGCCGCTCGACTACAATCGCCAATGCCTCGCCGAGGGGATCGCCAATCTCGCGGGCGGATTCTTTCAATGCTTGCCGGGCTCGGGGTCTCTCTCGCGCTCGGCCATTAATTTCCATGCCGGCGCTGCGACGCGGCTGTCCGGCGTCATTGCCGCGCTCTTCGTCGCCATCGCCGTGCTGAGCCTCGCGCCGCTCGCGCGCTTCGTGCCGAAGCCCGCGCTCGCCGCGCTGCTGCTGCTCGTCGCGTTCCGACTGATCGATCTTAAGCGCCTCGCCTATACGGTTCGCGCGACGCGCATGGACGCGGGCGTCGTGGTCGTAACCGCATTGAGCGCGATCGCCTTCGGGCTCGACGAAGCTATATTAATCGGCGTCGCGCTGTCGATCCTGCTCTTCGTGCCGCGCGCGGCGAGGCTTAGAACCATCGAGCTCGTCGTGGATCGCAACGACGTCGTGCGCGACCGCCTGTCTTCTGACCCGCCACCCGCGGGGTATATCGTGTATGACCTGGAAGGAGAGCTCTTCTTCGGCGCCGGTCCGGAGCTCGAGCGCGCCCTCGAGCAGATTATGGCCCGCGCGCTCGAAGAGGGCCTGCATCACATCTTGCTGCGTCTGAAGCGCGTGCGCAATCCGGACGTGGTGAGCCTCGAGCATCTCGAGCGCTTTCTCAAGCAGGCGCAAGCTCGGGGGATATTCGTTTGGCTCGCTGGGCTGAAGCCGGACTTGCTCGAGTCCTTCGATCGGCTGGACTTTCCGTCCTGGTTGCCGAAGCAGCGCGTGTTCCCGCAAGGCTCGGACGACGACTCGGCTACGCTCGCGGCGATTCGCGCCGTGCGCGCAACGCTTGCTTCCGAGAGAGGCGAGCATTCCGACAAGCTTTATTACCTTGTTTGAGAGAGCAAGACTTCCCCAGCTGCGTCGAGCCCAACGCATCCAGATGCTTCCTCCAGGGTCGTCTCTCCATCCATCACCCCTGGGGCAAGGCGGCCTGCGGGCGGCCCGCGCCGCCAGGAGCGCGGCGTTTGCGGCCATTGACGCGCTGCGTCGGACGCGCGCCACCGGGGCGCTGATTGTCGCGATGCTGGTCCTCGCGCCGCGGCTGTTGCTGAGCATGGCGGCCCAGGCCGTCGCCCTTGGCGGCGCCGCCTCTCGGGTTGCGGCGGGCGGGCTGCGCGTCATCGCGGCGGGCGTCGGCGCTGCGGCGATCGGTGAAGGCCAGCGTCTGCCGCGTCACCCTCTCGATCTGACGCAGCAGAGGGCGCTCGCCATTATCGCATAGAGATATGGCGCGGCCGGACGCGCCGGCGCGCGCCGTGCGGCCGATGCGATGGACATAGGCTTCCGCGGTCTCCGGCAGCTCATAATTGACGACATGGGTCACGCCGTCCACGTCGATGCCGCGAGCGGCGATGTCGGTCGCGACGAGCACGCGCGTGCGGCCGCGGCGGAAGCTGTCGAGCGCGCGCAGGCGCTGGTTCTGGCTCTTGTTGCCGTGGATCGCCTCGGCGCCGACGCCGGCGGCGCCGAGATGCTGCGCCACGCGATCAGCGCCGCGCTTGGTGCGAGTGAAGACGATGGCGCGCGCCACGTCGGCGTCAGACATCAGCTCGACCAGCATGTCGCGTTTGGCGGCGCCGTCGACCAGGAACACATGCTGGTCGACGCGCTCGGCGGTCGAGGCGACGGGCGTGACGGAGACCTCGGCTGGATTGTCCAGCATGTCCTGCGCGAGACCTGCGATTTCCTTTGGCATGGTGGCGGAGAAGAGCAGCGTCTGCCGCCGCTTGGCCAACTTCGCGACGATCCGGCGGATGGGCGCGATGAAGCCGAGATCGAGCATATGGTCGGCTTCATCGAGCACGAGAATTTGCGTGGCGGCGAGCTTCAGGCGCCCGGTGGCGACGTGATCGAGCAGGCGGCCGGGCGTCGCGACCAGCACGTCGAGGCCGCGGGCCAGCATGTCGGCCTGCGGACGGTGCGAGACGCCGCCGACGATGACGCCGACGCTCGGGCGCATGAATTGGCCATAGGCGCGGAAGCTGTCGGCGATCTGCGCGGCGAGCTCGCGCGTCGGCGCGAGCACCAGCGCGCGGGCTGTGAACGGCGCCGGGCGGCGGCGATCTTCGAGCAGGCGGCTGAGAATAGGCAGCGCGAAGGCGGCAGTCTTGCCGGTGCCGGTCTGGGCGACGCCGAGAAGGTCGCGGCCTTGCAAGAGAAGCGGGATGGCCTGGGCCTGGATGGAGGTGGGCGTTTCGTATCCTTCGCGGGCGAGGGCGGAAAGCAACGTCTCGGCCAGACCGAGATCGGAAAATTTCGTCACGTGACTCTTTCATAGCGGCGGCGCGCCGCGGCCTTTGGATAAAGGCGCGGGTCGTCGATCCGGAAAAAAGGAGACGCGCCCCGCGTATCGGGCCGTTTTCCTAAGCTGGGGGAGGCTCGACAGCGGATCGGTCGCCCGAAAGGGGCGAGGTCTTGATCTACGCGGCTGGAGCGCCTCATGCTGCGGCGCAGCATCTTTGG
>DASPSI010000079.1:0-6191 GCA_035624015.1 Methylocystis sp.
AGACGATGTAGCTGTGGCCCGTCACCCAGCCCACATCCGCCGTGCACCAGAAGACCTCGCCCTCGCGATAGTCGAAGACGAGCTCATGCGTCAGCGATACATGCACGAGATAGCCGCCGGTCGTGTGCAGCACGCCCTTGGGCTTGCCGGTCGAGCCCGAAGTGTAGAGGATGAACAGCGGGTCTTCCGCGCCCATCTCGGCGTAAGGGCAAAAGGAGTCGACGGTCTTGGCCTCGTCCTCGTAACGAAAGTCGCGGCCATGCTCCATGACCACGTCTTCCGAGCCCGTGCGCATCACGACGAGCACAGTCTTCACGCAATGCGCCTTGTCGAGCGCCTCGTCGACATTGGCCTTGAGCGGGATGCGCTTAGCCCCGCGCAGGCCTTCGTCGGCGGTGACAACGATCTCCGACTGCGCGTCCTCGATGCGGCCCGCGAGCGCCTCGGGCGAGAAGCCGCCGAACACCACCGAATGCACGGCGCCGATGCGCGCGCAGGCGAGCATGGCGAAGACGGCCTCCGGGATCATCGGCAGATAGATCGTCACGCGATCGCCGCGCTTGGCGCCGTGTTTTTTGAGCACATTGGCGAAGCGGCAGACCTCCTCGAAGAGCTGCTGATAGGTGATACGGCGCGACTGGGAGGGATCGTCCCCCTCCCATAAGATCGCCACCTGGTCGGCGCGCTTCGGCAAATGTCGGTCGATGCAGTTCATCGCGGCGTTGGTCGCGCCGTCCTCGAACCAGCGGATCGAGACGTTATGCGTGTCGAAGCTCGTGCGCTTGACGAAGCTGTAGGGCGAGATCCAGGAGATGCGCTTGCCCTCCTCGCCCCAGAAACCTTGCGGATCGTCGACCGAGCGCTTGTAGCGCGCCTCATAGGCCGCCGCGTCAACCGCTGCGGCGAAGTCCTGCGGCACTGGATAGAGCTTATGGCGCATGGCGTTTCCCTAAGTCGCGGCGCTGTCTAGGCGGGCGCCCGGCTCATACTATGACCAGAAAGCCGCTCTCAGGCCATAGGGGGAAACGCGAGAGGCGCGCGGGCGCCAGCCTCGCTGCTCCTCCCGCTCAGCTCACCCATTTGAGCAAGCGGATCACGCCCATGTTCGCCGCCTGCTTATGCGCGGAAACGTTGCGGCGCGCCGCGATCGCCGCCCGGTTCTGCCTGAAGTAGCGGTAGGCGAGCCAGAGCATGTCCGAATTCGACAGGGTCGGGCGCCACTGCAGCGCGGCCTTGATCTTGGTCGTGTCGAAGACGAAGTCCTCTGCGATCATGCGGTATTGATAGGGGCCGAGCGGAGAGACGCCGAGCGCGTGGGCGAGGCGCATCGCGAAAAGGGTGGCGCGTCTCGGCAGCGAGGCGACGCGCGCCGTGGTTCCCGCGCGCGCGATCACGGAGCCATAGACCTCGCGGAACGTCTCCACATTGTCGGAGCCGATGTTGAAGACTTCGGAGCCCGGATAATCGGCCGCCGCGATGCAGGCGGCGATCAGGTCCTGGGCGTAGATGAACTGATAGCGATTGCGTCCGCCGCCGACGACCCAGACCTTGCGCCCTTCCGCGATGAACTCGAACAATATGGCGAGAAGCCCCAGCCGGCCCTCGTCGATGATGGTCGGGCAACGGATCGAGACGACGTTGAGGCGATCGGCGTATTCCGCCAGGATCTTCTCGCCCTCCCATTTCGACTGGCCATAGATCTCGACCGGGGCGGGCTCGTCGTCCTCGCGCACGGGACGGCCCATGTTCTCAGCCCATAGGCAGTTCGAGGACAAAAACACGAGCGACCGCGCGCCGTGACGCGCCGCCGCCTCTGCGACGTTGCGCGTGCCATCGACGTTGGATTGCCACAGGAAGGTCTTGTCGCGCACCGCATGCGCGAGGATGGCGGCGCAGTGATAGACCGTCTTGAAGCCGTGCTCGGCGCAAAGCTTGTCGAGCAAAGCCGCGTCGCGGATGTCGCCCTCAATCGCGGTCAGGCGCTCATGCTTCGCTTCACAGGGCTGCAAGTCCACGACGACGCAAATTTCGCCTTCCGCCAGCAGGCGCTTGACCAGCAGGGAGCCGAAAAAGCCGGCTCCACCGGTAACGAGAACAGGCGCATTGGACTTTTGGGACATCGGTTCGGCTCGCGTCTCTCGAGAGATCCAGAAGCTTGCTTCACGCAACTTGAAGGCCGAGACCGGCCCTCCCCCTTGCGGGGAGAGGCGACGCGCCCTTTCAATTCACGTCACGCACGCTGCTTGGAAGCATGTTTGGCGCCCAGACTTGTAATAACCGTTAAGAGCGCCTGGCGCCGGGCGGCCCGCGCAAAGCGTCGATTTCGGACGATCAGGACGAAGCGTCTCGATAGCGCGAGCAATCGATAACCGCGATGTCTCGAACTTCGAGCCACACGGGACCCTTGTCGTCCGGGTTGCGTACGAATTTCGAGGGCTGGCGCCAGAACTGCGCTTCGACGTCCACGGGGAAGTCCGCGGACGACTGGACCGGCCCGAGAATCCAGGCCGGCGCATCCGCGCGCGAGCAGATGGCTCGAATCCTCTCGCGTGTGAACTGGATGAAAGGCGGGCCGACATGACCTTTCTCGCGCTTGAGCGCGAAAGTCGACGCCGGGTCTATCCATCCCTCGTCGCGCAGCGCCTCAGCGCGCTCTTTCCACTTCATGGCGAGCGGACGCGAGAAAGGCGCGCTCCAGCCATGCGTTCTCGACACCCAGTTCGGACGGCCTAGCCAAAGCCACGGCGCCGCGAATTCATTAAGCCACAGGACTTCTCCGGGATGAGTCGCCACCATGGCCTCCAGTTCTGGCTGGCGCTCGTTCGACCAAAGGACTCTGTTGTAGGCGCTCGTGACGTCCCATGTCGCGATCCCCAGAACCGCCAAGCCGATCGAGACAACAAGAGGCGTCAACTTCGGCAATCGAAGCCCACTGAGGGCATAGGCCAACGCCGCGGCGGACACGATTTTCTCGAGGAAGCGGCTTCCCGTCAGCAAATACAGGGGAGTGTAAGCCGCGTCGCGCGCCTGCGGCGCCATCTCCAGCACTGTCTTGGCGTAGGAGCCGGCGCTGACGACGACGATTAGCGCTGCAATCGAGCCGCAGCTAAGCGCGACGATGGTGCTCGATCTTTCCGAGAGTTGCTTGCGGAAGCGGTAATGTATGATCGCGAGGACAGCGAATAGCAGGCCGGTCGGATCTGGCGCCACGATCCAGGCGAGAGCGAAAAGACCGAGCGTCGCGCGGCTCGCAGGTCCTTCCTTAAAGAGGCGCAAGGCGCACAGGCACATTGCCACGGTCGCCAGCAGCGCCGTCACCCAGCTTGCGCGCCAAAGCTGCACCTGAACGAACATCACGATGGGATAAACTTCAGCGAGCAGGTAGGTGATCGCAATCCCCGCGAGGCAGAGCACGATCATTGACCAGAACAGCCGCGCCAAGGGTCCCGACATCGCGCTCGCTACAAAGGCGATCGTCAAGATGCGAAGCGCGGTGGCGATAAAGAACGGCTCGTCCCATTGCGACGGGAACAGGATCACGCTCGTGCGCGACATCGCAAGCCATTCGGCATCCATCGGTTCGATCAAGCGCGAAAACAACGGCGCTCCCATCAACGCCGCGACGACCGCGCAAAGCCCGCCCGCGACGCCCAAAAAAATCCACCGCCGATCCTTCACGCAGAACTCGAAATACAGGAAGAAAACGCCAGGCAGGGCCATGACCGGATGAAAGCAAAGGGAGGGGAGCAGAAACACAATCGCCCAAAGCTTCGCGCCTCGCAACGTGGACGCAAGCGCGGCGAGCACAAAGGCTTCCGCGAACGGTCTCGGCGTTGCGCACGCCTCCGCGTAATGCAGGAAATCATAGGCGCTGTAGCCTCCGTAGGAGACCGCGACGCAAATTAGGATCGCCCAAGCCGCTCGCCCTTTCGCGACGCTCGTCGTGAAGGCGGCCAGGGCCGAAAGCCAGAGCAATTGCGAGACGAGCGTGAGGAGAGCCGAGGCGCCGAAAACGCCGACCGAAGGAATCAGAACGGCGACCAAACGGGGGAACAGGCTGAAGGCGAATTGGCCGTCGAGGCGGTACCAGAAGTCGGCGCCGGCTCCATCGGGATCGAGAGATGCGATGGCTCGGCCCACATAAAGCTGGGCGTCGACGACGATGCTCTCGTGGCGATGCGTCAGAAGCCAAAGCGCAATCACGAAGATGACGCCGGCGGCTTCACTGGAAGAAGGAAGCCGCAGCGGCCACGTCGGAGCGAGTTTCTCGATTCCTCTCGTCACTGGCAGCGCGCGCCGCGGGGCGTTAGCGGCCTCGGTCCAGTTATCCTTGCTCAGCTCAATGGACATCGCCTCAATCCTTGCAGGGAGTTGAAAAACCTATCGGCGGATCCCGCTTTCGCCGTAGCGCGCGCAGTCGATGACCGCCACGTCCTTTACGGCGTCCCAGACCCTCTCGCCCTGGATTTCCCGCCGCAGAATTTGGGCTGGCCCGCGCCATATCTGAGCCTCGACGTCGGCAGGGATATCCACCGGGGATTTGACAGCGCCCAGTATCCAGGCCGGCGCATCGGGGCGCGAGCAGACGCGTTCCACCTTCTCGCGCGAAAGCTCTGGCAGGGACTTCTCCGGCGCGCCTCTGAACAGCCACAGCGCAAACACGCGGCGATCGATCCACTCGTTCTCAACGAGCGCGAGCGCGCGATCGCGCCAAGCCAGCGCCATGTCGCGCGAGAACAGCAGTCCGCCGCTCGGAGTCCAGCTCGGGCGCCCGAGCACTGTCCATGCGGCCAGCGGGCTCTCTCCGATCCACAAGACTTCGCCGGGACGGGCCGCGACGAGCCTCTCCAGCTCCACCGCGCGCGCGTCGGCTTCGGCCAGCCTTGCGAAATCGTCGCCCGGGCCGCGCCAGTTGACGATCGCGAGGAAAGTTGCGGCGGCCACGGCGGCGACTTGCGCAGTCTTAGGAAGATTGAAGCCGCCGTTCGCCCAAACGAGCGCCGCCACCATCACCGGCAGCCGCAACGCGACGCTCGCGCCGAGACGCTGCGGCAAATCGACGGCGCCCGGCGGCGCCTCGCGCCAGCTATGGATGAGGCCATAGAGATGGGCGCCGACATTGGTCATCGCCGAAAGAATTGCGATTGCCGCGCAAACCCAGGCGAGCAGGCGCATGACGCGCGCGGAGACCAGGCCGTCCATGCACGCGACGGGGATCGCGAGCGCGCAAAACAAAGCGCCTTGCATGCTGTCGAAGCTCATCCACCCGCTCGCGAGCAGCGACAGCGAGGCGACCCCGGCGGCGCCGCGCTTCTTGAGCTCCGCGACAACGAAGCAGAGCGCGATCGCGGAAAAGAGCTGCAGCAGCCATGTCATGCGCCAAAGCTGCGCCTGCTCGACAAGCTGCGACGGGTAGAGGTCGCCGAAAACCGCCGCGACGGCAAGGCCGGCGAGACTGGCGAGGAGCGTCGTCGCAAACAGGCGCCGCACCGCGCCCGAGGCGAGCGCCGCGCCCCAGGCGAGCGTCAGGCTGCCGACGACGACAGGCGCAAAGCTTCGCTCCGGCCAGCTCAGCGGAAAGAGATAGGTCGTGTGCAGCCGCAGCAGCGTGAGCCATTGCCGGTCGAACGGCTGCAACAGCCTTGCAAGCACCGGCGCGCCCAAGGACGCCGCTGCGAGGACGGCAAGTCCGCCTACTGCGCCTGCAAGAATCCAGCGGCGGTCGTTGAGACAAAGATGCAGATAGAGGACGGCCGCGCCCGCCAGCGCCATGATCGGATGAAGGAGCGCCGCAAGACAGACGAACAGGAGCGCGCGCCCGAGCTGGCCCGCGAGCAGCGCCGCCAGTGCGGCGACGACCGCCGCCTCGGCGAAGGGGCGCGGCGTCGCGAAAGATTCCGCGTAGGAAAAAACCCCGAGAGCGCCATAGCCTGCTTGAGCGGCGGCGACGCAAAGGAGGATCGCCCATTTCTGTCGTCCCGACGCGAGCCGCGAGGCCAGCGCCCAGAGCGCGGCGAGCCAGAGCGCCAGCGCCGAGAAGGTCAACAAGAACGAGGCGCCGGAAAGGCCCAAGGCCGGGATCAGCGCGTCGGCGACGATTCTATAGAGGCTGAAGGCCGACTGGCCGTCGTAGCGGAAAGAGAGGTCCTGCCCGACGCCGTTTTGATCGAGGTCGGCGAGCCCACGGCCCA
>DASPSI010000096.1:0-9835 GCA_035624015.1 Methylocystis sp.
CAGGACTAAGCGCCACATGGTAAGACAACTCTGGCGGCCGGCGGAGGCCTTGCAGCTCTCATCAACTTCCGTCCTGGCTGCGCCGACGCCCGTCAAGGCTTCGATTCTGCGCGCGGCGCGTCGCCTGGCCGTTCGCCGGAAATATGGCAAAGGCCTCGGCGAGGAAGCCAGAGTCTGCTCTAGCGGTCATGCGTTTATGGAGAACCGACGCACGCGTTAGGTCGGGGCCTGCCTCACGCCGGCGACGGCCATTCCAAGCGGGTCGCGGCGCTGCGCCTGGGGAGCTGCGCGCGGCTAACGCCTCCTTAAGCGGCGAAGAGGCCATCGGTTCGCACGAGTCGCGGATTTAGATCCTAAAGTCGCATTTATATCTATTAAAAAGGTGTTGCTTCGGCGCAACACAAGAAAAAAATCAACATGGGCGCTGGCTTGAATTTCCGAAGCAGCCTCTCGACCCGGCCATAAAAACGAACCCCTTAACGCAATGTAAACAAAGACTGATTCCTGTTTTTATGGTCAGGCTACAGGAGTCCGGATTCGAATCCGGTTTCCACAATTCTTTCAATTGCTTTTGCGACAAAAGCACGCTTCGCGCGAACACGAAGTCGAACTCTACTAATGCGTTAGGCGTTCCTTGACAAGTTTTTACCGCCAGTTCACGGTCAAGCTGAGTGCAGCCAAAGGACAGGTTGCGACGCGTTCGTTACCTGTTGGGGGGGCAAGCTTATGAGAATTCGTCTGATAGGGATTTCTGCGGCAGTTATGACCGTCGTGACAGCCGCCTCGGCGGCGGACCTGCCGTCCTTCAAGGCCGCGCCGCCGCCGCCACCGCCGCCGGCTTTCAACTGGAGCGGCTTCTATGCGGGCGTGAATCTGGGCGGCAACTTCGGCGGGTCGTCGGTGCAGTGGAGCGCGGTCGACCCCTTTCAAGCCGGCCTCGGCTGGGCGCTCTATTCGGGCGGCTTCGTGGGAACCGGTCCGTCGGCGCCGAGCGGGTTCCTGGGCGGCGCCCAGTTCGGCTACAACTATCAGTGGGGCGATTTCGTCGTCGGCGTCGAGGCGCAATTCGACGGCGCAACCGGACGCACCACGATCAACTCGCTCAACGCTCAAAACCTCGGGCTGGTGGTTCTGTTCGGAGAAACCGCCACGCAGGAGCTGAATTGGTTCGGAGCCCTGCTCGGACGCGTGGGCTTCACGCCGCTCGATCGTTTGCTCGTCTACGGCGCGGGCGGCTTCGCCTTCGGCAACGCGTCGACCTCCTTCACGGTCTGGTCGCCGCCGCCGTCGTTTCCGCCATTTTACGCTTCCGCATCGGCCAGCTCGAACACGGGCTGGGCGGTTGGCGGCGGCGTCGAATACGCCATCACCAACAAGATCACCGCCAGGGTCGAATATCTGCACTACGACCTCGGCGTCACCAACGCTAGCGTGTACTATGCCTATCCTTCCGGCAATTTGCCGCTGCCGGCTCTGGACGCCGGTTCAACTCTGACCGCCACCACGCGGTATAACGGCAATATCGTCAGGGGCGCCCTCAACTACAGGTTCGACTTCGGCGCGCAAGCGCCGATCGTCGCTAAGTTCTAAGCCAGGTCCTTGAACTCGAAGTCTCAGAGGCGGGCGGGGGCACGCTCGCTGTCCTAGCGATCCATCGCCAAATTTGGGGGAAAGACAATGAAGATCGAACGTGCGCTGAGATTTTCGCTCGCGGCCGGCGCGCTCGCGAGCCTGACCATCAGTCAAGCTCATGCAGCTGTCCAGTATTGCGGCTTCAGGCCCTGCCCCAACCAGGGCGGCGGGACGGTGCCGCAAGGTTCCTGTCAGGCGTCCAACGCCCTGACTGTCCTGGTCCGGGGGAGCAACGTGACCGGTTATGTGCCGCATGGCTACTGGAACGGCGGCCGCACGGGCGTTGGCGTCATCAACATCGAAGGGTCGAGCGTTACGCCGGCGAGCATTTCCACGCCAAACATCGTGAACTCCTGCGCCGCGAACGCCGCGACCGGCCAGACGGTCTGCACAGCGAACAACACCGACGTCTATCTGCTTGCCGGCACCTCCCTCAGCAAGACGTTGACGAGCGGCGGCTCGGGCACAATCGGCTTTTCCGGGGGAGAGTGCACGAATTGCAGCGTCGCCATGGACGCCGTTCACAACAAGGCGCTTATCGGCATGAGCACGAGCAACGGCGCCGGCTTCCAATACCTCGACCTGGGGACGACGACCTTTGAATCGCCCTTTGCCTCCCAGTCCTCGCCGAAGGAGATTTCGGAGAACATTCTCATCGATCCGAACCGAAATCTGATCTTGTCGCCGTCCGAGGCCGACAACTACGAAGTCATCAACGTCTCGAACACGATGTCGCCATCATTCTTCGAGTTCAAGCTCCCGAGCTCTTTCACCGGGGAGGCCGATTCCGCGGCCGAGGACTGCTCGACGGGAATCGCCCTGGCCTCGGGGGAGTTTTCGGACCCCTCGCAGGTGTATGTCGCCGACCTGTCCCAGGCGAAGTACACCTCGGGCTCGCCGGGATCTTGGTCGGCGCCGGGGCAAACCTTCACGCTGACCGAATCGTCTCTCGCCGCTGGCGCCTGCGGTCTCGCGGTCGCGCAGGGCACGCACACCGGCGTCGTCACCGGGGAGTTCGGCGGCAACGAGCTCACGGCGATCAGCCTGCCGACCACTTCGGGGAGCGGCACGCCCACGATCGTGGATTGGGTCAGCTGCGGGCTGCCGGATGGTTTCCAGATGGGTTTCGATCCGCATACGGTGACGGCCTATCAGAGCCCCAACGGTTCTCAGCACGCCTTCGCGGTCATCGCCAACGGGACCGCCAATCAGGTGGCGGTAGTCGATTTGACCTTGATGCTCGAGTCCTCCGTCGTGGCGCGAACATCGGGCCCCTCTGGCGGACATGCCTGCACCTCGGGAACCTTGCCGAGCACGGTCGTGAGCTTCATCACCGTGCCGTAAGCGCACAGGATCGCGACGCATATGCAATGCGCCGTCTCGGGCCGTCGGTCGGCCTGGGGCGGCGATCTTGTTTGAGGGGCGAGATTCCAGCATCCGAAGTTGACCCTTGCGGATATTGCTCGTGACCTCGAAGCCTTTGATCGGCGCCGAAGCCGTCGGCATGCTCGCCAAATCCCCGCGTCGGTTTGACAGCCGTTTCTGCGAAGGCGGCGGGGGAGGCTTTCCCAAACGCAGCAGGGCGCCATGCTCGGGCGGTCAAGGGTTCGCCCTGCTCCGGCTCGCGGCCAAGGCGCAGTCTTGGCGTTTCGCATCGCGTCGGATTTTGACAGAACGAACCCATTTTTGCAGGAAACGCCTCACTCTTGCCGCCGCGGAAGGTAGACTGGACGGCCGGTTTCATCCTATCTCGTGTCCGCCAACCGCCCGGACGGGCGCCTCAAGAGACATGGTCATGCAAATTTCTTCCGCCGCGACCTATCGCGCCCTTTCCCTTCTGCTCTGGGCCGCCGTCGGCGGCGTTGCCGTGTTCGCGCTCGCGACCCTGGCGCTAACGCGTGGTGAGACCGTCAACGCCCTCTGGCTCGTCACCGCCGCGGTCTGCGTCTATCTCATCGGCTATCGCTTCTATGCCCTTTACATCGCCGAGCGCGTGCTGCGGCTCGACGCGCGCCGCCCTACCCCGGCGCAGCGGCTCGCCGACGGGCTGGACTTCGTGCCGACCGACAGGTACGTGCTCTTCGGCCATCATTTTGCGGCGATCGCGGGGGCGGGGCCACTGGTCGGGCCGGTGCTCGCGGCGCAGATGGGCTATCTGCCTGGCGCCCTGTGGTTGCTCGCCGGCGTCGTCTTCGCCGGCGCGGCGCAGGACTTCTTGGTGCTCACGATCTCGACCCGGCGCGACGGGCGCTCGCTCGGCGATCTCGTCAAGTCCGAGATCGGCGAGACCGCAGGCGGCGTCGCCATGGTTGGCATTCTCGCGATCCTCGTCATCCTTACCGCGGTGCTCGGCCTCGTCGTCGTCAAGGCGCTGGCGCAAAGCCCCTGGGGCGCCTTCACGGTAATCTCGACGCTCCCCATTGCGCTCGTCATGGGCGTCTATGGCCGCTTCATCCGCCCGGGCCAAATCGGCGAGATGGCGGCGATCGGCATCCTCGCCCTCTTCGCGAGCATCGCCATGGGCCGCCTCATTGCCGAGAGCGAGACGCTCGCGCCGTTGTTCACCTTCAGGGGCGAGACGCTCGCCTTCATGCTCATCGGCTACGGCTTCACCTCGTCTATGCTGCCCGTTTGGCTGTTGCTCGCGCCGCGCGACTATCTCGCGACCTTCCTCAAGATCGGCACGATCGTGGCGCTCGCGCTTGGCGTGCTCGTCGTCGGGCCGGCGCTGAAGATGCCCGCAATTAGCCGCTTCGTCGACGGCACGGGGCCCGTCTTCGCCGGCAGCCTGTTCCCGTTCCTGTTCATCACCATCGCCTGCGGCGCGGTGTCGGGCTTCCACGCGCTGGTTTCGTCCGGCACGACGCCTAAAATGATCGCCGACGAGACGCAGGCGCGCTTCATCGGCTATGGCGCGATGCTCATGGAGTCCTTCGTGGCGATCATGGCGCTCGTCGCCGCAAGCGCTTTGGAGCCCGGAGTCTATTTCGCCATGAATAGCGCGCCGGCCGCGATCGGCGCGACGCCGGAGCAGGCGGCCTCCATCGTCTCCTCCTGGGGCTTCTCGATCACGCCGCAAATGCTGCGCGAGGTCGCGGCGAACGTCGGGGAGCAGACGATACTGTCCCGCAGCGGCGGCGCGCCAACGCTCGCCGTCGGCATGGCGCAAATTCTCGCCTCTGTCGCTCGCTTCGAAGGCGCGACCTCGTTTTGGTACCACTTCGCCATTCTGTTCGAGGCGCTGTTCATCCTGACGACGATCGACGCCGGCACGCGCGTCGCGCGCTTCATGATCAAGGATCTCGTCGGCGGCCTCATTCCGGCCTTCAACGCCGGCGGCCTTTTGCCCAATCTCGCCGCGACGACGCTCGCCGTCTCCGGCTGGGGCTGGTTCCTCTATCAGGGCGTCGTCGATCCTCTCGGCGGCATCAACTCGCTGTGGCCGCTGTTCGGCATCGCCAATCAGATGCTGGCCGCGATCGCTCTGACGCTTTGCACAGTGGTGCTGTTCCGCATGAAGCGCGAGTCGTACGCCTTCGTCGCCGGGGCGCCCGCGGCGTGGCTCTATGTATGCACACTGACGGCGGCAGCGGAGAAGGTTCTTCACGGAGACATCCGCATCGGCTTCCTCTCGCATGCGCAGAAATTCGCCGAGGCGCTTAATCGCGACGAGCTGCTCGCCCCGGCGAAGTCCGCGTTGGAGATGAGGCGCGTGATCCTCAACGATTACATCGACGCCGGCATGGCGGCGCTCTTCGTCGCTCTCGTGCTGTCGATGGCGGCCTTCGCCGCCTCGGCCATTCGGCAGGCGCTGGCGAGCCCCAAAGCCACCACCAGGGAGACGCCCCTTGAGCTGCGCGAACTGCACGTCGCTGAAGCTTGATCTTTCGCGCTTGGCCTTCAAGCTGCGCGCGGGCGCCCGGCTGATGGTTGGACAGGGCGACTATGAGGCCTACGCCGCGCATCGGCAGGCGCGCCACCCCGGCGAGCCAGTCATGACGCGCGAAGAATATTTCTTCGAACGCCAGGCGAGCCGCTTCGGCGAAGGCGGCTCGCGCGCCCTTCGCTGCTGCTAGAGGCGACGCATGAACGACGACGCGCGGAACGACGACGAGACGCGAAAGCTCATCGCGCTCCTCGACTATTATCGCGTCCTTGGTGTCGATTGCGCCCTGGATGCGGCGCCGCACGACCGCTACGCCGAGGCCCGCATTGAGGTCGCGGCGTCCGCGCCTTCGCCGCTCCCGCGCCGGGAGCAGGCGCGGGAGCGCGCGCCGGCGCCGCCGCTCGCGCCGCAAGAGGCCGAGCGCGCCGCACAAGCGCTCGCCGCCGGCGCCGCGACGCTCGATGAGCTGCGCGAGGCGCTCGCGAGCTTCGACGGCGGCGGCGCCATCGCGCGCGCGCGGCATTTTCTGTTCTCCGCCGGAGCGCCTCGCGACCTCATGGTGCTCGACTATGCGCCGGGCGAAACGGAAGAAAGCGGCGGCGCGCCGTTCAGCGGCGCCGAGGCGCGGCTGCTTTCCGCCATGCTCGCCGCGATCGGGCGGGATTTTGAAAGCGCCTATTGCGCCTATTTCTGCCCCTGGCGGCCGCCGGGCGGACAAAAGCTCACGCCGCATGCGAGCGCGGCGCTCGCGCCCTTCGCCAGACGCCACATCGAGCTGGCGAAGCCCAGAACCCTCTTGCTGCTCGGCGAGACCGCCAGAGGCGTTCTGCCGCAAAACGGGACGTCGGCGAATCCTTACGCGCAAAGATTGAATCTGCGCTTCGGCGGCGTGGAAGTCGCCGCCGTCGCTGCGCCCGGGCTTCCGACGATGCTGAAGAGCCCCACGCTGAAGGCGCATGCGTGGCGCGCCTTGCGGCTCGCCGCGGAGCTGCTGGGCTGAGCCGTTAGTCGCATGTCGCCTTGGCGACGCCGGCGACCAGCCCTTCCGAAAACCAGTTCACGAGAAATTGCGCCAGTCGTTCCACCGCCGGCTGCGACTCGTCCTGAAACGCCACGAGCTGGCAAATTTCGCCGAACGACTTGCCGGCGATGGCCTCGTTCAACGCCAGACGCTCGTCGTCCTCAAGCCCCCGGTAGGACAAGTCGCCCTCTGCGCGCCAGACGGCCGCCGCTTCCGTCCCTTCGCAAGCGGTCGCGCGAATTTGCGCCAGCCGCTTGCGGGTCTCCTCGTCTTCGGCGGTCGCCGCCACATAGGCGTCGAGAGTTCCCTTGGCGACCTGCAACAGATGGAGGCTCGGATGAAACGAAAAGGCGAGCTCAGGCCATTCTTCGGGCGGAAACGACGCCAGCGCCTCCAGACTTGCCGCAGACGCGTCGGCGGCGTCGAAAGCGTCGGTCAAGGCGCGCTCGAATTGCGCGATTCCGATCGCCCGCCGCTTCGCGCGCCATTTCGCGCTCTCCTGCATGAATTCGGGCATGGGGTTCGAAAACCAGCGGGCGTTGCGGAACTTCGACGGGTTGGCCGCAATATAGGCCTTGACGAGCGCGCGAAACTCCTTCTCGCCGAGATAGGCGCGCAAAGCCGGATAATCCTCGTCGAGATATTCGGTCAGCCGCAGGGTGTAGGCGTTCACATAGACGCCGAGCAAGGTCTCCCGGCTCTCGTCCGCCTTAGGCAGGATCTCCTCGATAAGTTGCGCGTCGGTTTCGTCGCCGGCCAGTATAGCGGATTGGAAAAGCGCTTGCAGCTCGGCGAGCTTCACGCGGCGCTCCGCGGCGGTTCGCCCAACGACGCTTGCGCCGACAGCGATGCGTCGATGTCGCGCATGCGCTGCAGCTCCGCGAGAAGCTCGGCGAAGGGCGGGAAATTGTCGTCGCGCTCGATCATCGCCGAGACGTCGCCACAGTGACGGCGCGCGCGTCCATAAAGCTTCCAGACCTCTTCGCAGATGGGCTGGTCGTGCGTGTCTATGCGATGGGTTCCCTTGTTCGTGTGTCCGGCCATGTGAAATTGCGCGACGCGCCCGGCCGGCACGGCGTCGATGTAAACGTTCGCGTCGAATCCGTGGTTGAAGCTCGCCACGAAGACATTGTTCACGTCGAGCAGCAGCAGACAGTCGGCGCGCTCGGCCATTTCCGCGACGAACTCCCATTCGGTCATCTCGGCGCCCTTGAACGCGATATAGGTCGAGGCGTTTTCGACGACGAGCCGGCGCTTCAGGAAATCCTGGACGCGTTTGATGCGCTCGACCACATGGGCGAGCGCCTCGCGCGTGTAGGGGATGGGCAGCAGATCATGCAGATTGAGCCCATGAACGCCGGTCCAGGCCACGTGGTCCGATATCCAGGCGGGCTCCATCCGCTCGGCCAGCGCTTTGAGCTCGGCCAAATAATCGAAATCGAGTGGATCGGTGGAGGCGAGCGACATGGAGACGCCGTGCATGACGATGGGGTAGTCGCGCCGCACGCGCTCGAGCATGGCGAGCGGACGCCCGCCCGGGATCATGTAATTCTCGGAAATGATCTCGAACCAATCGACCGCTGGCAGGGTCGAGAGGATTTCCTCATAGTAGATCGGTCTGAGACCGAGGCCATAGCCGAGACGCGGCAGCGGCTCCATGGGATTACTCCAGCGCCCCTTTCGGGCGCGACTGCGGCGGCGCGCCGCCGCACTTCCGCGGCGGGATCAGTCGATGACCTTGCCGCCGGCGTCGGCGCAGGCCTTCGCAGACTCCTTGAAGTTCCAACCCTGGCCCTTGCAGGAGTTGGCGCCGGCGCAGCTGTTCTTCGGCGTCATGCAATCGGATTTGCCCTTGCAGCTGTTGACGCCGAAGCAATGGACCTTGCCTTCGGCGGCCGCAACGGGGGCGACCGAGCCGGCGAGAGCGAGCGAGACAGCGGCTATGGCGAGGGCGGCGCCGGAACGAGTCGTGGTCTTCATGGGGTGATCCTGCGAAAGAGTGGCCTGGCGGATCGCAGTCGGCAGCGGCTCGGCGACGCCCTGTTCTGCGGATTCAAGCCTCGGCGCAAGATGCGCCGAGACTGAGCGTTCCAACGTCGGCGGTTACTTGGGAGCCGCCGGAGCCGCTTCTGCCGGAGGGGCGCCGCTTTCCTGCTTGCAGCTCGCCTTGCCCTTCTCCGCCTTGTGATGATGGTGATGATGGCGTTTGGCGAGCGCCGGCGTGGCGCCAGCCAGAACCAGAGCCACCGCTGAAATCGCGATCGCAGAACCGGAAAGAACCTTCGCCTTCATTCACGTCTCCTCGTGCATATTTCGCAAACCGCTATGCTGGCGGCCTCAGCAGAACCTGCGTGCAGGTGCGCCAGTTATAGCACCTCCCCAACGATGCGCCAGTCGGAATCGATGCAACGCCCCTTTCATTGGCGGAGAGTCTCGAATTTTGGGAGGAGAATGCAGGGGACGTTCGTTTAAACGCTCGCCTGGAGAGCTTCAGATGTCGATAGCTGATGATTTCCTGCCACGTTTCGAATTTGGCGAAACCCACGAGGGCCGCGTGAATGCGCCGCCGCAAAGCGGCAGCGGCAGGCGCGAGACGGTTCTTTGCCCGAGGCCGCCTTGATCGAGCCGCAGCCGCTCGCCGGGCCACTTCAGAAACGGTTCGCCTTCGAGCTCCGCTCCAGCGCGTCGCTCTTTTCGAGCGAAGCGGCCTTGCCGAGGAAGGCGCCATATTTGTGGAGGCATTCTTCGGTCAGATGTATGCCGTCGAATGTGTAGCACTCCTCATGGCCGTCGTAGCTGCTGATGAAATCGTCGTATTCGATGACATGCAGCTCCGGATGGTCCCGCCAGAGCGCGATTCGATAGAGATCGTTCACCTGCCGGTCGCAGCCGTCGTAAAGGCACCTGAGCAGGGTTCGCTTTATAGCGCTGTATGGATTGGGAGCCCTGAACTGCCGCTCGGCCACGCGCGGCAAGGAGACGAGCTCCACGTCGTCGACCTCGGAAAAATACTCGACGAGCTTCTTGGTGTATTCGACGTAGCTCGCGGCGCCGACATGCTGGATTTCGTCGTTGACGCCGGTCATCAATATGACCATGTCGGGCTTCTTCTCATCCCAATAGCCGTAGAGCCTCTCGGTCGGGAACTTCTCGCGCAGCTCGAAATAGAGGAGCTTCGAGTTGCGGCCCGGAAAGGCGATGGCGCAGGCTTCGACCGCTCTTCCGTGAAGCCTGTCGGAGATCGCCTGCGGCAGCTCGGGGAAGAATTTTCCGCCCGACGCCCAGGACTCGCCGAC
>DASPSI010000107.1:0-2437 GCA_035624015.1 Methylocystis sp.
GGACGACGCATCTCATCGACGAGATCGCGGAGAGCGATCAGGTCGTCGTGCTGCACAAGGGCAAGGTGCTGGCGAGTGGGATTGCTGCGGAGGTCGTCCGCGCGCAGGGCGCGACGGGCATCGGCGAGGCGTTCGAGAGACTTACCACCGGGGAATGAGTCTGGAGCGGGGAGCCGAGCCTTAGTTTTCGTCCTGCCCATGGCTGTCGGCAGTCGCCTCCAGCTCGACCAGCGGCCCTTCGCAGATGCGCGCGAGCAGGTCCTCCTGTTGCGGTTCGAGCGCGACGAGCCGGCCGAGAACGTTCAGGAGGTTCAGCAGGTCCTCCGTATATTCGGCGAGCCACCCGTCCGGCTGGATTTTTTCGAGCGGCGAAGGCGGCCTCTTGTCGCCGATCAGCGGCTTAGTTCTACTGAGTCAGAAAATCGCGGATTCGCGAGGCGCCGCTATCTGTTAAGCTGCTGATTCGAGCCCTCTGAGGACAGGCGGTGCAGATGGACGCCTCGGCGCAATCGAGCGAAGCGCGTTTTGCGGGGTATGTCGAGTCTCTTTCGCGAGTTCTCGGTCACGCCGACCGGGCGCGCCCGTTCGAAGACTACTGCGCCGGGCTGCTTCTGCCCGGCGAACGCAAGAGCGTCGAGCCGATGGCGGCGCTTGTCGCGCCGGCGCACGTCGCCGCCGAGCATCAGTCGCTGCTGCACTTCGTCGCGCAGGCGCCGTGGTCGGACGAGGCCGTTCTGGGCAAGGTGCGCGAGCTCGTGCTGCCGACGATCGTCGCGCAGGGCGGACCGATCGAGGCGTGGATCGTCGACGACACCGGCTTCGCCAAGAAAGGTCAGCACTCGGTCGGCGTCGCCCGCCAATATTGCGGCCGGCTCGGCAAGACCGACAATTGCCAGATCGCCGTGTCGCTCAGCGTCGCCAATCATGCGGCGAGCCTGCCTTTGGCCTTTCGGCTCTACCTGCCGCAGGAGTGGGCGGACGACGCGGCGCGGCGCAGACGAGCGCATGTGCCCGAGGAGGTGACGTTCAAGACCAAGCCGCAGATTGCGCTGGAGCAGATCGCCGCGGCGCTTGCGGCGGGCGTGTCGCCAGGCGTCGTGCTGGCGGACGCGGCCTATGGCAGCAATGGGGATTTTCGCGAAGCGCTGACCGCCATGGGGCTCGCCTACGCCGTCGGCGTGCAATCGCATGCGACGGTCTGGCCGCCAGGCGTCGAGCCTCTGCCGGCGAAGGACTGGAGCGGGCGCGGCCGGCGCCCGACGCGGTTGCGGCGCGACGCCGAGCACAAGCCCGTTTCCGTCAAGGAGCTGGCGCTGTCCTTGCCGACGAGCGCCTGGAAGGAAGTGACGTGGCGCGAGGGCTCGAACGACGCGCTCGCCTCGCGTTTCGCCGCCGTGCGCATGCGGTCGGCCGGCGAAGGCTTCAGACGGTCCGAGCCCAACGACGTGGAGTGGCTGCTCGTCGAATGGCCGGAGGGCGAGGCGGAGCCGACCAAATATTGGTTCTCGAACCTGCCCGAAAATATGCCGCTCGAGGCGCTCGTCGACATCGCCAAGCTGCGCTGGCGGATCGAGCGCGACTATGAGGAACTCAAAAGCGAGGTTGGGCTCTCGCACTACGAGGGACGCGGCTGGCGCGGCTTGCACCATCACGCGACGCTGTGCGTCGCCGCCTATGGATTCCTGATCCGCGAGAGAGCGGCGCTTCCCCCCTCAGCCACCAAGATCTGCAAAGAACTTGGCCTTTCCGATCGTCCACGACCCCGCGGCGCCGCCGATCCGACCCGAGCGCCACGTCGAAAACTCGATAGCGACCGTCAGGCGCAAGCTGACGGTCGCCCTCGCCAAAACCCTGCAACGCTGCCCATGCTGCCAAGCGCCAGCCCCAAACGCGCGCTATCATCGTCGTTTATGACGCAGTAGAATTAGGGAGCGTGTACGAATGAGAATGCACATGGGCGCCATGGAGGAATGTGCGGAATGCGAAGGACTCGCTCCGGCGGAGCTGTCTTTGTGCGCCATACCTTCGGCCAGACATAAGTCGCTGCTGACAAGCTACCGGATGAATTTGAAGCATGGCAGGAAGGCCGTGTGCGACATGATCGTCGGCGATCTCTGGCGCTTCATCGAGCTGGGGGCGCAGGAACGGGCGGCGGATTTGTTTTTGGTGCTGCGGCTGTTTCTTGCCAATTGCCCAAGGGGAAGAAGCGTGGCCTGAGCGGAGACGGCTTCGGCGGGCGAGCATTCGAGCGATGGCGTTCAATAGGCGGGGAACATTTCGTCCTCGACCCGCTTGACGCCGGGAACCTCCGCCGCCAGGGCGACGAGAGCCTTGCGCTCCTCGGGCGAGCCGACCAACCCCCAAAGGCGGACGACGCCCTCAGAAACGGTTAGGTTTCTGTCGCCGAAATCCGTCCTGCTTTGCTCCGATAGACGCG
>DASPSI010000123.1:0-17778 GCA_035624015.1 Methylocystis sp.
CCGACCGCGACCGCTTCGTGCTCTCGGCCGGCCACGGCTCGATGCTGCTCTATGCGCTCGGCTATCTCGTCGGCTATCCCGGCCTCGACATTGAGCAGCTGAAGCAGTTTCGCCAGCTCGGCTCGAAGACGGCGGGCCATCCTGAGTATGGCCACGCGCCGGGCGTCGAGACCACGACTGGGCCGCTCGGCCAGGGTCTCGCCACGGCCGTCGGAATGGCCATCGCCGAGCGCTTGGCCGCCGCGCGTTTTGGCGGGGATCTCGTCGACCACTTCACCTATGTCATCGCCGGCGACGGCTGTCTCATGGAGGGCGTGAGCCATGAGGCGATCGACCTCGCGGGACACCTGCAGCTCGGCAAGCTCGTCGTGCTGTGGGACGACAACAAGATTTCGATCGACGGCCCGACGAGTCTTGCGACCTCAACCGATCAGCAGGCGCGCTTTGCGGCCGCCCGCTGGCATGTGCAGGAGGTCGACGGCCACGAGCCGGCCCAGATCGCGGCGGCGATCGCGGCGACGCAGGAGGACCCGCGCCCCTCGATGATCGCCTGCCGCAACATCATCGGCTTCGGCGCGCCCGCCAAGCAGGGCAAGGAGACGGTGCACGGCGCCCCGCTCGGCGCGGCGGAGATCGACGCGGCGCGCGAGGCGCTCAACTGGCCCCACACGCCGTTCGAGATTCCGGAGGCGACCTTGGCCCGGTGGCGCAAGGCCGGCCAACGCGGGGCCCCGGCGCGCGCCGCCTGGGCGCAGCGGTTCGCCGCCTCGCCCAAGCGCGCCGACTACGAGCGGTTTCTCGAGGGCGACGCAGGAGCGGACGTGGCTTTGGCGCTGAAGGCTTTTCGAGAGGAAGCCGCGCGCGAGAAGCCTAAGGTCGCGACGCGCAAGTCTTCGGAATCCGCGCTCGGCGTCATCAACGCGGCGACGACGCTCACGATTGGCGGCTCGGCGGACCTCACGCATTCGAACTTCACCATCACCAAGGGTCTCGGCTCCGTCACGGCGCAGGATTTTTCGGGCCGCTACATCCATTACGGCGTGCGCGAGTTCGGCATGGCGGCGGCGATGAACGGTCTCGCGTTGCACGGCGGCTTTGTTCCCTACGGGGGCACCTTTCTCGTGTTTTCCGATTACGCTCGCGGCGCCATCCGCCTCGCCGCGCTGATGGGGCTACGCGTGATCTATGTGCTCACGCACGACTCGATTGGGCTCGGGGAGGACGGCCCGACGCATCAGCCGATCGAGCATCTCGCGAGCCTGCGCGCGATGCCGAACGTGTATGTGTTTCGTCCCGCGGATGCGATCGAGACCGCGGAGTGCTGGGAAATTGCGCTCAGGGCTTTGAAGACGCCGTCGGTGTTGAGCCTCTCGCGGCAGAATCTGCCGACGCTGGAGCGCCCGGTCGCGGAAAACCTCTCCGCGCGCGGCGCCTATGTGCTGCTGGAGCCCGAAGGCGGCCGCGACGTGACGCTGCTCGCCACGGGCTCGGAGGTTTCGCTCGCGCTCGACGCGGCGAAGCTGTTGGCGTCGCAGGGCAAGCGCGCAGCGGTCGTCTCCATGCCGTGCTGGGAGCTGTTCGAGGCGCAGGACGAAGCTTACCGCGCGCGCGTGCTGGGCGCCGCGCCGCGCGTCGGCGTCGAGGCGGCGGCGCGCTTCGGCTGGGACCGCTGGATTGGCGAAGGGGGCGCCTTCATCGGCATGACGGGCTTCGGCGCCAGCGCGCCGGCCGACGCGCTCTACGCGCATTTCGGGATTACGCCGGAGGCCGTGGCGCGGGCGGCGTTGGGGTTGGTCGCATAACGGCAAAAGCGCGGTCGTCATTGCGACCGCGAGCTTGCGAAGCGGGAAGCAATCCAGGAGTCGAGGGCGCAACCGAAGTAGCAGCTCATCCCGCCACGCGCTCCTGCCCGAGCGCCCGGTGGCGGGGTGCTGGATTGCTTCGCTCCGCTCGCAATGACGACCGCTCCTTTACTGTGAACGTTATGACGCGGTTGAACTAAGCGGGTTGGAGTCGCCCGGCACAATGATCGGTCCGCAATGAGGCCGCGTTGCAAATCTCAAAAATTAGGCGACAGGATTTTGGTCATTTGCACGCAATCTGACGCAATGCCTACGAGCTCCGCCCCGTCCCAAACCTCGAGCGTCCAGCCGAGCTTCTGATAAAAACCGAGAGCCTCAGGTGCGGCGTTGACGTGCAACTTGTTCAAGCCTAGGCGGCGCGCATAATCTTCGACGCGTCGCGCGAGCACACGTCCATGGCCTTGCCCCTGCTTATCGGAGGCGATCGCAACCAACCGCACAGCTCCCCTGCCGTCGCCAAAATCGTCGAGACGCGTTGTCCCGATCCCTCGTTCGCTGAATTTTAAAAGGAGCGCATGATTTGCCGTCACGTATTCGTCGGCATGATTCTGATCGTAGCCGCCTCTCCCTCTCGCCTCCCAAAGTACCGTTCGGCGAATGGTATGATAAGCGCGCCACTCAGATGACGTCGCCACACGGGTCAGCTCATAACTCACGTGTTAAATCTACATGAGTTTGTTGTCGCAGTCGATGAAGTTCCCTCCCGCGTGCAAAAGAGTTTGCAACGCCCATCGCGATTTTGGCAGAACGAACCCAAGTTTTCGGGGAAAATCAAGCCTGGCATCGCAATCTGGAGCTTCCCGCCGTAACCGTGTAAAGGGTTTCGCCAGCCCCCTGCCGCTCTCGGCGGCGATCTCGAGACTGAGAGAAACACCCCATGGCCCTCGTCACCCTTCGCCAACTGCTCGACCACGCCGCCGAGCGCGACTATGGCGTGCCCGCCTTCAACATCAACAACATGGAGCAGGGCCTGGCGGTGCTCGAGGCGGCAAGCTCGGTCGATGCGCCGGTCATCATCCAGGCCTCGCGCGGGGCGCGCTCCTACGCCAACGACACCATGCTCGCCAAGATGATCGAGGCGCTCGTGATCATGTATCCCGATATCCCGATCGTCATGCATCAGGACCACGGCAACAACGAAGCGACCTGCGCCAGCGCCATCCGCTTCGGCTTCTCCTCCGTCATGATGGACGGCTCGCTGGAGGCCGACGGCAAGACGCCGGCAAGCTACGACTACAACGTCCGCGTGACGAAGAACGTTGTCGATCTCGCGCATTGGGTCGGCGCCTCGGTCGAGGGCGAGCTCGGCTGCCTCGGCTCGCTCGAAAGCGGAGAAGGCGAGAAGGAGGACGGCCATGGGGCCGAGGGCAAGCTGTCGCATGATCAGCTGCTGACGGACCCGGCGCAGGCCGCAGATTTCGTGGCGCGCACAAAAGTCGACGCGCTCGCCATCGCCATGGGCACCTCGCACGGCGCCTACAAGTTCACGCGCAAGCCCGACGGCGCGATCCTGGCCATGAAGGTGGTGGAGGAAATTCACCGCCGCCTGCCCAACACCCATCTCGTCATGCACGGCTCGTCGTCGGTGCCGCAGGAGCTCCAGGACGCCTTCAACCAAGCTGGCGGCGAGATGCCGCAGACCTGGGGCGTGCCGGTCGAGGAGATCCAGCGCGGGATCAAGTTCGGCGTGCGCAAGATCAACATCGACACCGACTGCCGCATCGCCATGACCGCGGCGATCCGCTCGACGCTTCTAAAGAACAAGGGCGAGTTCGATCCGCGCAAATATTTGAAGCCCGCGCAGGAGGCTATGCGGAAGGTCTGCGTTCAGCGCTATCAGGAGTTCAACGCCGCGGGCCAGGCGAGCAAGATCAAGGCGACCCCTCTCGCCGAGATGGCCAAGCGCTATGCCGCGGGCAAGCTCGATCCGCACATCGCGGCGGCGTGACGATCGACGTCGCGGGTTGCGACAATTTGCAAACGCAAAAGCCCCGCTGCGCCGTTCGCAGCGGGGCTTTTGCGTCTAAGGAGAAAACCTGGCTTACGCCGCCTTCGCCGCCTCGGCCTGCTTCTTCTCGATCTCGCGCTTCAATTCGCGCGCGCCGCGCGACAGCTCCAGCGCGCGCGCCTTGATCAGGAAGGCGTCGAGCCCGCCGCGGTGCTCGACCGACCGCAAAGCGGCGGCGGAGACGCGCAGGCGCACCGCGCGCTCGAGCACATCCGAGCGTAGCGTCACGTTCACGAGATTGGGCAGAAACCGCGTGCGCGTCTTGCGGTTGGAGTGGCTGACGAGATTGCCGGACTGGACGCCCTTGCCGGTCAATTCGCAACGACGGGACATGAACTCATTCCTTTCGAACGGCGGGCGGCGGCGCAAGCGCTCTCGCCTCGCCGTCCTTCCGGGGGATTTCGGTGAAAGGCGCGCCGCGCCCATTCAGGAAGCGGGCTTATAGGCGCCAAAGCCCTCGGCCGTCAACCTGCGCTCGCGATCAAAACTCGTCGAGGTCGATGTCAAGGATCGCGATCTGCAAAGTGTAGCTCGACCCCTTGGCGTCGTCGGCGGAAATCACGCCCAAAAAGTCCTCGCCATTGTTGAGCTCGACGGAGTCCGTCTTGCGCCCGCGCGCCACGAGCTTCAGCTTCTCGTTCTCGAACAGCTTGCGCAGGTAGGGCTGCAGCGCCTCGCGCCCCACCGGTATCTTCATCGCGAAGGCGAAGGAGCGGTCGCCGTCCTCGTCGTCGACCGTGATCGACGCGATCTGCCGCTCGCCCAATCGCGCCGCCGCGGCTTCGGTGTTCTTGGGGTCGAGCGCGACTCGCACCTCGCCGCAGCCGAAGGCGCGTTGAAGAAATCCCTGGAGCTTACGCACTTCGGTCTTGTCCAACGCCGCCCTCTCCGCGCCAAGATGTTTCGCTGCAAGCGCTTATGACAGAAAACGCAGCGCTGCGCCAGAATGTCGGACAGCGATGGGCAAACGAAACCGCCGCCCGGATGGATTTTCCCCGGGCGGCGTCATGATCAGGAGGGGCTGGGCCTATTATCGGCCCTGGGCCTTCAGGCGCGCGTTGCAGGCGCTCCAAAACTTCGGCCAGGTCGCCTTCGGGTCGGTCTTGTGGATTTCGGCCTTCTGCGCTTTCCATTCGGCGCCGCATTGCTTTTGGCGCGCTTGGACCGCGGCGCGGCCTTCGCTGACCGGCTTGGCGGGCGCCGGCGCAGCAGCGGTCGGAGCCGGGGCGGGCGCCGGAGCCGGGGTCGCTGCGGGAGCGGGGGCCGGCGCTGGAGCGGGGGTCGCTACGGGAGCCGGAGACGGAGCTGGCGTCGCAGCGGGAGCGGCGACCGGCGTCGGAGCAGGGGCGGGCGCCGGAGCCGGGGCGGCCGGCGAGGCGGCGGGCTCGGCGAGGCGGGCGCGGCAGGCCTTCAGATATTCCTGCCAGGTCTGACCGCCGAGCTGATTGGCGGCCTTTGCGGCCTGATATTGCGCGCCGCATTCCTTGAGAACACTGGCCTGCGCGAAAGCCTGGCCGCTGGCGGAAACGGCCAAAGCCGCAACGGCGACGACGGTGGAACGGCGGATAAGATTTGACATCAACTCCCCCTGATGAAGGCCCTTTGCTGCAAAAGGCTCTCCATTCGACATGTGGTCGGCGGAATCGCCCGCCGTGCAAACGAGGCCTGGCCCGGGCCGTAGCGCCTCGTCAGCTGCAAAATAATGCCAACGTCGACTTGAACGCAATCTGAACATAGAAGATCGGTTGTGACAGAAAGCCCAGGATTTCGCGCAGGAGACCGATCTTGACCAGAGCGGCGCCGCCGCGGCCGCCACTGCGGCAAAATCCCGCGTCCTGGCGCGACGCGCAGGCTGTCCTGCGCGCCGACGGCAGGATGCGCTGCCCGTGGTGCGGCGAAGACCCGCTCTATGTCGCCTATCACGACGAGGAATGGGGCCGGCCCGAATTCGACTCGCGCGCGCTTTATGAGAAGCTCGTGCTCGACGGGTTTCAGGCGGGCCTTTCCTGGATCGCGATTCTGCGCAAGCGCCAGTCGTTCCGCCGCGCGTTCGAGGGTTTTGCGCCCGAGCGCGTCGCGGGTTTCGACGCGGCGAAGATCGCCGCGCTCATGCAGGATGAAGGCATCGTGCGCAACCGCGCCAAGATCGAGGGCGCCATCGCGTCGGCGCGCGCCTGGATCGGGATCGAGGAGCGCCAAGGCTTCTCCACTTACCTGTGGGAGTTCGTCGACGGCCGTCCGATCGTCAATCGCCCCACAAGCATGAGCGACGTGCCGGCGCAGACGGCGCTCTCGGAACGCATCGCCAAGGACCTCAAGGCGCGCGGCTTCAAATTTTGCGGCCCGACGATCGTCTATGCCTTCATGCAGGCGGTGGGCATGGTGGACGACCATCTGGCGTGCTGCTTCGTGAACGAAGGGAGGCAGTCGGCAGTAGGCAGTAGGCGGTAGGCGACGCGATCCAACTCGCAACTGCCGACCGCCTATTGCCGACTGCCCAAGGCGTGCTATGCGGCGGCATCGAACAGAGAGGATGCAACATGAGCGGAATTTGGTTGGCGACGGGCGAAGCGACGGTGCTCGCCGCGGACGGACAGTACACGGACGCCATGCCGGAGGTCATGATCGGCGACGTCAAGGGTCCGGTGGGCCACGCCTTCGCCTCGATGGCCGGACAGGTCGCGGGACATCCACGCATGTTCGTCATCCGCGACCTCAACCAGCAGGTTCGTCCAGCGACGATGATGACGACCAAGATGACCGTGAAGTCGGAAAGCTATGTCGAGCTGCTCGGCGGCGTCGTGCAGGCGGCGACCGGCGACGCGATCATTGACTGCGTGATCGAAGGGATCCTGCCGAAGGCGGGGCTCGAGGAACTGTGCATGATCATCATGGTCTGGCTCGACCCGCGTTGCGCGACCGACGCCAATCTCGACCGCAAGGATCTCTATCGCACCAATTACGAGGCGACGAAGCTCGCGATCTCCCGCGCCGTGAAAGGCGAGCCGACGATCGAGCAGCTGATCGAGAACAGGCGCAGCGTGCAGCACTACGCGCTAGAGGGCGTGCTCGACGCTTAACGCGACAACCGTGCTGGGGCGCTCGCAATGACGCCTCCGGCGTCACAGAATGAACCGGCTCAAATCCCTGTTCTTCGCGAGGTCGCCGATGTGCTGCTCGACATAAGCGCCGTCGACGACGATCTTCTCGCCGTCGCGGTCGGAGGCCGTGAAGCTCACCTCGTCGAGCACACGCTCCATGACCGTCTGCAGGCGCCGCGCGCCGATGTTCTCGACCGACGAATTCACCTCGACCGCAACCTTGGCCAGCGCCGCCACCGCCGAGGGCGCAAATTCCAGCGTCACCCCTTCCGTGGCGAGCAGCGCCGCATATTGCTTAGTCAGGCATGCCTCGGTCTCGGTCAGGATGCGGCGGAAATCCTCCTCGTTCAGCGAATTGAGCTCGACGCGGATCGGCAGCCGGCCTTGGAGCTCCGGCAGCAAGTCGGAGGGCTTCGACACGTGGAAAGCGCCGGAGGCGATGAAGAGGACGTGGTCGGTCTTGACCGAGCCGTGCTTGGTGGCGACCGTCGTGCCTTCGATCAGCGGCAACAGATCGCGCTGCACGCCCTCACGCGACACGTCGCCGCCGCCCCGCCCCTCGCGCGCGCAGATCTTGTCGATCTCGTCCAGGAACACGATGCCGTTGTTCTCGACCTCAATGATCGCCTCGCGCACGCTCTCCTCCTGGTCGATGAGCTTGTCGCTCTCTTCGGCGACGAGCGGGGCGATGGCGTCCCTGACATGCAGGCGCCGCATCTTCGAGCGGCCCTGAAAGGCCTTGCCGAAAATGTCGCCGATGGAGAAGGCCGCGACGCTCCCTGGCATGTTCGGCATCTCGAACACCGGGCCGGAGGGACCGGTCGACGCGATCTCGACCTCGATCTCCTTGTCCTCGAGATCGCCGGCGCGGAATCGCTTGCGGAACGTTTCGCGCGTGGAGGGCTGGGCGGCGGGCCCGACGAGCGCGTCGAGCACGCGCTCTTCGGCGGCGAGCTCGGCGCGCGCTTGAACGCCCTTGCGCTTGCGCTCCTTCACCAGGCTGATCGCGACCTCCACGAGATCGCGCACGATCTGCTCCACGTCGCGTCCGACGTAGCCGACCTCGGTGAACTTCGTCGCCTCGACCTTGAGGAAGGGCGCGTCGGCGAGCCTGGCGAGCCTTCGCGCAATCTCGGTCTTGCCGCAGCCGGTCGGGCCGATCATCAGGATGTTCTTCGGCAGCACCTCCTCGCGCATCTGGCCTTCCAGCCGCAGCCTCCGCCAGCGGTTGCGCAGCGCGACGGCGACCGCGCGCTTGGCCGCCGCCTGGCCGACGATGTAGCGATCGAGTTCGGAGACGATCTCGCGCGGCGAGAAATCGGCCATGGGTTTGTTCCTCAGTAGCGAATAGCGAGTAGCGAATAGCGAATGGGGCGGCGTCCTTCTATTCGCTATTCGCTACTCGCCTCAAATCGTCTCCACGACGATATTCTCATTGGTGTAGACGCAGATTTCGGCAGCGATCTTCATGGCCTTGCGGGCGATGGCCTCGGCGTCGAGCGAGCTGTCAAGCAAGGCCTTCGCGGCAGAGAGCGCGAAATTGCCGCCCGAGCCGATCGCCGCGACTGCGCCTTCGCCCTCGGCCTCGGGCTCCAGCACGTCGCCAGAGCCGGTCAGCACGAGGCCTGCCGACTGGTCAGCGACGATCATCATGGCCTCCAGACGACGAAGATAGCGGTCAGTGCGCCAGTCCTTGGCGAGTTCGACGCAAGCGCGTGTGAGCTGGCCGGGATACTGCTCGATCTTGGCCTCTAGCCGCTCGAACAGCGTGAAGGCGTCGGCGGTCGCCCCGGCGAAGCCGGCGATGACGTCGCCCTTGCCGAGCCGGCGCACCTTCTTGGCGTTGCCCTTCATGATGGTTTGGCCGAGGCTGACTTGGCCGTCGCCGGCGATGACGGTCTTGCCGTCCTTCTTGACCATGACGATGGTCGTCGAGCGCCATCTCGGCCTTTCTTGGTCGTCCATCCCACCCTCGCGCCGCGCTTGTCGATCCGATTTAGGGTTTTGCGCAGGTTTGGGCAAGGGCGGTCAAACTCCCAGCGGGAGCCCACGGCGGAGGAGGGGATGAAACTTCGTGCGCCTGTCATATTATGCCGCTTTATCGGCACGTTAACCAAGGCGGCGAATTGCTAGAACAAATCGTGAGCGCTTCCCCATGTGCTATTCCTTCGAAGCGAGCGTGAACGCCGGGGCCTGTCTAGCGGTGGTCGGCGCGGCGACCGTTCACAAAGCCTGGCGTCACGACCGCAGGATGATCGGCTTCGCGATCTTCCCGCTCGTCTTTTCCCTGCACCAGTTCTCGGAAGCGGCGGTCTGGTGGTCCGTCAACCACCCTTTCGAGAACGCCGAGGCGTTCCGCTATGTTTACACGGCCATTGCCTTCCTGGCGTGGCCGGTGCTGACGCCTTTCGCGGCGACCCTCGCCGAGACCAATCCCGCCAGGAAGCGCGTGTGGACGCATCTCTATCGCCTCGGCGTGGCGCTCGCGGCGTATCTTTCGATCGAGCTCGCCTTCGCTGATGGCATTGCGCTGACGGTCTACAAGCACTCGCTCGCCTATGATCCGGGCTTCGAGCGACCATACTGGATCGTCGATCTCATCTATCTCGCCTGCGCGGTCTTTCCGCTGATCGCCTTCGACAACCGGGCGCTGCGCGCCTTCGGCGCCGCAGTTTTCGCGAGCTTCGTCTGGGCGCTCGTTCACAACCGTCCCGCCTGGTATTCGGTCTGGTGCATGTCGGCGGCGGCGTTCAGCCTGATCATCTCCTTCGCGATCCGGGAAGGCGCGCGCTCGAGCGTCGACGAAGCCAGCGCTTCGGGCTAGCCAAACCGCCCGCGGCGGTTTAGATGGCGCGCAATCTTTAAGTCTGGACGCCGCCGCCCGTGTCGCAGCTCTCCGATCTTTTGTTCGAAACCCGCGTCGCCGCCGAGAGCCTCAAGGAGTATCTCTCCGGCGGACGCGTGCGGCTCGGCGTCACCGGCCTCTCGCGCTCCGGCAAGACCGTGCTCATCACGGCTCTGGTGCACCACCTCACGCGCACGCTCGCCGGCGGCGCAGGCGCGAAGAACGCGCTGCCGCTGTTCCGTCTGCTCTCCGAGCAGCGGCTCGGGGCCGCGCATCTCGACCCGCAGCCCGATTACGGCGTGCCGCGCTTCTCCTATGAAGAGCATCTCGGCGCGCTGACCGGCCTCGACCGCCATTGGCCGCAATCGACGCGGCGCATCTCCGAGCTGCGTGTCACGCTGGAATATAAGCGCCGGTCGCCGTCGCTGCTCCACCGGCCGGGACCGGCCCGGCTCGACATCGACATCGTTGACTACCCTGGCGAATGGCTGCTCGACCTGCCGCTGCTCGAAAAGTCCTATGCGCAATGGTCGCGCGAGACGCTAGAGGCCGCGGCCGCCGCGGCCCGCGCGCCGATCGCCGCGCAATGGCGGGGCGCCAATGCGGCCGTCGACCCGAGAAAGCGTATCGACGAGCCGACGGCGCAGAAGCTTGCCGCCCTGTTCACGCAATATCTGCGCGAGGCCCGCGCCGAGCGCTTCGCCCTCTCGACCCTGCCGCCCGGACGTTTCCTTATGCCGGGCGACAAGGAAGGCTCGCCGATGCTCACCTTTGCGCCGCTTGCGGTGGAGGAAGGCGCGGACTATCCGGCGAGGAGCTTCGCCGCCGAGATGGAGCGGCGCTACGAGGCCTATAAGGCCCTGATTGTGAAGCCGTTCTTTCGCGATCATTTCGCTCGGCTCGACCGGCAGATCGTGCTCGTCGACACGCTCTCGGCCTTAAACTCCGGGCCGGCGGCGGTGCGCGATCTCGAGACGGCGCTGACCGAGGTGCTGCAGGCGTTCCGCACGGGGCGCTCGAACCTGCTCGGCGCGATCTTTCGGCCCAAGATCGACAGGATTCTCTTCGCGGCGACCAAGGCCGATCAGCTGCATCACACGAGCCACGACCGTCTGGAGGCGATTCTGCGCCTGCTCACGGCGCGGGCGATCAAGCGCGCGGAGGGCGTGGGCGCGAGGATCGACGTGATCGCGCTCGCCGCCGTGCGCGCGACGCGCGAAGCCATGGTGAAGCACGACGGCCAGCAGCTGCAGGCGATCGTCGGCACGCCGATCAAGGGCGAGCGCATCGGACCCGAGACGTTTGACGGCGACGAGGAAGGCGCGATCTTTCCGGGCGAGCTGCCCGAGGATCCACGTCTCGTCTTCCGCGGCGACGCGCTGGCGACGCCGGATGAAGACGCCGATTATCGGTTCTTGAAGTTCCGCCCGCCGAGGGCTCAGCTCGCGCGCGACGGCGAGCCGCTGCCGCTGCCGCATATAAGGCTCGACCGGGCGATGGAGTTTCTGCTGGGTGACCGGTTGGAGTGACGGGGGCCGCGTTCGGCGGAGGAAACGCGAGCGGAGCGAAACGCCGCGCAATCGTCCCGCGGCCCAGAAAAGCGAATGCGCGAAGCGCGCCTCTGTGGCATGTTGCGCAAATGAACGGCTTCTCGCTCATGATTCACGGCGGCGCAGGCGTTGGTTCGGATCCGAGCAAATATGCCCCCTCGCTTCGCCTGATCATCGAAGCCGGCGCCCGGCTTCTCGAACGCGGAGCGTCGGCGCTCGACGCCGTGACGCATTGCGTCGTCCTGTTGGAGGACAACCCGCTCTTCAATGCGGGGCGCGGTTCGGTGCTAAACGTGGACGGCGAAGTCCGCCTGGACGCTTCGATCATGGAGGGTCGCCGGCTGCGAGCCGGCGCGGTCGCGGGCGTGCGGGGCGTCAAGAATCCGGTGCTGCTGGCCTGCGCCGTCATGGAAAAAAGCCGCCATGTCTTTTTGATCGGCGACGGCGCGGAAGGGTTCGGGCGCGAGCACGGTCTGGCCTTCGCGGAGGACGCCTATTTTCTGACCGAGGCGCGCCTCATGGAGCTGGAGAAGGCAAAAGAGCAACGACGAGCGGCGCCCGATGCTTGGAAAGACCAAAGCGGTGGATTTGGCACCGTGGGCGCCGTAGCCCGCGACAGGCTCGGCAATCTCGCCGCCGCCACCTCCACTGGAGGGGTCAGCGATCAAGCTCGCGGGCGCGTCGGCGACTCTCCCGTCATCGGCGCAGGCACCTACGCAGATAACGCGAGCTGCGCAGTTTCCTGCACGGGCGTCGGGGAACATTTTTTGCGCACCGCGCTGGCGAGGACCGCGGCGTTGTTCGTGGAATATCATGGCATGGGAGCCGTCGCGGCGGCGCAGGCGGCGAAGCAGCTTCTCATCGAGAAGGTGCAGGGTCTTGGGGGTCTCATCATCGTCGACCGCAACGGCGAATGCGCCTACGCTCATTCCACGCCGGGCATGCGCGTTGCATGGGCGCGAAACGGCGATATTCGGGTCGAGGCGACGTGATCCAGGAGCGCGCCTACCCGCAGCGCGCGGCATAGCTTCTCCTTGGCCCAGTCGATCGACTCCGCGAAGATGAACGTCGCCTGCCAAATTAGCCGGAATGTGGTAACATTCGCCCTATCGCAAACGAAGCTGACAGGGAAAGGCGACGGGCTCGACACGGGTTCCGGAACTCACATATTTCGCTCGTCGAATGGAGAAAACGATGTCGCATGCAAAGACCGCGACGCTCGCGGCCGCCGTCGCCGCCGCTGTCGCTTCCATCAGCACGGCGCTCGCGGCAAAGGTCGAGCAGGAGAAATGCTACGGCGTGGCGCTGAAGGGCAAGAACGACTGCGCCGCGGGGCCCGGGACCACCTGCGCCGGGACCTCGAAGACCGACTACCAGCGCGACGCCTGGATATTCGTGCCGAAAGGAACCTGCCTCTCCATGGCGACGCCCAAGGGCCGTGGCAGCCTCGAACCGACGGACCGCTGACGTGAGGCCAGAAGCGCCCGCGCCGACGCTCGCCGGCGTCGGCTTCAAGCCCGAGCATTTCGAGGCGATCGCCGCGGGGGCGACTGTCGGCTTCTTCGAGATTCACGCCGAGAACTACATGGGCGACGGCGGCGCGCCGCATCGTCGGCTCGCCTGGCTGCGCGAGCGCTATCCGCTGTCGATCCACGGCGTCGGCCTGTCGCTCGGCGGCGCGGCGCCGCTCGATGCGGAGCACCTCGCTCGCCTGCGGCGACTCGTGGATCGCTATGAGCCGTTCCTGTTCTCCGAGCACCTCGCCTGGTGCGCGCAGGACGGCGCCTTCTTCAACGATCTGCTGCCCATTCCTTACAGTGTTGCGACGCTGTGGCGCGTCGCCGAGCGCATCGACGCCGCTCAATGCGCGCTCGGGCGCCGCATGCTGATTGAAAACCCCGCGACTTACGTCGCTTTCGCCGAATCCGAGATCGCCGAGACCGAGTTCCTGCGCGAGCTCGCGCGGCGCGCCGGATGCGGGCTGCTGCTCGACGTGACCAATGTCCATGTCTGCGCCACGAACCACGGTTTCTCGGCGCAGGACTATATCGACGCCTTTCCGATCGAAGCGGTCGAGGAGATTCATCTCGCCGGCTTCGCCGAGGACCGCGACGACGACGGCGCGCCCCTGCTCATCGACGCGCATTGCGCGCCCGTGTCGCGTGAGGTGTGGCGTCTCTATCGCCGCGCGCTAGGCCGGCGTGGCCCGGTCGCCACGCTCGTCGAGTGGGACAACGACCTTCCAGAGTGGCGCGAGCTCCATGCGCAGGCGGCGGAGGCCGAATTATGCGCCTGCGCCGCGGAGGTTTTGGCGTGACGCCGACGGCGCGCTTCGACCACCGCGTCTTCGCGCGGGCCCTGCTCGACCCGTCGCTGCCGCCGCCCTGCGGCTTGCCGCAGCGGCGCTTCGACGTCTATCGCAATAATGTCGTCGTCGGGCTCGTCGATGCGCTGGCCGAGCGCTTTCCCGCGGTCCTGCGTCTCGTCGGCGAAGAATTTTTTCGCACCATGGCCGGCGTTCACGTCAGGCTTACGCCCCCGTCCTCCCCCATTCTCGCGCAATACGGCGCGGAATTTCCTACCTTCATCGAAGGCTTCGCGCCGGCGCGCGTGCTGCCTTATCTCGGTGACGTCGCAAGGCTCGAATATGCGATCGGCCTCGCCTATCACGCCGCAGACGCCACGCCCTTGGCGCTAGACGACATCGCCGCGTCATTGAGGGACGAGCCGGACCGCCGCCTCGTCCTGAATCCGTCCGTGCGGCTCCTGTCCTCCCGCCACCCGATCGTCGCGATCTGGCGCAGCAATAGATCCGGCGCGCCGCAGAAAATCGATTTGCGCTGCGCGCAAGATGCGCTCGTCTCGCGTTGCGGCGACGAGGTCGAGGTCGTCGCGCTGCCCGCTGGGGGATTTCATTTCGCGCGCGCTCTGGCGGAGCGCGCGCGACTATCGGAGGCCGCGGCGGAGGGAGAGGCGAGCGCGCCGTCGTTCGACCTCGTCGCCTGCCTCGGCACGCTGTTCCTGGCCCGCGCGGTGGTCGCCATCGCGTGAGGCATGTTTGAAGCAGGAGGGTCGAGATGACTAAATCACTCAACGAGTCCTATGCGCTGGTCGGCCTGTTTCAACGCATCGTCGTCGCGCATCCGTTCTTTCTCTCGGGTCAGACCAAGGTCGATGGGCCGACGATCGGCGGCAAGCTGTTCGGTCTCGATCTCTCGGCGACGATCCCAACTTCGCTCAAGGATTCGGCGGTCGCTCTTTTCGAGAGCGAATACAAGCTGCCGCTCGTCTCGCCCGAGCACGCGGCCTACGCCGCGGCGTTCGCCGAGAACCTGCTTCCACTTCTGCTCGTCGTCGGTCTGTTGACGCGACTGTCGGCGTTCGTGCTGCTGGCTATGACGCTCGTGATCCAGTTTTGGGTATACCCAGACGCTTGGTGGACGGCGCACGCCTATTGGGCGGCGATCCTCCTGGTGCTCATCACGCAGGGCGCGGGCGCGATCTCGCTCGATCGCCTCTTCGCGCAACTGTTCTCGCGACGAAAAGGCGAAGAGGGCGCGTGACGCGCAACCGGCTCACCGCCTTCCGCGCGCTTCCCGCGCGACCTCGCGCCATCCGATGTCGCGGCGGCAAAAGCCTTCGGGCCAGTCGATGAGATCGACGGCCCTGTAAGCGAGCGCCTGCGCGCGCGTGATGTCGTCCGCAAGCGCCGTGACGTTCAACACGCGCCCGCCCGCTGCGACGAGCCTGTCGCCGTCGCGCAGCGTGCCGGCGTGAGTGACGATGACGCCGCCGAGCGCTTCGGCGCGCTCGACGCCGATGATCTCCGTACCGGTGACCGGCGTCGCCGGATAGTTCTTCGCCGCGAGCACGACAGTCAGCGCCGCGCGCTTCGCGAAGCGCGGCGTCTCTTGCGGCAGGCGCCCGCGCGCGCAGGCGAGCATCAGCTCGACGAGATCGTCTTCGAGCCGCGGCAGAATGACCTGCGCCTCGGGATCGCCGAAGCGGCAATTATATTCGATGAGCTTCGGTCCCTGCGCCGTGAGCATGAGCCCCGCATAGAGCACGCCGCGATAGGGCGCCCCCATCGCGCGCATCGCCTGAAGCGTCGGCTCGACGATGTTCGCCATGACCTCGGCCTCGATCGCGCGCGTCACGATCGAGGCCGGCGAATAGGCGCCCATGCCGCCGGTGTTGGGACCCACATCGCCGTCGCCGACGCGCTTGTGATCCTGCGCCGAGGCGAAACCCACAGCGCGCTCGCCGTCGCAGAGCGCGAAGAAAGAGGCCTCCTCGCCGGTCAAGAACTCTTCGATGACGACCTCGGCGCCCGATCGCCCGAAGGCGCCGGCGAACATCGCGCGCACTGCCGCCTCCGCCTCGCCGAGCGTCTCGGCCACGACGACGCCCTTGCCGGCGGCGAGACCGTCGGCCTTGACGACGATCGGCGCGCCTATCTCGCGCAGATATCTCGTCGCTGCAACTTCGCTGTCGAAGCGTTCATAGGCGGCGGTCGGGATATCGTTCGCGCGGCAGAGGTCCTTCGTGAAGCCCTTGGAGCCTTCGAGCTGAGCAGCGGCCTGGGTCGGGCCGAAGGCCGGGAGGTCCGCCTGGACCAGCGCATCGACAAGGCCGCCGATAAGCGGCTGCTCGGGACCGACGACAACGAGACCGATGCCCTCCCTGCGGCAGAAGCCGACAACCGCGGCGTGATCGGCGGGATCGAGCGCGACGCAGCGCCCGAGCCGCGCTATGCCGGCGTTGCCGGGCGCAATGAAGAGCCGCGCGAGCCGCGGGCTCCTGGCCAGCGCATTGGCGATGGCGTGCTCGCGTCCGCCCGATCCGATCAGCAGAATGTTCATGAAGTCTCCCAGCAAGCTTTGCCCTGGGCAATCTATGGGCGAAGCTTCGGCGGCTCAAGCGCCGCGCCTTTCAGCCCAGCGCGAGATAGGCGCTGAAGCTGGCGACGAAAGCGATCGACGCCATCAGCAGCAGGATTTCAGTGCGCGCGACGCTTTTCGCGGCGCTTTCGTCTTCGTCCGACAGCCGCGCCTCCGTGCGGAAAAAGCGCACGAGCGCCAGGGCGATCAGAGCCACGCCCCCACAGATCAGCGCGAGTCCGCCATAGCGTCCGAGCGGTCCCGAAAGCCGCTGCACGTGCGCCCTGATCGGCGCATCGAGCTCGACGGTCGCCGCGATCGTCGCCAGAAACAGGTTGAAGCGCTCGATCACGAAGCCGAGCGCGATGAAGGCGATCCCGGTCCTGACCCAGGCGAGAAAGGTGCGCTCGTTTGCGGCGTGGTTCGCATAATCTTTTATCATGACAGGCCTTTCTCGAGAGGCCGAAAGGAGTAAGCTTCGGCGCGGCGCCGTGAACATAGCCGGCGCGCGAGGTAGGAGAAAATCCTATGCTGCATCGACGCAAATTCTTAGGACTTCTCGTCGCCTGTCCGCTCTGCGCTCAGACCGCGCGCGCGGCCGAAGGGGCGCATTGGGAGTACGAGGGCGCACTCGGCGTCGAGAGATGGGGCGAGCTCGACCCTGCTTACAGGGTCTGCGCCGTCGGCCGCGATCAGTCGCCGATCGACCTCAAGGGCGCGATAACAGCGCAGTCTGACCGCGCAGCGCTCGACTGGAAACCGCAAGCCTACACGGTCCTAAACAACGGCCACACGATCCAGGCCGCGGCGGAGCCTGGCTCGACGCTCCGGCTCGGCGATGAGACTTATGAGCTGAAGCAGTTCCATTTCCACACGCCGAGCGAGCATGCGATCGACGGCAGGAAGACGGCGATGGAGGCGCATTTCGTCCATGCGCAGGGCTCTCGCCTCGCGGTCGTCGGCGTGTTTCTGACGGCAGGGGGCGCCAACGCCGCCTTCTCGAAGGTGATGGCGATCGCGCCGGCGACGGAAGGCGAAGCCAAGCTCGCGGCGCCGATCGACGTGCGGAGCCTGCTGCCGAAGACGGGCCCGCTCTATCGCTACGAGGGCTCGCTGACGATCCCGCCCTGCTCGGAGAACGTCGACTGGAACATTTATGGGGCGAGCGTCGCGGTGGCGGACAAGGACATCGAGGCCTTCAAGAAGCTTTTCCCCAACAACGCCCGGCCGTTGCAACCGCTGAACCGGCGATTTCTGTTGCGGGAAGGATAAGCGCGATACCTCCCTTCTCCCACTCCGTGGGAGAAGGGGCGCTCCTGCCTCACGCCCCCGCCCAGATGTACGCGGCCACGGCGACGAGCCCAATCGCGGTCTGCCCGATCTCCAGGCGACCCCATAGCCTGATCACCTCGCGCGCCTCATGCACGGCCTCGCCGCCGATCAGCGCGAGGATGCGGTTGTTGAGCGGCACGATCGCGAAATAAGTGTAAGGCCAGCTCGAAATCGCAAAAATCGCGCCCACGAGATAGCGC
>DASPSI010000128.1:0-9379 GCA_035624015.1 Methylocystis sp.
TGCGTGTTCGAGGACGGCGTCTTTGGCGCGGTGTCGATCCCCTTTGACGGCATAGACATGCAGGTGATCCTCAAGGCCGACGGCATGCCGACCTATCACTTCGCCAATGTGGTCGACGATCACCTCATGCAGATCACGCATGTCGCGCGTGGCGAGGAATGGCTCTCGTCCGTGCCGAAGCATCTGCTGCTTTACCAATATTTCGGGTGGACGCCGCCGGCCTGGTATCACCTGCCGCTCATGCGCAATCCCGATCGCTCGAAGCTCTCGAAGCGGCGCAATCCGACCTCGCTCTCCTACTTCTCCGGCGTCGGCTATCTGCCGGAAGCGCTGGTCAATTTCCTGGGGCTCTTCTTCATTTCCGTCGCCGAAGGCGAGGAGATGATGGACCTCGCGCAGCTCGAGGACAAATTCGATCCCGCCGGCATGTCGAAGGCGGGCGCCGTGTTCGACATGGCCAAGCTCGCCTGGCTCAACGGCCGCTGGATCAGGGAAAAACTGACGCCGGAGCAGTTTGCGAAGCTCGTCTGCGGCTGGGCGGCGCAGGACGGAAGGCTGCAGCAGTTCCTGACGCTCGCGCAGTCGCGCATCAGCCTGCTCGGCGATCTGCCTTCGCTCATCGGCTTCGGGCTTGCCGCCGATCTGCGCCTCACCAAAGCCGACTTCGAGGCGACGAAGCTCACCGCCGCCGATTGCCTCGCCATCATCCGCGCCGTGCAGCCTCTCGTCGACACGGCGCCCGCCTGGACCAGAGACGCGCTGCACACCGAGGTCGAAGGAATTGCGAGCGGGATGGGGAAGAAGCTTCGCAACGTCGTGCCGCCGCTCTTCGTCGCGCTGACGGGCAGCACGAAGTCGCTGCCGCTGTTCGACAGCATGGAGGCGCTCGGGCGCTCGATCGTGCGTCAGCGGCTTGCGCAGGCCGTCGCCGTGCTGAGCTGACCACGGCCAACGAGCGGCCTTCGGCAAACTCGCAGGAGAAACGCTATGCCAGACGGTATCGAGATTGTCGAAGCCCTTGCGAAGGCGCTTGACCGGGACGATTTCGACGCGGCCGGTCGTTTTCTGGCCGAGAACTGCGCGTACGAATCTCCAAAAGGATTAGTGACGGGACGCGAAGCGATCATCGACGCTTATCGCGCGTCTTCGGATTGGGGGCGCGCCACATTCGACGAAGTCGTCTATGAATCGGAGATCGAGCCGGTGGGCGCGCTCGACACGAACTGTTTCAGTGTGACCTATACGGATCGCATACGCAAGGGCGAGCTCTGGCACACGCATCAGTGCCGACAGATCGTGGAGGTGGAGGACATGTCAGGCAAAATTATTGCCATCGTCCATCAAAACCTCGACGGCGAAGCGGAACGTTTCAACGCTTTCTTATCGACGTTTGGCCTCGTGAAGCCTCAGACGTGATAAGGCTTGCCGGTCTCCTTAAATTAGCAACGATCCACCCGGACTTGAGACATGACCACTGAAACGCCAGAACTCTCCTCAGATCCGGTGGAAGTCCGCCGCCAGAAGCGCGACCTGCTGATCGCGCAAGGGCTGAACCCCTATCCGAACAGCTTTCGCCGAACGGTCGAGGCGGCGGCGCTTCACGCGCGCTACAAGGATCTCGCCAACGGCGACGAGACGACGGATCGCGTGACGGTCGCGGGGCGCGTCTATTCGTCGCGCAATTCGGCCATGTTCATGGATCTCCATGACGCCTCGGGCAAGGTGCAGATATTCTCGCACAAGGACAAGACGCCGGAAGAGGCGCGCGCCATGCTGCCGCTGATCGACATCGGCGACATCATCGGCGTCGAAGGCGTCGTGCGCCGCACCAAGCGCGGCGAGCTGACAGTCGACGCAGCGCGCATCGTCATGCTGTGCAAGGCGCTCGCTCCGATGCCGGAGAAATATCACGGCGTCACCGACGTCGAGGTGAAGTACCGCCGCCGCTATCTCGACATCTTAGTCAATGAGGAGAGCCGCGAGCGCTTTCGTGCGCGTTGCCGCATCATCGCGAAGATCCGCGGCTTCATGGCCGAGGAGGGCTTTCTCGAGGTCGAGACGCCGATGCTGCATCCGATCTACGGCGGCGCGACGGCCGAACCTTTCGTCACTCATCACAATGCGCTCGACCAGAACATGTTTCTGCGCATCGCGCCGGAGCTTTATCTCAAGCGGGTGCTGGTGTCTGGTCTCTCCGACCGCGTCTTCGAGGTGAACCGCAACTTCCGCAACGAGGGGCTTTCCACGCGACACAATCCCGAGTTCACCATGCTCGAGGCCTATTGGGCCTACGCCGATTACACTGACGCCATGGACCTCGTCGAACGCATGTTCGGCGCGCTGGTCAAAATGCTGAATGGCGGGACCGCCGTGGCCTATGGCGAGCACCGAATCGATTTTGCGGGGTCGTTCAAGCGCCTCTCGATGCCTGAGGCTGTGAAGGAGAAAACCGGCATAGACTTTCTTGCTCTCGCCTCCGACGAGGACGCGCGGGATGCGGCGGCGAAGGCCGGCTTCGAGATCGAACAAACCATGAGCTGGGGCGAAACGCTGGCCTTTCTCTTCGAGGAGACCATGGAGGCCGATCTCATTCAGCCGACGCATGTGATCGATTTCCCGAAGGACGTCTCGCCGTTCGCCAAGACCTCGCCGAAGGATTTGCGCCTCGTCGAGCGCTTCGAGACCTATTGCAACGGCTGGGAGATCTGCAACGCCTTCTCGGAGCTGAACGACCCCGACGAGCAGCGGCACCGCATGGTCGATCAGGTCGAGACCGCGCATGCGCGGGGCGAGACCTCGCGCGAGCTCGACGCGGACTTTCTGGAGGCGATGGACCAGGGCATGCCCACGGCGGGCGGCTTGGGCATCGGCATCGATCGGCTGATCATGATCCTGACCGACGCCAAGGCGATCCGCGACGTGATCCTGTTCCCGACGCTGAAGAAGCTCTAAGCGGCCGGCGACGGCGCCGATCGCGCACAACTTCAAAACAGCCGGCGCGGCTTCAGCGCGAAATTCAGCCGCGCGAGGATCACGGCGGAAATCCCGATCTCGAGCGCGGCGAGCGTGGCGAGCAGCAAGGCGAAGCGGGCGTCGGCGCGCAGCAGCGACTGCAGAGCGACGAGAAAGCCGATATGCGCCGCCGGTAGCGCGGCGATCGTCCACCAGGCCCCGCCGGCGCCGCGCCTGCCGGTGACATTGCCCCATCTCAAGCCCAGCGCCACGGCGAGCAGCGTGTGGCCGAGCGCCAGCAAGGGCACGCCGAGCCGCATGGCGGCCTCGGTCGCCCAGGTCGCAAGCTCGTGATGGTCGGCGCGCGAAGGGCCGAATCTTGCGAAGAAGTCGCTTGCCGAGAGCTCGTCGAGCCCGTGCCAGGAACGCTGCGGCAGGTCGCCGCTGCCCTGCATGGGCAAAGCGAGCGCATGCTGGTCGAAGGTCACGAGCCGCACGTCGCCGGACGGCAGCGGCTTGGTTTGAATCGTGCCATTGGTCAGGGCGAGCACGACGCCCGCGGGCACGCGGCGAAACTCGGCGCGCGCCGCGGTGATGGTCTGATCCTCCATCTTCTCGGCCGAGACCATGTGCACCATAAGATTGGCGGCGACGTCCGGCGTCTCCCAGCGTTCGAAATAGAGGTTCTTGGCGCCGTTGTCGAAGGTGTAGAAATGCGCCGGCTCCAGCATGCGGTGGTTGAGCGAGTTGTGGATGACGTTGAGGACGTCCTGCATTTTGCCGTTGTAAAACGGCGCGATGAAATTGGAGAGGGCATAGCCCGCGACGACGAGAGCCGCGGCGAGCGCCAGCGCCGGGCGGATGATCGCGAAGACCGAGAGCCGTAGCGCATAGAGCACGGCGATCATGCCCTCGCTCGCCATGTTGGAGAATGTCAGCGCCGTGGAGAGGCCCATCGCCATCGGCAAAGCGACATAGGCGATCGTGGGCGTGACGCCCTCCATGGCCGGCAGGACGAGGCCGCCGCGCACGGCCGCCGCCGGCAGCTTGTCCAGGAGATAGGACAGCACGACCGGCACGCAGAGCGCGGCCTCGACGATCGCGGCGCTCAGCGCAAGCCGCCTCGCGAGATAGAAGAAGAGCAGGCGGGGCATTCAGCGCGATCAGTTGTTGCAGGCGCGATGCGCCGCCTCTCCCCGCTTGCGGGGAGAGGGCTGGGGTGAGGGGCTGTAGGGAGTCATTCTCGCCGCTGCGCTCATCCCTTGAACCTCGCCCAGGCCGCCTTCGAGTAGCGCGTCCAGGCGGCGTCGAACACGCCGCGCGAAGGCAGCGCCACTGCGCCGGCCCAATGCGCGAAGTAGATCTCCTTGCCGTCGGGAGCGAGCGGCTTGTCGCCGGAAAACGTCACGCCGGGCGCCTTGTAGAAGCTCTCATGCGATGCGTTCTCGACGATATCTGGCAACAGCCTGATCTTCAGGCCGCGCCGGTGCGTGACGAAATTTACGAGCGGCTGGGCGAAGAGCTGCCCACGCTTGCGCACGTCATGGAAGATTTCAGCGTCCTTCGCCATGGTCTCGATGAAGTCAGCGAGCTTCAAGAATTTGTTCGAGGTGACCCAAAAGCCGTCGTTGAACAGCAGCGCGTCGCGCAGGAAGGGATAGGCGTCGCGGCGCTCGTTGTAGACATATTCGAAGCTCGGCGAGGCCACGATGAACTCGGTTTCGCCGGCCTTGAGCTTGCCGAATATTTTTGAGAAGTCGCGGAACAGGATCACGTCCACGTCGACGTAGGCTATCTCGTCGAAGGGGAGAGCCAACGCCTGCAGTTTGCGCAGCCGCCTCCGGTTTGTATTGAAGATGCCGGGGTAGAGCTCCTTAGCGAGCCTGTCGATCTCGGTCGGCTCTTCTTCCATGAAATGCGCGCCATAGATTTTGGCGGCGCGGCGCGTCATCTCGACATTCTCGTCATAGGGGATGAGATAGAGCGGCAGGCCCGGGTTGGTGTCGAGGTAGCTCTCCAGAAACGGCAGAAGCCAGTCGATGATCTTGTCATTGCCGACGATGGCGACGGCGAAGCGCCGCCCCTCCTGTCCAGGCGCCGACGAAACTTGTGGATTTGCAGCGGTCTCGGTCATATAGGAGGGTCTACTTTAGGAGTCTCCACCTTAGCAAGAGGGCGATCTTGACGAACACTGCGGGCGCGAATGCGCCTCTTAGGGGCAAGAACGTCGCGGTCGTCCATGCCGCCTGGCACTCCTGCGGCAGTTATCAGGTCAATGTCAGCCAGATTATGGCGTATCGCGGGCTCGGCGCGCGGGTCGTCTCGGTCGCGCTGATGGACGCGCTCTCGTCGCCTGCGCCGTTAGGGGCCCGCTGGCCAGCCTACCTCGCCGCGACGCAAGATCTCTCGGCCGACGCGCGCTATTTCGTCTCCGCGCCGACGCGCTTGCTTTGGGCCTCGGGCCTCCTGCTCGACGGCTGGTGGCCCCTCATCCACGGCGATCAGGCGAGCTGGCTGATCGCGCTGGCGAAGCGCGCCGAAGCGCCAAAGGAGCTGCTCGACCAGCGATTCGATCTCATCCACGCCAATCATTATTTCACGCTGCCGCTGGCCGAGCGTCTCGGGCGCGGCGCGCCGATCCTCGTCGAGACCCAGGACATTCAGGCGCGGCAATACGAGCTTCGTAATCAGGGCGGGTTCTTCATTCCGCCCTACGCGAGCTATGACGACATGCTGAAGGTCGAGCTCGAGTGGACGCGCCGCGCCGATCTCTGCATCCATCTGAACGCCGAGGAATATATGGAGTTCAAGCGACTGCTGCCGCAGGCGCGCCATGCGCTGATCTATCCCGCGGCGCCCCCTGCTCCCCTGACCGAGAAGGCGGAGGAAATCGTCATTGTCGCGAGCGACAATTACGCCAACTACATGAGCCTGCGCTGGTTCCTGAACGACGTACTGCCGCGCGCCGGCGATGTGAAGCTCTCAATATACGGCAATATCGACGGCGGGGTGAAGGCCCGCGACGAGGCGCTCTACGAGCGCCATCGCGCGCTGTTCGCGGGACGGGTCGTCGATATCGGCGCCGTCTACAAGCGCGCGGCGTGCATTCTGTTGCCCACGATCGAAGGGCACGGGCTGTCGATCAAGGCGGTCGAGGCTCTCTCCTGCGGCGCGCCGCTCATCGCGACGCCCTTGGCCTTTCGCGGCATGGGCGTCGACGCGAGGGGGCTCTCCAATGTCGTTTTGTGCGAGGATGCGGAAGCTTTCGCCATCGCCCTGCGCGAGGCGGCGGGAAGGGCCCGGCGGGCGGTCGAGAGCGCCGCAAGCGACACGAGGCGTCTTTATGAGAAGGCCTTCAGCCCCCAGGCCTATGCGCAGGCGCTGGCCGAGGCCCTGCGCGATTTGACGTGATCTGACGACCGCAATGCCAGGGTTAATCCCGCTTTTACCGTTCTTTTCCTAGCTTCCCTTATAATCTCTGCAACGAAGTTTCCGCCAGCACGGGCCAGACGATGACGCGCAGCCAGATCCTCGCCAGCGACCCTTTTCGCGAGTTCACCCGGCGCCGCCTTTCTGAGGTTTCCGGGCTCGGCGTGCTCGCCTTCGCCGCCGCCCTGGCGCTGGCCTTGTTCTCCTGGTCGGCGCGCGACCCTTCGCTCAACCACGCCACCGACGGGCGCGTCCATAATTTCCTAGGGCTGCCCGGCGCCATCGTCGCCGATCTCCTGATGCAGCTTATCGGCGTCGGCGGGGCGGTCGCGGCTCTGCTTCCGCTCGCGGCGCTCGGTCTGCGCCTTCTCACCCACCGCGCCGGGCATCGTGCCCGGCTCCGGACGCTGCTGTGGTTCGGCGGCGTGTTCTGCGCCGCCACCGCGGCCTCGCTGTTGCCCGTCACCGACCGCTGGCCGCTGCCGACGGGACTTGGCGGCATCGTCGGTGACGCGATCCTCGCCCTGCCGCGCCACCTCCTGGGGGGCAACCGCATCGTCATCGCGGTCTTCGGCCTCGCGGCGATCGGCGGCGCGATTCTGATGCTGACCGGCGCCGCTGGCTACGGCTTCGAGACCGAGGAAGACTTGCGCGACGAGCAGCGCCATCTCGCGCGCGGCGATCGGGCGCCCAGGCGTGTCGAGGCCGACGACGACCGGGACGACGCCGGCGAGCCCGGCTACGCCATCATCGCGCTCGGCGCCGCGCTGCACGCCGCGCTCACAGCCAAGGCCCTGGTGAAGCGCATATTTTCGGCGATGTTCCGGCGCGCCCGCAAGCCCGTCGAGGTCGAGACGCCCGACGCTCCCGCCGCGCGCCGCGAGCCGACTTTCGCCGAGGCGGATGCGTTCGACGCGCCGGTGTCGCGCGCGATGCGGGCGCGGGCGGAGGAGAGCGAGCCGTCGCGCCCCCGCGCCGAGGGCACCGCCCCCGTGCAGATCAAGCGCATGCTGCGGTCGAGCGCGCCGGCGGCCCAGTCCAACAGAGCTTACGAATATCCGGACCTCTCGCTGCTTGCCGAGCCCAAGAAGCAGGCGGGACAAAAAGTCTCGCAGGAGGTCCTGGAGCAGAACGCCCGCGTGCTCGAGGGTGTGCTCGACGATTTCTCGGTGCGCGGCGAGATCATCAACATGCGCCCTGGCCCCGTGGTCACGCTCTATGAGCTGGAGCCTGCGCCGGGCATCAAATCCTCGCGTGTGATCGGACTCGCTGACGACATCGCTCGCTCCATGTCGGCGATCTCGGCCCGCGTCGCGGTCGTGCCGGGCCGCAACGCCATCGGCATCGAGCTTCCGAATCAGCGGCGCGAGACCGTTTATCTGCGCGAGCTGCTCTCCTGCGAGGACTTCCTCGCGACCAAGCACCGCCTCGCCATCGCGCTGGGCAAGACGATCGGCGGCGAGCCGGTCATCGTCGATCTCGCGCGAATGCCGCATTTGCTCGTCGCTGGCACCACGGGCTCGGGCAAGTCGGTCGCGATCAACACCATGATTCTGTCGCTGCTCTACCGGCTGAAGCCGGAGGAGTGCCGGTTGATCATGGTCGACCCCAAGATGCTAGAGCTCTCCGTCTACGACAACATCCCGCATTTGCTGACGCCTGTCGTCACCGATCCCAAGAAGGCGGTGGTGGCGCTCAAATGGGCGGTGCGCGAAATGGAGGACCGCTATCGCAAGATGTCGAAGGTCGGCGTGCGCAACATCGAAGGCTTCAACGCCCGCGTGCTCGACGCCAAGGCGAAGGGCGAGGTCATCACGCGCACGGTGCAGACGGGCTTCGACCCCGAGACTGGCGAAGCGGTCTTCGAGAGCGAGGAGATGGATCTCCATCCCCTGCCTTTCATCGTGGTGGTCGTCGACGAGATGGCCGATCTCATGCTCGTCGCCGGCAAGGATATCGAGGGCGCGATCCAGCGCCTAGCGCAAATGGCGCGCGCCGCCGGCATTCATCTCATCATGGCGACGCAGCGGCCGTCAGTCGACGTCATCACCGGAACCATCAAGGCCAATTTCCCGACGCGCATCTCGTTCCAGGTCACGAGCAAGATCGACAGCCGCACGATCCTGGGCGAGCAGGGAGCAGAGCAGCTTCTGGGCCAGGGCGACATGCTCTACATGGCCGGCGGCGGGCGCATCTCGCGCGTTCACGGGCCGTTCGTCTCGGACGGCGAGGTCGAGAAGATCGTGGCGTTCCTGAAGACGCAGGGCCAGCCGCAATATCTCGACGCGATCACGTCCGAGGACGACGGCGAGGAGGCGGGCGACGACGCGCCGCCGCCCAATCCGGGCTCGATGGACGAGGAAGAGGCGGGCAATCTCTATGACCGCGCGGTGGCGATCGTGCTACGCGACAAGAAGTGCTCGACGAGCTACATCCAGCGGCGGCTGTCGGTCGGCTACAACAAGGCGGCGTCGCTGGTCGAGCAGATGGAGAAGGAAGGCGTCGTCAGTGCGCCGAACCATTCCGGCAAGCGGGAGATTCTGGTCGGCGGCGGCATCGATCGGGGCGCGTTCGAGATCGAGGCGGCGGAGTAGTTCTGCAGCGGGAGAATTTCATAGTGTGTCTTCGTGTCCTTCGTCTCTTTGTGGTTAAGTTCACCACAAAGGCGCGAAGGACACGAAGAGGACCGGCATGGCGTCATGGATGACTTTTCGAGACCTGCGCATCCGATAGGCCGCCCTGGCCGCGGCGCTTTGCCCCGCCCCTTTGCAATTCTCGGCCCAAAACCCATATCGCACCTCGAGGGCCGCCGTCAGGGGCCAAGCCGGTAGCGTGCGCGCCAAGTTGCGGGCGCTGAAGGGGGATTTATGAATATCGACAAATACACCGACCGCGTCCGCGGCTTCATCCAGGCGGCGCAAACGATCGCCACGCGGGAGGGGCACCAGCAGTTCACGCCCGAGCATGTGCTGAAGGCCCTGCTCGACGACAGCGAGGG
>DASPSI010000134.1:0-11106 GCA_035624015.1 Methylocystis sp.
ATCGAGGCGCGGCCGCACGCTTTCCACGCCGAGCAGCGCGACGCCGCGCAGGATGAAGGGCGCGACCGTCGTCGGCAACTCGAGGCCGCCGGCGTTGCCGCAGGCGGCGACGGCGCCGTCGAACATGGTCTGCGCCAGAACATTGGCGAGCGTCACGCCGCCGACCGCATCGACGCCCGCCGCGAAGCGCTGACTCTGCAGCGGCTTGGCCGGCGCGGCGAGCTCTGCGCGGTCGATGATTTCCGCCGCGCCCAGCCCTTGGAGATAATCCGCCTCCTCGGGCCGCCCGGTGACAGCGGCGACGCGCCAGCCGAGCTTGGCGAGCAGCGCCAGGGCGACGGAGCCGACGCCGCCGGCCGCGCCCGTCACCACGACCGGGCCGCGATCGGGCGCAACGCCAAAGCGCTCCAGCGCCAGCACGCAGAACATGGCCGTAAGGCCCGCCGTGCCGATCGCCATGGCCTCTTTCGGCGAGAGCGTCGCGGGCAGCTTGACGAGCCAGTCGCCCGACACGCGCGCGCGCTGCGCGAAGCCGCCGAAGTGGGACTCGCCGAGCCCGCAGCCGCCTGCAATGACGAGATCGCCCGCAGAAAAATCCCTGTGCGAAGACGCCGTGACGCGCCCGGCGAAATCGACGCCGGGAATCATCGGCAGCCGCCGGACGACCTTGTTGCGGCCTAAAATCGCGAGGCCGTCCTTGTAATTGAGGGTCGAATGGGTGACGGTCACGTCGACGTCGCCCGGCATGAGGTCGGCGTCGGCCAGCTCGCGGTAGTCGACGGCCTGGGCGGCGTCGATGACGATGGCTTCAAAGCGGTCGGACAAGCTGGGGCGCTCCTTTTGTGGCGCCAGCATTTACGTGAAGGAGGCGCGCGCGTCCATGCGCATCGTCGGAGGCGCCCTGCGCGGGCGCGCGCTCAAGGGTCCCAAATCGCAGAGCGTGCGGCCGACCTCGGACCGGCTGCGCGAGTCGATCTTCGACATCCTCGCGCACGCCTATGACAACATAGTCGAAGGCGCCGCGGTCATCGATCTCTTCGCCGGCACGGGCGCGCTGGGGCTCGAGGCGATCTCGCGCGGCGCGTCGCGGGCGCTGTTTGTCGATAGCGGCGCCGAGGCCCGAGCGCTCTTGCGCGAAAACATCGAGGCGCTGGGCCTCGGCGGCGTCACGCGCGTCTTTCGCCGTGACGCGACCAAGCTGGGGCTCGCGCCGCCGGGCGAGACCTTCACGCTCGCCTTTCTCGATCCGCCCTACGCCCAGGGGCTCGCGACGGGAGCGCTCGAAGAGCTTTTGCGCGGCGCCTGGCTGGCCCCAAGCGCGCTCGTCGTCGTCGAGGAGGATACGCAGGCGCCGGTCGTCCTGCCCGAAGGGCTGACGCTGCTGGAGACGCGGCGCTATGGCGACACGCAGATCGTGATCGCGCGGCGCAACCCGTGACAAAGCCGCGCAATTACCTCTGGCGCCCAAGCCGTTCAAGCTCATGCGCGACCGCCGCCCGCAGCGGCGGCAAATGCTGCTTCAAGGCGATCCAGACGCTGTAAGCGGCGTCCTCGTCCTCATGCCGATATGTGTTCGCCGCCGCGGCCATGTCGCTCCAGGCGATCGAGGCGTGCCGCGCTTTCATCTCGTCGGCTAGCCGGCGCGACGCCTCGGATATGATCCCAAGGCAGCGCGTCACCGCATAGAGCGTGCGCACATCGCCGCGAAAGGACGCATAGTCGAGGCCGGCGGCGAAATGCTCCGCCAGGTCGATATGGTGGAGAATGTCCCTCAGCGCGAGTTCTAGAGCCTTGCTAGGCATGGACGACCTCCTTCAACCTCCCCGGCTCCCCCCAGCCCTCTCCTAAGTAAGCGGGGAGAGGGTGAGGGGTTGGGCGCGCGATTAGAGCATCCCGCCGACGCGGGCCGCTCTGACCACTTCCCGCCTTAAACCTTACGGCGGCCAGCGTGACGAGCTCAAAGCCGCCTCGCCGAAAATGCGCCGCCGGAGGTTTAAGAGGCTTTCCGTTCAAGATGAGAGAAACGGGACACTACTCGCTACTCGCTACTCGCCATTCACCATCCCATCACCTTGATGGCGACCATGAGCGCGGCCCACAGCGTCGTGGTCACGGCGGTCGTGATCAGCGCTTTCTTGCCCAGCATGGGCGCCCTCGGCGCGCCGGGGTCGCAGCCCGGCGGCGGCGGCTCGTCATCCTCAAGATTTTCATGCTGCGATCGTACTCCAAGGGGGAGAACCGCCAGCAGCACGATCCACCACATCGTGAAATAGATCGCGATCGCGAGGGGCGTCTGCACTGGCAGCATGGGGCTCTCCGTTACTGTTGAAGCAGGATTCTTGTCCGAAAACCGCCGCCTGCGTTTGCTTTTCGGAAATCCTGCTCAGGCCTGCTCGAGCTCGACGAGAGCGCCGCAAAAATCTTTCGGATGCAGGAACAGCACCGGTTTGCCGTGGGCGCCGATCCTGGGCTCGCCGTCGCCGAGCACGCGCGCGCCCTCGGCCTGGAGCTTCTCGCGCGCGGCGAAAATGTCGTCGACCTCGTAGCAGATGTGATGGATGCCGCCCGAGGGGTTCTTCTGGAGGAAGCCGGCGATGGGCGAGGCCTCGCCATAGGGCTCCAAGAGTTCGATTTTGGTGTTCGGAAGCTCCACGAACACGACCTTGACGCCATGCTCCGCAACGATCTCCGGCGCCGACACCTTGGCGCCGAGCGCGCCGACGTAGGTCCTCGTCGCCTTGTCCAGGTCGGCGACGGCGATAGCGACGTGGTTGAGGCGTCCGATCATTTGGGCTTCCTTGAGAAGAGGCGTGGATCTCGCGCGAGATTTAACGCATGTCGGGCGAGATTCACAGGGCTTGGGCCCGGAAGAAGCTTGGGATGCGCCAGCCGGCGCATATGAAGCGGCAATTCTTCGCGCCCTTCGTGTCTTCATGGTAAAAGGTCGCCACCAAGGCACGAAGGACACAAGGATAGGCGGCGATAGAGCTCGTCGGATCGAAATCTGGGACCGCCGCGGGAAATGCAGCAATTGCTTCCTGACGAAGCCATAGTCTCCTCAAGCTGAAGCGACGGGGCAAGCCGCGATGGCCGCAGACGCATCCGATCCTCTCCCATCGATCCAGGCTCTGCCGATCTGGAGCGGCCCTATCGAGATCGAGCCTTTGCCGGGCGGCATCACCAACAAAAATTATCTCGTCCGCGAGAAAGGCCGCCGCGTCGTCGTGCGTTATGGCGGCGACATTCCCGTGCATGGGGTCATGCGCTTCAACGAGCTGGCGGCGGCGAAGGCCGCGGCCGCCGCGGGGATTTCGCCGCAGGTGATCTACGCCGCGCCGCCTTTTCTCGCCATGGACTTCATCGACGGGCGCACCTGCAGCGCCGAGGACGTGCGCAAGGATATTCACCGCTGCGTCGCGCTCGTGAAGCGGGTGCATCGCGAGCTGCCCATCCACCTTCGCGGCCCGGCGCTCGCCTTCAACGTCTTCCAAGTGATCCGCGACTATGCGCATACGCTCGCCGACGACGGGAGCCGGATGGTTCCGCTCCTCCCGCAATTGCTCGCGCGGGCGCGCACGCTCGAAGAAGCCGTCGGGCCGATCAATCTCGTCTTCGGCCACAACGACCTGCTCGCGGCGAATTTCATCGACGATGGCGCGCGCCTGTGGCTCATCGACTGGGACTACGCCGGCTGGGGCGCGCCGCTGTTCGATCTCGGCGGCCTGTCTTCGAACAACGACTTCTCGGCGGAGGAGAACGACGTGATGCTCGCCGATTATTTCGAAACGCCGCCGACCGACGCGCTGCGCCGCCGCCTCCAGGCGATGCTTTGCGCCTCTCTTCTGCGCGAATCGATGTGGAGCATGGTCTCGGAGCTGAAGTCTTCGATCGACTTCGACTATGTTTCCTACACGCAAGAGAATCTGCGGCGTTTCGAGGCCGCCTGCGCCGCATTCGAGGATATGGAGAAGATATGACCGACCTGCCGAACAGCGCCAAAACCATCGTCGTCGGCGGCGGGATCGTCGGCTGCTCTGTCGCCTATCATCTGGCCAAGCGCGGCGTCGAGGTTCTGCTCCTGGAGCGGCATCGGCTGACCTCTGGCTCCACCTGGCACGCCGCCGGCCTCGTCGGGCAGCTGCGCGCCAACGCCAACATCACGCGACTGCTGGGCTATTCAGTCGAGCTTTATCAGAAGCTCGAGGCGGAGACGGGCTACGCCACCGGCTGGAAGCGAAACGGCGGGTTGCGCCTCGCCTGCAATGCGGATCGCTGGATCGAGGTCAAGCGACAGGCGACGACGGCGCGCAGCTTCGGCCTGGAGATGCATCTGCTCGGGCCGAAGGAGGCGCGCTCGCTCTGGCCGCTGATGAGCGTGGACGACCTCGTAGGCGCGGCCTTTCTGCCGACGGATGGGCAGGCCAATCCGTCCGACATCACCCAGGCGCTGGCCACGGGCGCGCGGCTCGCCGGCGCGAAGATTGTCGAGGGCGTCTCGGTGACGGACATCGTCGTCGAGAACGGACGCGTCCGGGCGCTCGCCACCGACCGCGGGCGAATCGACTGCGAGAAGGCGATCCTGTGCTGCGGACAATGGACGGCGCATCTCGCAACACGCGCGGGCGTCTGCGTGCCGCTGGCGCCGGTGCGCCACCAATATATCGTCACCGAGCGCATCGAGGGCGTGACCGCCGATCTGCCGACGCTGCGGGATCCCGACCGGCTGACCTACTACAAGGAGGAGGTCGGCGGCCTTGTCATGGGCGGCTATGAGCCCAATCCCATTCCGTGGGACGGCGATCATGTCCCGGAGGACTTCGCGTTCCGCCTGCTCGAGGACGACTGGGACCATTTCGAGCCGATCATGACTCTTGCGCTCGGCCGCGTTCCCGCGCTCGCGACGGCGGGCGTCAAGCAGATGATCAACGGGCTCGAAAGCTTCACGCCCGACGGCAACTGGATGATCGGCGAGGCTCCGGAGGTTCGCAATCTTTTCGTCGGCGCGGGCTTCAACGCCTTCGGCATCGCCTCGGCCGGCGGCGCCGGCATGGCGCTCGCCGAATGGGTCGCGGACGACGCGCCGCCCTTTGATCTCTGGGCGGTGGACATCCGCCGCTTCGGCGCGGGCCACAGGGACCCAGCCTGGGTGCGCACGCGCACGTTGGAGGCCTACGCCAGGCATTATTCGATCGCCTGGCCCGCGGAGGAATATCAGTCCGCCCGTCTGCTGCGCCGCTCGCCGCTCTATGACCGCCTGAAGGAAGCCGGCGCCTGTTTTGGCGAGAAGATGGGTTTCGAACGTCCGAACTGGTTCGCCGACAGCAAAGCAGGCGAGGTCGCCAAGGACCGCTATTCCTTCGAAAAGCCCGGCTGGTTCGAGGCGGTCGGACGCGAGCATCGCGCCTGTCGCGAAACCGCCGCGCTCTTCGATCAGACGAGCTTCGCCAAGGCGCTCTTCGTCGGGCGCGACGCTGAGGCGGCGCTGTCGTGGATCGCCGCGAACAATGTCGCGAAGCCCGCGGGCAGCGTGATCTATACGCAGATGCTGAACCGCAAGGGCGGCATCGAATGCGATCTGACCGTGACGCGGCTCGATCGCGACCGCTACTACATCGTCACGGGCACGGGCTTCGCGACGCATGATTTCGACTGGATAAGACGCTCCATTCCGGAAGGGATGAACGCAACGTTGATCGACGTGACTTCCGCGCGCGCCGTGCTGGCGTTGATGGGGCCCCGCGCCCGCGACATTCTCGCCGCCTGCTCGGCGGATGACGTCTCTAACGCCGCCTTCCCTTTCATGACGGCGCGCGAGATTCGTTTCGCCGGCGCGCCGGTGACGGCGATTCGCGTGACCTATGTCGGCGAGCTCGGCTGGGAGCTGCACATTCCGACGGAATTCGCGGTCGCTGTCTACGACCGGCTGATGGAGGCGGGCGCGCCCTTCGGCTTGGCCAACGCCGGCTATCGCGCGATCGAATCGCTGCGGCTGGAGAAGGGCTATCGCGCCTGGGGCGCCGACATCGGCCCGGATCACACGCCGCTCATGGCCGGGTTCGGCTTCGCGGTGAAGCTGAAATCGGGCCAGGATTTCCAGGGCCGCACGGCGCTTGAGAAGGCGGCGTCGGAGCCTCTGCCGCGGCGGCTCGTCGGATTCTCGGTCGAGGCGCCCAATGTCACGCTGCTCGGCCGGGAGACGATCTATCGCGACGGCGAGCGCGTGGGCTGGATATCGAGCGGCGGCTACGGCTATTCGATCGGCAATACCCTCGGTTACGGCTATGTGCGCCGCGCCGAGGGCGTCGACGAGGCGTATTTGCGCAGCGGCAGCTATGAGCTGGACGTCGCCGGCGCGCGCGTTCCCGCACGCCTGTCGCTCGAGCCGTTTTTCGATCCGAGGGGAGTCCGGGTGCGGGCGTGACGCTGGCGTCGCGCAGTGGCTCTTGCCTTTCTTGTGGCGTTGAAGAAACTGTTGGAGGATTTTGGGAGCAGCCCCTTGCAACGAAGGCGGCGAATTGCCGTGGCGGCGCTCGCTACGAATTTGTTGAAATTCGCGCCGGATCCAGCCTGGACCGACCGCTCGTGGACGGCTCGCCTCCCATTTCCCGCCGGCGGCGCGGCCTCGACGGAAGAAGACGAGGGCTTGGCGGCAAGGCGCGTCGGCCGGCGCCAATGAATTGGCGATTCTTGGAATTGGCGAGTCTTGGTGTCAATCGCGTCTTTGCGGCGACTCGCCACAAAAGCGCGAGGGAAACGAAGAGGGCGGCGATGGGTCGTCGCGTCTTTGACAAACCACAAAAGGGGTGTCGTTCGGCGCACTCGGCGGCAACCGGCGCGCCGCCTCCTCCCCGCTCGACAACCCTGTCCGACCATGGCAGAAGCGCGGCGACAACCCCTCAGGCCCTCAAATGACCGACCTCGCCGCTCTCGAACAGCAAACGCTCGCAGAAATCGACGCCGCCGACACGGAAACCGCGCTGGAGGCCGTGCGCGTCGCGGCGCTCGGCAAGAAGGGGACGATTTCGGCGCTGCTCTCGACGCTCGGGCGCATGTCGCCCGAGGAGCGAAAGACGCAGGGCGCGCTGATCAACGCGTTGAAGGATAGGGTCGGCGAGCGGCTCGGCGAGCGCCGCGCCGTGCTCGAGAAACAGACGCTCGCGGCGCGGCTCGAGGCCGAGCGCATGGATGTGACGCTCCCCTGCCCCTCTGGCGCGCTAGAGCGCGGGCGGCTGCATCCGCTCTCCCAGGTCATGGACGAGCTCGCCGTCATCTTCGCGGATATGGGCTTCGCGCTGGCCGAGGGGCCTGACATCGAGTCCGACGACTACAACTTCACCAAGCTGAACTTTCCGGAAGGCCATCCGGCGCGGGAGATGCACGACACCTTCTTCTTTCCGCCGGGCCCGGACGGCAAGAGGAAACTGCTGCGCACGCATACGAGCCCTGTGCAGGTGCGCACGATGCTCGCACAAAAGCCGCCGATCCGCGTGTTCATTCCGGGCCGCACCTACCGCTGCGACAGCGACCAGACGCACACGCCGATGTTCCATCAGGTCGAAGGCCTCGTCATCGACGAGACCACGCATATCGGGCATCTCAAATGGGTGCTGGAGGAGTTTCTAAAGGCCTTCTTCGAGGTGAAGTCGGTCAATCTGCGCTTCCGCCCGTCCTTCTTCCCGTTCACCGAGCCCTCGATGGAGGTCGACGTGCAATGCCGCCGCAGCCACGACGAGGTGCGCTTCGGCGAGGGCGAGGACTTCATGGAGATTTTGGGCTGCGGGATGGTGCATCCCAACGTGTTGCGAAACTGCGGGATGGATCCCGGTAAATACCAGGGCTTCGCCTTCGGCTGCGGGATCGACCGACTCGCCATGCTGAAATACGGCATGCCCGACCTTCGAGCGTTCTTCGACGCCGACGTGAGGTGGCTCAAGCATTACGGATTTAGACCGCTGGACATTCCGACGCTCGCGGGCGGGCTGAGCGCTTGACGGGCGCGCGGGGAGCAAAGGAGAGCGTCGCGAGCTCAGCCGCCAGAGGCTTTCGGACATGACCGGGTTGACCACCTCTTCGATCGCGCACCGCGACGTTTCGGCAATGACGAAGGCTCGCTCCGCTTCCGCATTGCCGGCCTCTGCGCCCGTGAGGACCGCGGAGACGGGGGACGGCGTCGACTTGCGCGTCGAGGCGCGGACGCGCCGCGAACATTTAAAGGATAATGGCCGACGAGCCAGCAGAGCCCGATCTAGCTACAAGCTGTCGCAATGATTAGCCGCAGCCAAAGACGTCCGCGGCCCGTCATTTCCTCCGGGATGACGCCTTGTCAGATTCTTAAGGATTGTCATCGGGAGCCCATTTGGCTCAAGCAGGGGGCGGCGGCGCCGGGAAGGCCCCCCACTTCCTTGCCCGGCGCTGCCGCAACCTCGATGTAGCGACGTTCAAGCCGGGCTATCAGACGACGGCGCCGCGCCGCCTCCAAGCAAGTGGGCAAGCGACGACGATTGCGCGCCGCTTTGCGCCGTATCTGGACGCGGATCGTCCTCAAGCGTCCAACGACGGTCTCAACTCTTGCGCTTGCGATCTTGGAGCGCGCGCGTCGCCAGACTCGCGACATTGCCGATCCCTTCGCGCTTGACCGGCGCCAGCTCGAAATTCTTGAAACCGCGAGCGGGAGCGGCGTTTTCTTTGCCGGGCTTGCGTTCGCCGGAACGGTATTCGGTCGATTCGGCGGCGCCGGCGAGCACGGCGCCGCGTTCGACCTCGATCTCGCCATAAGTCCATTTGCCTTCGATGCGGCCCGAAGCCCGAACAGTGAGAAGCTGCTTGACGACGATGTCGGCGCCGATCTTGCCGTAGATGTCAGCTTCGGAGACCGAGACGGCTCCGTCGACGACGCCGGTCGGCCCCACGATCAATTGGGCGCAGGAGACTTCGCCCTCGATATTGCCGTCGACGACGACGGTGTCCTGAGCCTGGACCGATCCGGTCAACGACACGCCTTCGCCGATGTAGACGACATCCTTCTCACTGGGTCTGAAACTGCTCATTAGTAGCCTTTCGTTGATTTTGACTGGTCTTGGAGGACGCCGCATGTGCGATTTGCTCGGGAAGCCCGGCGAGATCATCGAGCCCCGCCGCCTCGAATCCGTCCCACGCGCGCCCAAGCCAGCTGCTCACATAGCCGCGCAAGACGAAAGAATCGGCGAAGCGGCTGGACGAGTCCGTCTCGCCCAGCACGAAGGAAGAGAAGGAGCAGCCCGCGAGCTCCACGGCCTCGAACGCCAGAGGCTCAAGTCGCGGGATTACGATCTCCTCGCCAAACGGAAAATTCAGGCCGCCGAGGCGGCGGAAGCTCGAAGCGCCGCCGCCCGTCGCCAGATTTCTCACGAGCCGGTAGCCCAAGGCGGCGCGGTAGAGGCCGATCTCCTCGATCTCGGAGATCGAGGCGCGCGACCCGCCGATCACATGGAGCAGGGAAATCTTCAGCCCGCCCTCAGCGGCCGCTTCGAAAACGCCGCTCTCGTCGAGGCTCCGCAGCGTCGCGAACAAGGCGCCGGCCTTGAGATCGATCAGGGTCACGCGCCCAGGGGCGTCGAGACTGTCGAACAGCCGGCACTGCTCCCGGCTGTCGGCGAGGTCGATAAGCTCGACGCGCCCGGGCAAATATCGCTTCAGGCTCGCTTGAGGGGTCTGCGTGTCGTAAATCCTTACCTTATTGCCTTTGATCAAGAAATATTCCGCCGCCAATCTCGTGACGGTAGTCTTGCCGACGCCGCCTTTTTCGGCGCCGACCAGGATCAAAGAAGCCCCTAACATCTTTTCCGCCCTGCCCCTTTTAGCCGGGGGGCTCTACGCTTGAGCTTCAGTTGTCGCAGCTCGAAGCCAATTTTTTCCGTATGTAGACAAGGTGCGTTGCTGTCAACAATGCGAAGGAAATTGTCAACACATTTTTCATGACCCGCCGCGCCACGATAAGCTCATCTGGGTGAAGATTGTAAATTTTCGCGGGCGAATATCACTTGTTTCAAAGAGGCGAGGCTCTGAAAAAGCTGGTCCGCCGAGTGACGGCTGTCGTCGTCTCTCGGACGAAGCCGCGGAGAGAGGTCGAGGCGGCCGGGATCGACAAGACGCGTTCGCGGTCGCCGAAGCGCTTGGCCCGTCGTTGAGCGAAGGCGAACGCCCAACCGCCGCTACTCGAGCGGGCGAGGATGGCGTGCGCCGCCGGCGCCGCTCGCATTGCGGGGAGACGCCTGTGCGGCGGCGCGTTCGCAAGCGAGCGCAAGTTTCCGAATACGAGCTACGCCGATGCGGCGGAATGTGGGCACTTGGGAAGCGCTCGTTGCACCCAGTCCAATGAACATTTGGACATTCAGCGAACGACTATACACACCGGGGCGACTATCCTGACGCTGCGCCATGGACCATGCGCGTTCGGCAGTTTGGCGACGTGGCTCCCAGCGCCAAAGGACGCATGCGCTCCAATTGGACATGAAGCCCGGCGCTTTAATATCTTATTAATGTACGCAGGCTCATGCTATGAAATACAAGCATATTTGTCAGGGGCGACCTCGTGGAAAAGCAAATCTCACTTAACGAATTAGAGGAACACGTGCTTGCGGCCTTAGCGGCCATGAAACCCCTTAAAGAAATCTCAAAGGAGACGAATCGCGACATTTTGGAGCTTGCCGACATAGTTGCGTCGGCATGTGAGAAGCTCGACTGCAATTCTATTTCGGCGGCGGTTGCAACGTACTCTGGGCGTGCGTTTACGTCCGTGCTTGAAGAGATGCACGCTGCGAGCGAAGAGGACAAGCAAGCGGCCACAACGAACGGCTTTGGGCCAGGGAAAAGATTTTTGAAGATAGGATGAATTTTGATTGGCGCGGATGCGGTTAATTTGGGTATAATCCAATAAATTCAAGGCGGGGCATCCGGTTGTCGCGAATAATTAAAGCTTCGTTGCGCAGCCCGTTACAATCCTCGGCTTCATTCTGAACGCGGCTTAACGCGAGAACCCTAATGTCGCTTCATGGCGGGCCGGTCCTCAAGCTAAAGAGGTCGGAAGCATGAAGCTGTCCCGCCATCCCGGCGATCCGGATTGTCCTT
>DASPSI010000007.1:0-37719 GCA_035624015.1 Methylocystis sp.
CACGACGCTCTGTGGCCGAACGAGCTTTGGCCCGCGATGACCTTCGAAGGCCCGTTGCGCCTCGGCGCGCAAGGCGGCCACGGCCCGATTCGCTACAGGGTCGCAGAGATCGCGCCCGGCCGTCGCATCGCCTTCGCATTCACCGCCCCTTTGGGCTTCGAAGGCTTCCACGCCTTCGAGATCGAACCGCTTTCCGCAGATGAAGCGCTGCTGCGCCATCGGCTCGAAATGAACTCGACGGGACTGGCGCTGCTCTCCTGGCCGCTTTTGTTTCGGCCGCTGCACGACGCGCTGATCGAGGACGCGCTGACCAAGGCCGAAGCGTCGCTCGGCGTCGCGGGGCGCGTCAGGCCGTGGCCCCGCCAGGTCATATTTCTGCGCTGGCTGCTGTCGCGTGGGAAAGCGCGCAAGAGATCGCCGAACTCCTTCGCCTAAAAATCGCTGGCGATTCCCTTCCGCTCCCAATCGCCATAGCGCGTGGGCTCGGGGCCGTCGGGACCGCCGACTTCCTCGCGAGGCGCAGGAGCGGCCGCGGCGCGGCGGCGCTGCTCGGCTTCCTTGAGCGCGCGCCGCGCCGGCGGCGTCAGCGCGGCCGCGCCGCGAGCTTCCGCATTGCTTGACGCTTTCGCAAAAGCCTCGTTTTCCCGGCTCATCTTCGTGTTTTTGAACCTTCGTGCTATTCTGCGGTGAGATTTAAAGCGGGTGCGGGGCACGGAGCAAGCGTGACAGGCGACACCAAATTTCGCGCGGCCGGCCGTCCCGCGCCGCGACAGGGCTTTGTGCCCAGCGACGCCGCCCGCGAAGCCGAGGCGATGAAAATTCCGGGCCTGCCCGCGCGCATCGCCGCCGCCCACATCATCGCCGACGTGGCGCAGGGCGGCCATCGTCTCGACGAATGCTTCTCCCCGCGCGCCGCGCCGCCGCGCCTGACCGGCCTCTCGCCGCGCGATGTCGCGCTCGCGCGCTCGATCGTGACCGCATCGCTGCGCCGGCTCGGGCTTATCCGCAAGGCGCTTTCCACGCTGCTCGAGACGGGCCTGCCGAAACAGGCGGCGCGGCTCGAATTCACTCTGATCGCCGCCGCAGCGCAAATCCTCTATCTCGACGCCGCCGATCACGCCGCGGTCGATCTGGCCGTGCGTGCGACGCGACTCGAGCCCAAGACCGCGGGCTTCGCGGGCCTCGTCAACGGCGTCCTGCGCAACCTCGCGCGGCGGCGCGAGGAGTTTCTGGCGCTCGGCGCGGGCGGAGAGTTCGACGCGCCGTCCTGGCTCTTTCAACGCTGGCGCAAGGCCTATGGCGAACAGGCGGCGAGAGCGATCGTCGCCATGCAGATGCAAGAGCCGCCGCTCGATCTGACGGTCAAATCCGACGCGGACGGCTGGGCCGAGAGGCTCGGCGGCGTCGTGCTGCCGACAGGATCGGTGCGGTTGACCACCCATACGCCGATCGCAGAGCTTGCCGGCTATGACGAGGGCGAATGGTGGGTGCAGGACGCCGCCGCCGCTTTGCCGGCGCGCTTGGTCGCCGCCAAGCCCGACGAGCGCGTGCTCGACATGTGCGCGGCGCCCGGCGGCAAGACCGCGCAGCTCGCCTTCGCGGGCGCGAAGGTGACGGCGCTCGACCGCTCGGCCGAGCGCCTGAAGCTGCTCGCGGCCAATCTCGAGCGGCTGCGGCTCCACGCCGACATCGCCGTCGCCGACGCGACCGGCTATCTCGCCCCCGCCTTCGACGCGATTCTTATCGACGCGCCCTGCTCCGCGACCGGCACGATCCGCCGCAATCCCGACGTGGCCTGGACCAAGAAGCCCGGCGACATCGAGGCGCTCACGGCCTTGCAGGCCAAGATGCTCGACCGCGCAGCATTGCTGACGGCGCCGGACGGACGGATCGTCTATTGCGCCTGCTCGCTGGAGATGGAGGAAGGCGAGGCGCAGATCGCCTCCTTTCTGCGCCGCAACCCGGATTTCCGGCGCGCGCCGATCGATCCTGAAGCCGAAGGGATACCGCGGGAGTTCGTGACGGTGGAGGGCGATCTGCGCACGCTGCCGCATTACCTGCCGAACGAGAACCCGCGGCTGGCGGGGTTGGATGGGTTTTTTGCGGCGAGGGTGGTGAGACGGGGGTGAGCGGGGCGGCGTCGTTTCTTCGGATTCAGGAGGATGTATGTGGGGGCGGCTCCTGTTTTGATCACGTGATTCTCAAAGACCCAGATTCAGCTTAACCGCCACCGCCCGCGCCATAGGATGAGCCCCTCGCATATCCAGCTGGGGCTCGCTCGTGCTCACAGACAGTCGTGGAATTATCCGGCGCCCTGAACGCGAAGGCTGGAATCTTGCTCGCGTCAAAGGCTCGCATCGTCAGTTCAAGCATCCGAAAAAGCCCGGTCGCGTAACTGTGCCGCACCCGAAAAAAGACCTGCCGATCGGAACGGTCCGCTCGATTTACAAAAGTGCAGGGTGGCCGATCGATTGACTATTCTGCTGCCTGTGACTGCGCTTGCCATGGCGGCAGAACTGCAATGACGAACTGCGCGTCGGCGAAATTCTCCTTCCACTGGGGGTCCGCGCGCAACACCAGGAAGTCCCGAGGCTCAAGGATCGGCAAGCCATCCTCGCGCCTGCCCTCCGCCCAAAGCTCCAGCGCTTCGCTGGCCATGGCGAAGATGTCGTCGGCCTCGTCGGCGGCGGAAAAACATCCCGGCGCGTCGGGAAACGTCATGCCGTAGGCGCTGTCCGCATCCTTGTGCATGATGACGAAATAGGGTTTCATGTCACACTTCCCCTCGGCTCGCGATTTTAGCTCGCCCCTGCCCCGATCCGCAAATCCGCGCCAAGCCCCCGCGAACGGTCCGTTGACCAATATCGCATATGATATTAAATACGATATTGTGATCGTTGCAGACACCAATGTCGTCTTGAGAGGATGCCGCTCGCGGAATGGCGCATCGTTCGTCGTCGTTCGCGGGATGTTGTCGGGGCAAATTCCGTTTGCGGCTTCCCCCACGGTCATCCTCGAGTATGAGGAGGTCCTCAAACGCCCGGGACTCTTGGGCGCCCCGCCGGCGCTCACCCTTCCGCAGGTGGAGACCCTTCTCGACGCTCTTTGCGCGCGAGCCTTTCCGTCCTCGCCCTGGATCAGGTTTCGTCCTTTTCTCGATGATCCAAAGGATGACCATGTCATCGAGTGCGCGCTTGCCGCGGGCGCGCGGACCATTGTCACCGACGACAGGGGTTTCGGACATCCGACTGTCGCGGCTTTTGGTTTGAGAGCAATCCGGCCGGGCGATTTCGTCTCGGAACTGAAGCAGGAAAGGAAACCGAAATGACCTCTTTCGCGCTTCGCCTTCCCGACCATCTCATGGAGCAGGCGAAGGCGGCCTCGGCAGAAGACAAGGTGTCAATCAACCAAATGCTCGTGTCCTTCATCGCCGAGGGACTTGGCCATCGTCGCGGATTGAAGATGATGAAGGAGCGCGCGGCGCGAGCCGACATCGACGCGGCTCTGGCGATACTGGACAGCGTCGTCCCGGATGTTCCGCCGGAAGCCGGCGACGAGTTGCCCGCCGACGACACGCCATCCGGAACTGCGTCGATGAGCGGCTGAGGCGCCGCCCCCGCCCTTGCGCCCCTGCCCGCTTGCCGGTAACAACCCGGCATGTCCGACGCCTTCGCCCCAAAATCCGAGTTTCTCGCGACGCTTTTCGCGCGAGGCTACATCCATCAATGCACCGATCTCGCAGGGCTCGATGACGCCCTCGGCAAGGGCGGGCTTCCCGGCTACATCGGCTTCGACTGCACTGCCCCCTCGCTGCACGTGGGCAGCCTCATCCCGATCATGCTCCTCGCCTGGCTGCAACGTTGCGGCGGCAAGCCGCTGCCGCTCGTCGGCGGCGGCACGACCCGAGTCGGCGACCCTTCCGGCAAGGACGAAAGCCGCAAGCTGCTCGCGATCGAGCAGATCGACGCGAACAAGGCTTCCATCAAGAAAATCTTCGAAAAATTCCTGACGTTCGGCGCGGGCGCGACCGACGCGCTGCTGCTCGACAACGCCGACTGGCTTAGCGGACTCAACTACATCGAGTTCCTGCGCGACGTCGGCCGCCATTTTTCCGTCAACCGGATGCTGACGATGGATAGCGTCAAGCTCCGCCTGGAGCGCGAGCATGAGCTGTCCTTCATCGAATTCAACTACATGTGCCTTCAGGCCTACGACTTCGCCGAGATCAACAGGCGCCATGGCGCGCTGCTGCAGATGGGCGGCTCCGACCAATGGGGCAACATCGTCATGGGCGTCGATCTCGGCCGCCGCCTCGGGCGCCCGCAGCTCTACGGCCTGACCTCGCCGCTCCTCACCACCGCGTCCGGAGCGAAAATGGGCAAGACCGCCGCCGGCGCCGTGTGGCTCGACCCCGCGCTGCTCACGCCTTACGACTACTGGCAATATTGGCGCAACGCCGAGGATGCGGACGTCGTGCGCTTCCTGAAGCTCTTCACCTTTCTTCCGTTGGACGAGATCGGACGGCTCGGCGCGCTGCAAGGGGCGGAGATCAACGAGGCCAAGAAGACTCTGGCGACCGAGGCGACCGCGCTGCTGCATGGCCGCGAGGCCGCCGACGAGGCCGCAGCCACCGCCAGAACGACTTTCGAGGAAGGCGCGCTGGCGCTGTCGTTGCCGAAGTTTCCTGTCAGCGCGGATAGGATCGCCACGGGGCTCGGCGTGCTAACAGCTAATGTAGAGGCCGGGCTCGTTTCCTCCACGAGCGAAGCGCGTCGTTTGATAAAGAGCGGAGGTTTGAGCGTGAACGGCGTAGTCCTGACAGACCCAAACGCTGTAATCAATACTAAGGATTTCGAAAAGAACGGCGTTGTGAAGCTCTCGCTCGGCAAGAAGAAGCACGTGCTGCTGACGCTCGAATAGCTGCCCAGACCGCGCGCCGGGCGGCAGCCGCCAAGCGCTCCGCGCCAGCCCCTAGCTCACAATTTTGCGAGCGCCGCCTCCGCGCTCGACACCGTGGCGCAGCTCGAATTGTCCTCGATGTCGATCCACTTGACCACGCCATCGTCGACGAGCGCCGCGTAGCGCTGGGAGCGCAGGCCGAGCCCCCGCTCGACAAGATCGAGCTGTGTGCCCGTGGCCTTGGCGAAGACGGCGGAGCCGTCGGCGAGACCGTCGACCTTGCCCTCGGCCGAGCTCGCCTCGAGCCAGGCGTCGAGCGCGAAAATGTCGTTGACCGCGACGACGGCGATCGCCGCGACGCCCTTGGCCTTGATGGCCTCGGCGTGCTGTACGAAGCCCGGCAGATGCGTCTTGTGGCAGGTAGGCGTGAAGGCGCCCGGCACCGAGAACAGCAAGACCTTGCGGCCCTTGAAATAGTCGCCGGTCTTGAGCGGCTCGGGGCCGCTCGAGCCCATGCGCGTCAGCGTCACGTCGGGGATTTTGTCGCCGGCTTGAATTGTCATCGCTTCGCTCGCTTCTCGATTGGCGGAGCCCCCGCTCCAGCAAGGAGAGATAATAGGATGCGCGGCGCCTTCCTCAAGCGCCGCCGTGGCTCGGCAGGGAAGCGCTCGCTATCGCCGCTTTCAGATTCTCGTCGATCTTGTCGAGGAATCCCGTCGTCGATAGCCATTTCTGCTTGTGGCCGATAAGCAGCGCGAGGTCCTTGGTCATGTAACCGCTCTCGACGGTCGAAACGCACACTTCCTCCAGCGTGCGGGCGAAACGCGCAAGCTCCTCGTCGCCGTCGAGCTTGGCGCGATGCGCAAGGCCCCGCGTCCAGGCGAAGATCGAGGCGATCGAGTTCGTCGAGGTCGCGTGGCCCTTCTGATGCTCGCGGTAATGGCGCGTCACGGTGCCGTGCGCGGCTTCGGCCTCGACTGTCTTGCCGTCCGGCGTCATCAGCACCGACGTCATGAGCCCGAGCGAGCCGAAGCCCTGCGCCACCGTGTCCGACTGCACGTCGCCGTCGTAATTCTTGCACGCCCAGACATAGCCGCCCGACCATTTGAGCGCGGAGGCGACCATGTCGTCGATGAGGCGGTGCTCATAGGCGAGCCCCGCGGCCGTGAAGGCCGGCTTGAACTCCGCGTCAAATACTTCCTGAAACAGGTCCTTGAAGCGGCCGTCATAGGCCTTGAGAATCGTGTTCTTGGTCGAGAGATAGACTGGGAACTTTCGCGCGAGGGCGTAGTTGAAGGTCGCGCGCGCGAAATCGCGGATCGAATCGTCGAGATTATACATCGCCATGGCGACGCCGGCGCCGGGGAACGAGAACACCTCCTTCTCGATCGTTTGCCCATCGTCGCCCGCAAACTTGATCGTGAGCCGGCCCTTGCCGGGAATCCTGAAATCGGTCGCGCGATATTGATCGCCGAAGGCGTGGCGGCCGATGACGATCGGCGCGGTCCAGCCTGGCACGAGGCGCGGCACGTTCGCGCAAATGATCGGCTCGCGGAAGATCACGCCGCCCAGAATGTTGCGGATGGTGCCGTTCGGCGACTTCCACATCTCCTTGAGGCCGAATTCCTTCACGCGCGCCTCGTCTGGCGTGATGGTCGCGCATTTGACGCCGGCGCCGTGCCGCTTGATGGCGTTCGCCGCGTCGATCGTCACCTGGTCTGCGGTCGCGTCGCGGTTTTGGATCGAAAGGTCGAAATGGCGGAGATCGATGTCGAGATAGGGATGGATCAGCTTCTCTTTGATATAGGCCCAGATGATGTGGGTCATCTCGTCGCCGTCGAGCTCGACGAGGGGGTTTACAACCTTGATTTTCGCCATAGTCCGTCACCGTGAATGGGGAGACCGCCTATAGCATCGCCGAAGCAGAGGGCAAAGCGCACCCGTTCCGTCGTTCCGGAGCTTCTCGAACGGCTTCTGCAACCTTCTGGACGCCCCAGCGGAAGCGCACGCACAGATTGCGGAAAAGGAAATCGGAGAAATCTCGCGCCGCGACGCGAATTTTTCCGCCGGCGCGAGGCAGGATGATTCGGTCTTTTCCTACAAGCGTTTAGCTTTAGTTAGCGTCGCGACCCGGCTATTATGCCGGGTATTGCCCCCTCAGGCTCGATGCTACCGTCCGCTTGTTGGGAGTTGACGGCGGACGCAAAAAATCAGGCGTCGACACCCGCCGAGATGCGCCAGGGGCCGTGTCGCCAACGCTGGGCCTGGGCGCACCGCCTCTCGCTATTACCGCATCCCCACCCCCCGCGAGGCGAGAGGCTTGGGCCTTCCGGAAACCCCTCCGGAAGGCCCTCACATTTCATGCGCCCAACTTATCTTGAGGCCGCCGATGAACCATGATCCGCGGAGACTGCAAAAAGAGGGAGAGATCGAAAAGATGTGGAAGATGCTTGCGACGCTCATTGTTGTTCTGGCCTACGGCGCCAGCGCGATGGCCGCGACTCCCGTCTCGCGCAGATTATGCAAGCCGAACCCCGAATATATCGCTGCGGCTGCAGACGCGGTCAAAAGCCACATCTTTGACGAGGTAGGAAGCCGCTTGCCTCGCGACCGCTTCTTCTTGGAAGGCGACGCCGCATGTCGCTTTTGCGTGGAAGCTGACGGCTCGATCCGCAAAGCCGCTTGCGCGGGCACGACGCCGGGACATGCTCGCGCGTTGCAGCTCCTGATGGAATCCGCCCATGTGCCGCCACCGCCCTGCAAAGGATTCTGCACATCCCAACCTGTTCATTTTTACCGCTAGGGCTCAGACGTATAACCACGAGGGGGCTACGTCGGGCAAATCGACGGGTTTCCAGCGAGCCCGGAGGCTCGCGGTCCAAGACGCGGATGGACCGCGAGCCTCCAGGCTCGCATTGTGGCGAGGAAATCCGCCGCGTTGCGGTCGCCTCGTGCGGCGAGGCGCCGCAAATCGTTCAAGCGGCAAAACATGAGCTCGATGGCGGCGCGCTTCGGATAGCGGAAGGGCCAGAAGCAGCTCTTCCCTCCAGCTTCATTCGATGCGCCTGGGGCCAACGTCGCTGGCGTCAATCGAAGAGACTGGAGACGCTTTCCTCTTTCGCGGTGCGGGCGATCGCTTCGCCGATGAGCGAGCCGATCGCCAGCACGCGGATGTTGCGCGTCGCCAGCGCCTGCGGCGACGCTGCGATCGTGTCGGTGATGACGAGCTCGGAAAGCTTCGATCTGGCGATGCGCTCGACGGCTTGGCCCGAGAGCACGCCATGGGTGATGTAAGCCGAGACCGAGGATGCGCCCGCCGCCAGCAGGGCGTCGGCGGCGTTGCAGAGCGTGCCGCCGGAGTCGATGATGTCGTCGACCAAGATGCAGTTATGGCTGCGCACGTCGCCGATGATGTTCATGACCTCGGATTCGCCCGGGCGCTCGCGCCGCTTGTCGACGATGGCGAGCGGCGCGTCGATGCGCTTGGCGAGCGCGCGCGCGCGCACGACGCCGCCGGTGTCGGGCGAGACGACCATCGCCTTCGGCAGCTTCGCATGAGACTTGATGTCGGCGACGAAGACCGGCGCGGCGAAGAGATTGTCGGTCGGGATGTCGAAGAAGCCTTGCACCTGGCCGGCGTGGAGATCGACGGTCAGCACGCGGTCGGCGCCGGCGCGCGTGATGAGATTGGCGACGAGCTTGGCTGAGATCGGCGTGCGCGAGACGCCCTTGCGGTCCTGGCGGGCGTAGCCGAAATAAGGGATCACCGCAGTGATGCGTCGCGCCGACGCGCGGCGCAGCGCGTCGATCATGATGAGCAATTCCATCAGATGATCGTTGGCCGGCGCCGAGGTCGACTGGATCGCGAACACGTCCTGCCCGCGCACGTTTTCCAGCACCTCGACCCAGATCTCCTGGTCGGCGAAGCGGCGCACGACGGCGCGGCAGAGCGAGACGCCCAAGTGCGCGCCGATGGCCTCGGCCAAAGGTCGATTGGAGTTGCCCGCCACCAGCTTCATCGCCGCCATCTTTTCGCCTCACTCAAGCCCGGCGGGGTTTTAGCAGTCGGGGGCGAGCGGAACAATACGACGGGAGGATGAATGCAATTTGAAGGCCCGCGAAAACCACTAAGCGCGCGAAGCCTCAGGCCAGCATGCCCCCAATGCTGCTGGACGACTTCGATTGCACGAAATAACGAAATAACGTCTTGCCAGGCCGCCACACTTCTGACACACTGGAGGAAATCTCATAGTTAGAATCTCATAGCAAATAGGTGTCGGATGGCGGCTAGAATTGATCAATCGGGGCTCAAGGGCCAAGTTCGCGACAAGCCGGTTGCCCCCGTTCTTTTCGATCTTCTTCAAAAGGCCGCCGATGCGGCGCAAATCGACAGTGTTGTCGTAACCTCGGGCGGTCAGCCGGGGTCGACGGGCCGATCAATCGGCTCGACGCGCCACAACGGCGGGCGAGCGGCGGATTTGCACCTCGTGAAAGGGGAGCAGATCCTTACGTTTTCGGACGACGACGCGCATCCGGCGATCAAGGACTTCGTGACGGCCGCGGCAGCGAATGGCGCGATCGGGATGGGGGCCGGCCTCAAGTATATGGGCGACCACACGTTGCACATTGGATTTGGGACGACGGCCGAGGATCATCAGCAGCTGGTTTGGGGAGCTGGCGGAAGGTCGCGGAACGTGCCTCTTTGGCTGCAAGCCGCCGCGCAGAAGGGCTGGCGTCAGGTCGCGGGCGAGGCGTCAATCGGCGCGGGTCCCGTCGTATCTGCGTCCGTTGCGGTCGGAAGCGCGAGCCAAGAGTCGTTGATGAGCGTGCCCATTCCCGCGCTGAGGCTTCTGTCTTTCATCGGTTCTTTCGAAGCCCCTACGGCCGGCTACAATCAGCTGTACAACAACGGACAGCGGCGCTGGCCAAGGACGCTCACGTCGATGTCCCTGGACGAGGTGCTGCAAGCACAACCGACCTGGACCAGACTTTTCGGCTCATCCGCGGCGGGGCGCTATCAATTCATATTTAACACGCTGGCAAAACTAAAGAGCCGATATCGCCTCAACGGCTCGCAGTCTTTCGACCACACGCTGCAAGACACGCTAGGCTATTATCTTTTGGTCGAGCGCGGGTATAATGGATTCGTTCAGCACGGGATCCCGCTGGCTACTTTTGCTCTCAATCTTGCAAAAGAGTGGGCGTCGCTGCCAGTCTTGGAGACAACGCAAGGACAACACGGAAATCTAGTTCTGCGAGGACAAAGTTATTACCAGTCCGATGGCGTGAATCACGCGCTCGTCGATCCTCTTCGTTTCGAAGCCACTCTCAAGGACGTGCTTGCAGCGGCGCAAGGTTCTACAATTCAGATCACGAAACCGGAGACTCCGATGCCTCAATCGACCAAGCCTAGTCCCGCCCCGGTCACTCTTCCGGAAGCGCCGGATTCGAAGCCCTGGTATCTCTCGAAGGGGGTGATCGGAGGGCTTATAGCAGTAGCCGCCCCCCTCATTTCCCTCATGTTCCCCGAGGCTCGTAAAATCGACACCGCAGAGGCGACGGACTGGATCATAAAGATCCTTCAGGTCTTGGTGCCGGTGGCCGGCGGCGTTCTGGCGACCGTAGGACGGGTTCAAGCCACTGTGCCCATCGCCGGAAGCGCGGCGGATAAGCTAGCCAAGGCCAACCCGCCGCTACCGCAGTCCAGCGACAACCCAGACCTGATGACCCTGCCGGTCTGGCAAGTCCTGGCGCAATTGCCCGAGCTCTTGTCGGGCCTCCAGCAGATCCAGGCGGCGACTGGGACGATCATCGGCGATCTGCGACACGGCGCGACCGCTTCGGCGTCGACGGCGGCGGCGCAGATTCCCTCGAAGGATGCGATCGCGCAACTGGTGCTGGAGACGCTGAACGAACTGGGCAAAGAAGCCGAAGGCGATCAGGCGGAAGCGGCGAGCGCCGGCAAAGCCTCTGGCCCCTGACGAACGTGGATGGCCCCAGGATATAGGGGCGCGTCGAAAGGGCATGTTCGACGTGAAACTTGCGAAGCTCGCGTTAGGCGCACTGGCGGCTGGGGCGTTTCCCTGCGCTGCGCTCGGAGGCGACGAAGCGACGCCGCAATTTCGCGATTACCCGAGCGAAACGCCGCGGTTGCGCAAGGGCGCGTCTCTGCGCCTAACCGATTCATTTGCTCGCGCCTATCGGACGCGCCTCCTCGGGGCCGCCAAGCTGCCCCCGAACTTCGCAGGCGCCTATCGGTTGACGCAATGGGGATGCGGCACGACGTGCCTGATGGGGGCCGTGATCAATCTGAAGTCGGGGCGAGTCTTCCCGCTGCCGTTCACGATTTGCTGCAGCCCCGTCAATGGCGAGAATTTTCATCCGATTGCGTTCAGGCCGGACAGCCGACTCATCGTCTTTACGGGATTGCGAAATGAAAAAGGGGCCGACGGCGCGCACTACTATACCTTCGACGGCCACCGCTTCAAGTTCCTCAAGACCGTCGCGGCTCAGGGGGAGAAAACGCCGCCGACCGGCCGTTGATGGCGTTGCGGTCGGCGGCGGTCAGTCCGCTTCGGGATTTTAGGAGCCGCAAGCTGACTTTGCGGCTCTTTGCCGTCACGCCTCCATCGCCTCCGGCTTCGTCTTCCCGCGCTTCAGCATCAACCGGTTCAGCGCCGACACATAAGCCCGGGCCGAGGCGACCAGCGTGTCGGGGTCGGCGCCGCGGCCCGTGACCGTCTTGCCGTTCTCGGTTAGACGCACTGACACTTCCGCCTGGGCGTCGGTCCCCTCGGTCACGGCGTGCACCTGGAACAGTTCCAGCGTCGCCTCGTGGGGGCTGAGCGCCTTGATGGCGTTGAAGATCGCGTCGACCGGGCCATTGCCGCTCGCCTGATGGGTGAGCTTCTGCCCGTCGATGTCGAGCGTCAGCGCCGCGGATTGCGGCCCATGCGTGCCGGCCATGACCATCAGCGCCTCGACCTTGATGTGGTCGTGCGCGTTGACGATCTCGTCGTCGACGAGCGCCATCAGGTCCTCGTCGTAGACGACCTTCTTGCGGTCGGCGAGATCCTTGAAGCGCTTGAAGGCGTCCTCCAGCGCGTTCTCGCCGAGATCGTAGCCCAGCTCTTTCAGCTTCTCGCGGAAGGCGTGGCGGCCCGAATGCTTGCCCATGACCAGCGAGGTCTTGCCGACGCCGACGCTCTCCGGCGTCATGATCTCGTAAGTGTGGGCGTTCTTGAGCATGCCGTCCTGGTGGATGCCGCTCTCATGCGCGAAGGCGTTCCGCCCGACGATGGCCTTGTTGTACTGCACCGGAAAGGACGTCACCGCCGAGACCAGCTTCGATGCGCGCGTCAAAAGCTTCGCGTCGATGCCCGTATCAAACGGCAGCGAGTCATGGCGCGTGCGCATGGCCATGACCACCTCCTCCAGCGCGGCGTTGCCGGCGCGTTCGCCAATGCCGTTGATCGTGCACTCGATCTGCCGCGCGCCGCCGCGCACGCCGGCGAGCGAGTTCGCGACCGCCAACCCCAGATCGTCGTGGCAGTGCACGGAGAAGATCGCCCTGTCGGAATTCGGCACGGCCTCGCGCAGGCGCTTAAACAGCGCCTCATATTCCGACGGGATCGCATAGCCCACGGTGTCGGGGATGTTGATCGTCGTCGCGCCCGCCTTGATCGCCGTCTCGACGCAGCGGCACAGGAAATCGAACTCGGTGCGCGTGCCGTCCTCGGCCGACCACTCGACGTCTTCGACGTGATTGCGCGCGCGCGTCACGGAGGAGGCGATCAGCTCCAGCACGCGCGAGGGCTCCAGCTGGAGCTTGTACTTCATATGCACTGGCGAGGTGGAGATGAAGGTGTGGATGCGCGGACGCTTCGCCGCGCGCAGGGCCTCGGCGCAGCGGTCGATGTCCTTCTCCGAAGCGCGCGCGAGGCCGGCGACCGAGCCGCGCTTGACGCGCTTCGCCACCTCGCAGACGCTCTCGAAATCGCCCTGGCTCGCGATCGGAAAGCCCGCTTCGATCACGTCGACGCCCAAAGCGTCCAGGAGATCGGCGACCTCCAGCTTCTCCTCGAGCGTCATGGAGGCGCCAGGCGACTGTTCGCCGTCGCGCAAGGTGGTGTCGAAAATGACGACGCGGTCTTTGGCCGCGGTTTGACGATTAGAAGTCTGCATGGGTTTGGGGAGCCTCTGCTGCGCCCGCGATGCGAGCCTTGAGTCTTGCCGGTTTTTGCGCGAAATCCCCCTGAAGGCCTGGGCGCGTCGCCCTTTGGCGCTCAGGGGCGGCTAAGAAGCAGCAGCGCCCGAGCGACGGCCTCGCGGGCGGGGCGCGCGGGGGAGAAACGGCAGTTGGCGGCTTTGGTCGCCACGCGGGAAAGATCCTTGGCTCGGGCCCGAGATTGTGCGGCATAGTATGCGGCTTGCGCCCGCCATGCAAGCCGCGGTTCTCAGCGCGCGCCCGTCTGATGCGCTCGCACGGGCGCAAAACCCGGAGTTCGTCCTGCCAAGCGGGACGAATTGTGCTATTAGCTTGCGTCACCCAATTTGAGGGGCCGAAATGCGAGCTTGGGGGCTCGCGGTCCATCCGCATCTTGGACCGCGAGCCTCCAGGCTCGCGGGAAACCCATCGATTTGTCCGACGTGGCCCACTAGGTATGTCGACAGGGTTTGGGGCTGAGGGAGCCGTTTCGACCCGGAGGGAGCGAGCGATGCGTCACGTTCTTGCTGCGATCTTCATCTTGGCGATCGGCGCGCCCGCGGCGTCCGCTCTGCCCACAATCGGCGCCAGTTCGGTCACGGCGGTGAAGGCGAGCCCAATCGAGCAAGCGGCGGCGAAGCGCGGCCGCACGCACGCGCAGCGTCACAGCAAGAGCCGCGGCGGCGCGGGGGGAATCCATCCCCTGGTCGGTAGCGGCGACTATTGAACGCAAAAAAGCCCGTCGTTAGCGGTTGAACAACCACAGCACGAGGCTCAACCCAATGCTGACAAGCAGCGAGGTGGCGAGCGGGACGTAGATCTGCGCGCCGCCGATCTCGATGCGAAAGTCGCCGGGCAGCCGCCCAAGGCCTAAGCGCTCGCCGACGAGCCAAACGACCCCGACGAGGATGAGGACGGCGCCGGTGAGGATGAGAAGCCTGGGCATGGAACGTTCCTGAGCGTTCGGTCCCGATTTTTAGCCCGCGTCTTTGTTTTTTCCAATTTCTGCGAGAAACATAGCGCAGGAAACGAAGGAGGCTCCATTGACGCGAAGACTCATCGCCGCCCTGGCCGCGCTCGGCGCGCTGGCGTCCCCTGCGCTGGCGGCCGACGCTTCGCTCGCGCCGCTGCCGGCCTTCGTCCAGAACCCGCCGGCGGAGCCGCCGCCGGCGAACCCCTGGAGCGGCCTCTATGTCGGCAGCGAGATATTCGGGATCGGCGGCAAGGGCGTGAAGGGCGGGGTCGGCGGCGACGGCTTCTTCGGCTTCGACCGCGCCGTGGGCGACAATTTCTTTATCGGCGTGCGGGGAAGCGCGGGCTACTCGCCGAACCTATGGAGCCTCGGGCCCGCCAACGGCTTCGATTTCGCGATGACGAGCTTCAGGGTCGGCTACGAAGAAGGCCGATGGAAGACCTATGTCATGGGCGATGTGGGACTCGCAAAACTGAACAGCGTCGGCGTTCCGGGCGTGCCGAACGCGGGCGACTCCATCAATAATCTGTTCAACGGCGGGTCGCGGGTGAAGCCGCTGACGGCGGTCGGCGCCGGCGTCGACTATGCGATCACGGAGAACCTGACCGTGGGCGTTTCCGTCTCCGCCGTACAGAGCCGCGGCTTTCTCGTCGCGCCGCCGCCGCCCTGATGGCAGGGCGGCTTTGGCGGGCGCGTCCCGCCCGCCGGCTTGGGCGAAGCAGGCCCCTACTCCGCCGCCTGCCGCTTTGCCTCGCGCGCCTGGCGCTCGGCTTTTAAGAGCTCCGCGACCAGGAACGCCACTTCTATCGACTGCTCGGCGTTGAGGCGCGGATCGCAATAGCTGTGATAGCGGTCGCGCAGGTCCGCTTCAGACAGGCCGCGGGCGCCGCCGGTGCACTCGGTCACATCCTTGCCGGTCATTTCCAGATGAATGCCGCCGGCATAGGACCCCTCCGCCTGATGCACGGTGAAGAAGCTGCGAATCTCGCCCATGATGCGGTCGAAGGGCCGGGTCTTGTAGCCCCCGGCGCTGATCGTGTTGCCGTGCATGGGGTCGCAAGACCACACGACCGCGCGCCCTTCGCGCGAAACGGCGCGGATCAGCGCGGAAAGCTTCTCCGCCACCTTGTCGGCGCCGAAGCGGCAAATCAGCGTGAGGCGGCCCGGCGCGTTCTCCGGGTTCAGGAGGTCGATAAGCTTCATGAGAGCGTCGGGCGAAAGGCTCGGGCCGCATTTGAGGCCGATCGGATTCTTCACGCCGCGCAGGAACTCGACATGCGCGCCGTCGGGCTGGCGGGTGCGGTCGCCGATCCACAGCATGTGGCCGGAAGTCGCATAGGGGTCGCCGGTCGTGGAGTCGATGCGCGTCAGGGCCTGCTCGTAGCCGAGCAGCAGCGCCTCGTGCGAGGTGTAGAACTCGGTCTGGCGCAGCTCCGGGTGATGCTCGGGATCGAGCCCGATCGCGCGCATGAAGCTCAGCGCCTCGGTGATGCTGTCGGCGAGCTTCTGATAACGCTCGGACTGCGGGCTGTTCTTGACGAAGCCCAGCATCCAGCGATGCGCGTTCTCCAGGTTCGCGAAGCCGCCCATGGCGAAGGCGCGCAGGAGGTTCAGCGTCGCCGCCGACTGGCGATAGGCAAGCAGCTGACGCTCGGGATCAGGGACTCGGGCCTTGGCCGTGAAAGCGATGTCGTTGATGATGTCGCCGCGATAGCTCGGCAGCTCCTGGTCGCCCTGCTTCTCGACCGGCGAGGAGCGGGGCTTGGCGAACTGCCCGGCGATGCGCCCGACCTTGATCACGGGGCAGGCCGCGGCGTAGCTCATGACCACCGCCATCTGCAGGAAGACGCGGAAGAAATCGCGAATGTTGTCGGCGCTGTGCTCCTCGAAGGACTCGGCGCAGTCGCCGCCCTGGAGCAGGAAAGCCCGCCCTTCTGCGACATCGGCCAGCGAGCGCATGAGGTTGCGCGCCTCTCCGGCGAAAACGAGCGGCGGAAAGCCGGCGAGCTGGCGTTCGACGGCGGCGAGCGCGTCCACGTCAGGAAAGACGGGGGTCTGCTCGATCGGCTTGGCTCTCCAACTGCCAGGCGTCCAACGATCCACTTTTCTGAAACTCCTCACGTCCGGGGCCTGCTTCAGGCGACCTTTTCCGATCTTATACAGGAGCAGGCGCCCGCTGGCGATAGACTCGATCGCCGCCTTAGCCCGCGAGCCTTATCAGCAAGTCCACCTTCAGGATGATGTTGACGACCGATAGATACAGACCCAGCCAGATCGCGACCCAAAGCGCCCAAAACCTCGCGTCCTTATGCATTGTCCTCTCTCCCGCCGGGCCGCGGGCTCATCCTGCCTCGTCTTAACCCTTTCGTGCAAGGGCGGCGTCTTGCGCAGCCGGCAGGCAGCGGCCAAATACCAATAAAAGAGGAGTTTTGACCATGGCGTCGCGGCAACCTGCGCCATCATTGCGCCTCCATGCGCTCGATGAGGAGGACTTGCGCCTGCTTTCCGCCTGTCTGCAGGACGCGCTGCTGCGCGTCGGCGACATGGCCTATGTGCCGGCCAAGCAGCGCTTCGCGCTGATCGCGGACCGCTTCGACTGGGCCACGGAGGCGACGCTCGGCGCCTGCGAGCGGGCGCGCGCGGGCGTGCATTTCGAAACCGTGCGCAACGTCCGCTTCAAGGGCGTGCGGCGCGACCATCCCGACGGGGCGCTGGAGCTCCTGACCATCTCTTTCGAGCCGGGCCAGCCGCCCGGAGGCCGGCTCCTTCTTAATTTTGCGGGCGGGGCCGCGATCTCGCTCGAGATCGACTGCATCGAGGCGCAGCTTTGCGACATGGGCCCGCGCTGGAAGGTTTCATCTTGCCCCGCGCATGCGCTTGACGAGGGCCCAGGCTCAAGTTCATGACAGCTCCAGCGTAAAGAAACTGGAGACGGACATGACCCTGCGCCTCGACGCGTCGGCCCGAGATTTCGAGCAGGGCTTCACCGCCCTGCTCGCCATGAAGCGCGAGTCCGCGCCCGACGTCGATGAAGCCGTGCGTCAGATCATCGCCGATGTCGTCGCACGCGGCGACGAAGCCTTGATCGAGCTGTCGAGGAAGTTCGACCGCATCGATCTTGAAAAGACCGGGATCGCCGTCGGCGCCGAGGAAATCGCTAGAGCCGAGGCCAAATGCCCGCCCGAGCAGCTCGAAGCGCTCGATCTCGCGCTTAAGCGCATCACAGCCTTCCATGAGCGCCAGCTGCCGCAAGATTTGCGCTTTCGCGACCAAGCGGGCGTCGAGCTCGGCTGGCGCTGGACGCCGCTCGACTCAGTCGGCCTTTACGTCCCTGGCGGCACGGCGGCCTATCCGTCTTCCGTGCTCATGAACGTCGCGCCGGCCAAGGTCGCCGGCGTCAAGCGCATTGTCATGGTCGTGCCGACGCCTCACGGCCATGTCGAACCGCTCGTGCTCGCCGCCGCGAGGCGCGCCGGCATCGCCGAGGTCTATCGCGTCGGCGGCGCGCAGGCGGTTGCGGCGCTGGCCTATGGCACGAAGACGATTGCGCCGGTCGCCAAGATCGTCGGCCCCGGCAACGCCTATGTCGCCGCGGCCAAGCGCCGCGTGTTCGGCCAGGTCGGCATCGACATGATCGCGGGGCCGTCCGAGGTGCTCATCATCGCCGACAAGACCGCCAATCCCGACTGGATCGCCGTCGACCTCTTGGCCCAAGCCGAGCACGACGCCTCGGCGCAGTCGATCCTCATCACCGACGACGCTTCGCTCGCGAGCGCCGTCGAGAAGGCGGTCGAAGCGCGGCTTTCGACCCTGCCGCGCAAGGAGATCGCCGGCACGTCCTGGCGCGACTACGGCGCCGTCATCGTCACGAAGACACTGCGCGAGGCCCTGCCGCTGGCCGACCGCATCGCCGCCGAGCATCTGGAGATTATCGCCGCGGACGCCGAGGCGCTCGCGGACGGGGTGAGCAACGCCGGCGCCATCTTCATCGGCGGCTACACGCCGGAGGCGATCGGCGATTACGTCGGCGGCTCCAACCACGTGCTGCCCACCGCGCGCTCGGCCCGCTTTTCCTCGGGCCTTTCGGTGCTCGACTTCATGAAGCGCAGCTCGATTCTCAAATGCGACGCCTCCTCCCTGCGCGCGATCGGGCAGGCGGCGGTGACGCTTGGCGAAGCCGAAGGATTGCACGCTCACGCCCGCTCGGTGTCGATTCGCTTGAATTCGTTGGGAGGTTAAGGGATTGGGGCAGGTTGCGCGAAACCGCCTGATCGAGGTCACGCTCGACAAGAATTCGATCGGACTTGGCTCGCCGGATCAGGAGCATGAGCGCGAAACCGCCATCTACGATCTTATCGAGGAGAATAATTTCGGCGTGATCGGCCACGACGGAGGCCCCTACAAGCTCGAGATCGCGCTCTATGACGCCAAGCTCGCCTTCAAGATTTGCGACGAGCGCGGCGAGAAAGTCGTGACCCATATATTGTCGCTGACGCCTTTCAGACGCATTCTGAAAGATTACTTCATGATCTGCGAGACCTACTACACCGCGATCCGCACCGCGGCGCCGAGCCGCATCGAGGCGATCGACATGGGTCGGCGCGGCCTGCACAATGAGGGCGCGCAGCTTCTGCTTGAGCGCGTCTGCGGCAAGATCGACACCGACATCGACACGGCGCGCCGCCTGTTCACGCTCGTCACCGCGCTGCATTGGAAGGGCTGACGATGGCGGCGCACAAGCGTCCGCGATCCGTGCTGTTCGCCTGCACTTTGAACACGGTGCGCTCGCCCATGGCCGAGGCGCTGGCGCGCCACTACTTCGGCCGCGAGATCTATTTCGCCTCGGCCGGCCTCAAGCGCGGCGAGCCGGACGGCTTCGCCATCGCCGCGATGGAAGAGATCGGCGTCGACCTCGCGCGCCACAAGCCGCACACTTTCGAAGACCTGGAAGACTCGAACTTCGACGTGATCGTGACACTCTCGCCCGAAGCGCATCACCGGGCGCTGGAGTTCACGCGGACGATGGCGGTCGAGGTGATCTATTGGCCGACGCCCGACGCCACCGCCGTGCAAGGCTCGCGCGATCAAATTCTCGACGCCTATCGCGACGTTCGCGAGCGGCTGACCGCCCGGATCAAGGAGTTTTTGGGCCGATGACCGGCCCCTAAGTCGCCCGTGAGAGGGATTTTCAGCCGCGGTTGTCGCCGGCCGCGAGGCGGCGCTCCTTGCCGCTGCTCCTCGCGCCGAGATCGAGCGGGCGGCTCGGCGGCAGCGGCGCGGCGACAGCCGGAGCCGTTCTGGCCGCCGGCGCGGCTTCCGCCTCGACCTCCGAGACGAGCGCCGTCATTTCGTCGTTCATCCGCTTCGCCTCCGCAGGACGCGGCGCGTTCTCCAGGGCGGCGCCGGCGTCGTCCTCGACCTCGCGCCGCGCGGGCGCGGCGTAGGCGGTGACGACGGGCGAAGCGAGCTGCGCCGTCAGCGTCTTGTCGGCGAAGCCTTCGAGCTGCGCCAGCGAGCCGTCGGTGCGCAGGCTCGCCAACAGCTTGGCGCTGTCGGAGCCCGCAAGCTCGGCGCGGCCAATCCATTCGACCTTGACCTTCGTTGTGCCCTCGCGGTGGAAATCCAGCGCCTCGGCGACGCGCTGCGACACGTCCATCACGCGCCCGCCGTGATAGGGTCCGCGGTCGTTGACGCGCACGATGATCGAACGGGCGTTGCGGAGATTGGTGACGCGCGCATAGCTCGGCAGCGGCATGGTCGGATGCGCCGCGCTCAGCGAGTTGCGGTCGAACACCTCGCCATTGGCCGTCAGCCGGCCGTGGAAGTCGGAGCCGTACCAGGAGGCGGAGCCGGTGGCGGCATAAGGCTTCTCGCTCGGATAATAGGTCTTGCCGGCGACCGTGTAGGGCTTGCCGACCTGGTAGCGGCCGCCGCCCTGCGGAATCTCCTCGCCCTCGGCGTAAAGGCGCGGGCTGGATTTGACGCCTAGCCGGGGGTCGTAGGCGCCGCCGTCATGCCGCGCGGATCGCTGCGCCGGCTGCGTGGCGCATCCCGCAAGCGCGCCAAGGGCGGCGAGAAGCGCGAGCCGCGAGAGCGGAACGCCAAGCCAAGGACCTTCAGAACGCATGGATCTCGATACACGCATGCTTTCGGCTGACCGCATCGCTTCGTCCCAAGTTTTCTTGACGACCGGCGCCGCTCGAATTCGGGCTGGAGAGGCTTCACACCCCGCCGCACTCGAGAAGCTTCCAGGAATTTCATTAAACGCCGGTTACCCTGCCGCGACCGGAGCCGCCCACGCCCCAGCGTCGCTGGCGCACGAGCGTGGCCGGGACCAAAGCTCACTCCGTAAATGCGACGAAAGTGCGGCCAGGCTCATGTCGGGCTGCGGGAGGGCGCGACGTCGACGATCTGCGCCTGAACCTTTGTCTGTCCGCGATAGACGCTTTTGCCCAGCCGCGCCGCAAAGTGGAATCTTTCGCCGCGTCCGCCCCCGAGCGCCTCGCCGAGGGGGGCCCCCATGGCGCGAAAGCAGACCGCGTCGAGCGCAGCGCCGTCGTCGGAGCGCAGCCTCAGGCGCAGATGGTTCGTCCCGACGGGACCGGCGTAATCGACGATGTGGCTGGGAAAGACGAAGGTCGGCTCCGGGGCGGCCTGCCCGTACGGGCCGGCTTTTTCGATCGCGTCGACGAGAGCCGGGACCGCGCCCCGCGCGGACACCGCCGCGTCGATCGCGAGCTCGTTGGCGTCGCGCCGCAGCGCCACGGCCTCCTTTAATTCTGCGTTCATGAAATCGGCAAATTCCTGCACGCGCGCTTGCGCCAGGGTGACGCCTGCCGCCATCATATGGCCGCCGCCCTTGACTGCGGCTCCCTCCGCGACGGCCCGGCGCACCACGCGGCCGAGATCGACGCCCGCGATGCTGCGCCCCGAGCCTATCGCTGTTGCGCCACTTAAACATGAACTTGAAGATGAGTCAGTTTCATCTTTCAAAGCAATAGCAAACGATGGAATGTTAAACTTATCCTTTAACCTGGAGGCGAGGATGCCGACGAGGCCGGCATGCCAGTCGGCGGAAGCCAGCACCAGGCAGGACAGCGAGCCTTTGCGGTCGAGCTCGCGATGGGCGGCCGCGACCGCCTCCTCCAATGCGACCTCCTCCATGCGGCGGCGCTCGCCGTTGAGGCGGTCGAGCTCCAGCGCGATCTCGCGCGCTTGGATCGGGTCCGCGAGCGTCAGCAGCCGCGCGCCGAGGCCGGCGTCGCCGATGCGTCCGCCCGCATTGATGCGCGGGCCGAGCAGAAAGCCGAGGTCGTAGGGGCGTGGCGGACCCTCCAGACGGGCGGTGTCCATGAGGGCCGCGAGGCCCGCCCGCCGCCGCTCGCGCATGACCTGAAGCCCCTTCGTCACCAAGGCGCGGTTGAGCCCGACGAGCGGCGCGACGTCAGCGACCGTCGCAAGCGAGACGAGATCGAGCGCCTCCAACAGATCCGGCTCGGGGAGCTGAAAAGTGAAATGCCCACGCCGGCGCAGCTCGCGATTGACCGCGACGAGCGCGAGGAAGGTCACCCCCGCAGCGCAGAGCGCGCCCGCGCCCGAGAGGTCGTCCTGGCGATTGGGGTTGACGATGAGCCCGGGGGGCAGCTCGTCGCCGATCTGGTGGTGGTCCAGGACGATGGTCTCCATGCCAAGCGCCTGCGCCTCGGCGAGCGCCGCAAAGCTCGAGGAGCCGCAGTCCACCGCGACCATGAGCCGCGCGCCGCGGCCGAAAAGATCGCGGATCGCCTCGACATTGGGGCCGTAGCCCTCGCGGATGCGGTCGGGGATGTGGATCAGCGGCGCGGGGGCGCCCGCCTGCGTGGCGAAGGTTGCGAGCAGCGCCGCCGAGCAGGCGCCGTCCACGTCGTAATCGCCGAAGATCGCGAATGTCTCGCCGCGCCGGATCGCCTCAGCGAGGCGCGCGGCGGCAGGCTCCATGTCGCGCAGGGCGAACGGGTCCGGCAAAAGCTCGCGCAGCGACGGGTTGAGAAAGCTGAGCGCCTGCGGGGCGGAGACGCCGCGGCCGGCGAGCACGCGGGCGACGACATCGGCGATCCCGTGCGCCTGCGCGATGGCGAGCGCCTGCGCCTCCCCCGCGGCGTCGAGCCGCGCGAACCAGCGCCGGCCGGCGACGGAGCGCTCGACGCCGAGGAAGGGTGACGACGCTATCGGCAAGAGGCCTCGCGGGAGGTTTGAAGAATCAGTTAAAGCCACTCTCAAGGCCGCGGCGCGCAACGTCAATAACGGGAAGCGAACCGTTTTTGCCGGCGTTGCGAGGCTTTCGACCTGCCGTTCTCGGCGACGGCTTGCTTCCCCGCGGGGTTGAGGCCTATTGCGGCGAACCGGCAACAGCGAGGGGTGAGCGATGGGCGAATCGGTTCTTCTCCACAATGACGCCGGCGACAGCGCCGCCATAAACCCCTTCGGCGCCGAGCTTTGCGCCTGGCGCGCCCAGGGCGTCGACCTGATCTGGGCGAAAGACCCCAAGATTTGGGACCAAACCGCGCCGATCCTGTTCCCGGTCGTCGGCTGGACGCGGGACGGCAAAGTCCGCGTCAAGGGCGAGAGCTACCCGCTAGCGCTGCACGGCTTCGCCTGGCGCAAAGCCTTTGCGGTCGCGGTGCAGGGCGCGGATCATGCACGGCTCGAGCTCGTCGCCGACCAGGATACCCGGGCCCTCTACCCTTTCGAATTTCGGTTCGCGGTCGAATTCCGCCTCTCGCCCGGCGCGCTCGAGAACGCCCTCGTCGTCGAGAACAGCGGCGACGAGCCCCTGCCCTACGCCTGCGGCCTGCATCCGGCCTTCCGCTGGCCGCTTGCCGGCTCGATGGCGCCCCACAGCATTGTGTTCGAGGCGCCGGAACGCCGCGACGTCCCGATCATCGGCCCCGGCGGGCTGCTGTCGAAGCCGACGCGCCGGCTCGACATGCAGGAAAACATCCTGCCGCTGAAGCCGGAAATGTTCGCCCGCGACGCGCTCGTCTTCTTGAACCGCAAAAGCCGGCGCCTCGCCTTCGACAATGGCGCGGGCGCCCGGCTCACCGTGGAGATGGAAGATTTCCCGCATATCGGCTTTTGGACGCTGCCGCCCGCGCCCTATCTCTGCATCGAGCCCTGGACCGGCCATGGCGATCCCGACGATTTTTTCGGCGACCTCTTTGAAAAGCCCTCCATGCGTCTGCTAAAGCCCGGAGAGCGCGCGCGGCACGCGACCGTCTTCCGCTTCGAGCCTGCCGCGTGACGGCCCGCCGCTTGTCAGTGGTTGGCGGGCGGGACGCCCGCCCTCCGCGGAGGGCGCGCGTCCCGCGCGCCGGAATCCCGCTTGCCCGCCTCGTTCTCACGGAGCCTGAAACGCCAATGACCATCGCCGCCACTGTCATCGACGCCATCGGCAACACCCCGCTGATCGAATTGCGCGCCGCCTCCAAGGCCACGGGCTGCCGCATCCTGGGCAAGGCGGAGTTCATGAATCCCGGCGGCTCGGTGAAGGACCGCGCGGCGCTTTACATCGTCAAGGACGCGATCGCCCGCGGGGCGCTCAAACCCGGCGGAACAATCGTCGAGGGCACCGCCGGCAACACCGGCATCGGCCTCGCGCTGGTCGCGAACGCGCTTGGGTTCAAGACGGTGATCGTCATCCCCGACACGCAGTCGCAGGAAAAGAAGGACATGCTGCGGCTGCAAGGGGCCGAACTCGTCGAGGTCCCGGCCGTCCCCTACGCCAATCCCAATAATTACGTTAAGCTTTCCGGCCGCCTTGCCGAGCGGCTGGCTGGCGAGCATGCGGAAGGCGCGGTCTGGGCCAATCAGTTCGACAACACGGCGAATCGGCAGGCGCATGTCGAGACCACGGGGCCCGAGATTTGGGAAGAGCTTTCGGGCGAGGTCGACGGCTTCATCTGCGCCTGCGGCACCGGCGGCACGCTCGCGGGCGTCGGGCTCGCGCTCAAGGCCAAGAGCGAGAAGGTCAGAATAGGCCTCGCCGACCCCAAGGGCGCGGCGCTCTATTCTTTCTACACGACCGGCGAGCTGAAGGCCTCGGGAACCTCGATCACCGAGGGCATCGGCCAGGGCCGCGTGACGGAAAATCTCGTCGGCGCGCCGATCGATTTCGCCTGCCAGATCGCGGACGAGGAGGCGCTGCCCGTGCTTTTTGACCTGGCGCAGGACGAGGGGCTGCTGCTCGGCGGCTCGTCGGGGATCAATGTCGCGGGGGCGATCAGGCTCGCGCGCGAGCTCGGACCGGGTCGCACGATCGTGACAATCCTCGCCGACGGCGGCGCGCGCTACGCCTCGAAGCTATTCAACCTGCAATTTTTGCGGGAGCAGAAGCTGCCGACCCCGGCGTGGCTGGAGCCGAGGGCGAGGATCGATCCGGGCTTTGTGTGAGGATCGCGCAGATGAAGCTTAACCCCGAACTTTTTGAGCATGGAGGCGGCCAAACGGTCGTGCTGCCGGAGAAGCGCCGGATGGTGGGCGGCGATCGACGCGTTAGGAGACGAGCCATTCACACCTGAAGGACGCCCGCGCGGCGCATCGCTCGAGCAACCGAATTGCGAAACCGACTCTTAAACGCGTGGACGTGGAATAGACCGGTTTTACTCCTCGATAATTCGTCACTTGCTGGTTTGATTTCAGACGTTGCGTCGATCCCGGAGTCGCACGATCCCGATCGGACCGGCATGCTCCCGACTGAGCGAGTTGAAGGTTGGGAAATGAACTCGCAATTTTTTACCCAACTCTTACCCAACTCCACAACTAGACTTTCCAACTGACGATAAGTGCTTGATTTTGGTGCCGGTTGCAGGAATCGAACCCGCGACCTACTGATTACAAATCAGTTGCTCTACCGACTGAGCTAAACCGGCTCGAGGTTCTCGCACGGCGTTCTATCCTGCAAACCTCGCGCCGGGTCAATCTCTTTCGCTTCCCTTCCTGCGGCGCTGTCAGAAATGCGTCGGGATGAAGGAGTTGTCGCCGACGTCGAACTTGTAGTTGTAGCCGATCGAAAATTCGGCGCCATAGGCGAAGTTCGTGATCGTCGTGCCCGGGCGATATTGCGGCGGAACCGTCACCGGAAAGAAGCCGAAGGCGAGGAACTGCACGTAGGGGTCCGCCTCAGGGCCGCTGACCGAATTCTTGAACGCGTAAACGGTCGAGAAGTCGATCGAGGAGTTCTTGGTGATCTGGTAGCTGAAGCCGGCCGTCGCATGGTGGTTGGTCACCGCAGGGGCCAGGATGTTGGTCGTCACCGACTGCGAGCCATAAAGGCTGCTGCTGTGCTGATAGCCGGCGCGCAGCGTCCACTGCTTATTCGCGCGCCATTCGAGACCGAAGCTCTCGCCGTCCACGTCGCGCCAGCCGAAGCCGGTCCCGTTCCACGCCCCGAGCGAGCCCGGATAGATCGGGAAGGAGCTGTTGCTCATCGAGGGGACGGCCGAATAAAAGATGTGCTTCCATGAGACCATCGCCGTCAGGTCGGGCGTGAGGTCATAGGCGAGACCCGCGCTCGCATCCGCCGGCACGTCGAATCTGCCGCCATCGGCGATGAGCCCGGAATATTTGCTGAAGGGCGTCATGAACATCGGGGTCGTGCCGGCGAGCGCGACGCGAAAGCCCTTGATCGGCTCCCAGAGCGCGCCGATCTTGAAGCCGCCGCCGAAGGAGTAGTCATAGCCGTTGTCGGAGATATGAAACGGGTTCGACGAATAGGGCGCGAAAACCTTCAGGCCTTGCGCATTGAACGCCTGAGCGGCGAAGATCGGCGCGAAGCCGATCGACACCGGCCCGAACTTGCGCGCATAGACGAGGCTGAAGAACTCCTGCTCGAGATCGACGCCCGTGAAGCCGCCGCCGAAGGGCCCGCCGGCCGAGAGCGAGATCAGCCCGCCCCCGGCGACCGCCGGCGCAAAAACGTTCGGGCGGAAATTCCACATGCTGTAAGCCGTGTTCACGCCGCCGTTCGTGTAGGAAATCTCGGCCCAGGCCGAATCGGCGTCGATCGGATGCACCGAGCCGCCGTTGGGGATCGGAAACAGGGGGCGTCCGCTCTCGACATAGCCGGGCGCGACGACGCTCACGGGGCCATAGGCCTCATAGCCGCGGTCGGCGACGAGGAAGCCCATCCCGAATTGATATTCCCTCGGCAGGCCGATGATGCCCGCAGGATTGGACGACGCCGCCATCGCGTCGTCGGGCGCGGCGAGATCGGCGCCGGCCAGCGCCTTCTGGCGCACGCCATAGCCGATAAGCTCCAAGCCTTCATTGGCGTTTGCGCAGGTTCCGGCGGCCACAGCCGCAAGAGACAGGGAAGCGAGGAGCGCCCGGCGAAATTTCTGCTGCATCGGGATCGACCTATTGTCTTAGAGCGGCATGCGCCGCGCCGCCGCTGCATGTCTCGTGCAACATGCGCGCCCTGCTGAGGAATGGCGACTGCGCGATTCTTTCCCCTTTTAGCAGAAATCGACTTCAACTCCTTGACGCGGCGCGTCGGCGCCGTCGATTTCGCAAAGCCTGTCACATATTTGCCACAGGTGGGGCGGCGGGCGCGCCGCACGATTATCCTTGCCTCATCGACGTCTCCCGCAAGGATCGCCGTTCTCGCGCCGACATTGCTCCCCGGGCTGAGCCGGAACGCCAGGCGGATTCGCCAACTGAAGTACAATCGCCTACATGCACTCGGTCATGAAGGCGAACCCGCGCGAGACTCCTGCCGGCAGGCGGTCGCGCGACGCGCATACGCTCGGCGCGTCGCTGCGCGCCGGCGATCGCCCCGACGTCGTGCGCGTCGGCGACGCGCGCCCGCCGGTCGGCGACCTTTATCACGCGCTGATCCGCATGAGCTGGCCTGCTTTCATCGGCCTGTTTTTGTTGACCTTCTTCGTCTTCAATTTGGCTTTCGCCGCCTGCTACGCCCTCGACGACGGCGGCCTCAACGTGGCCCCGGCCGAAGACCTGCCGCGATTCGCCATCGCCTTCTTCTTCAGCGTGCATACGGTGGCCACGGTCGGCTATGGCAATATCTATCCCTTGGACCTCTTCACCAATGTCGTCGTCGTCATCGAGATTACATTCGGTCTGTTGTTCTTCGCGCTGAGCTCGGGCCTGATGTTCGCGCGCTTCTCGCGGCCGACCGCGCGCGTGCTGTTCTCCGACGTGGCGGTCGTGCGCCAGTGGGCGGGCGCGCCGACCCTGCTGCTGCGCGCCGCCAACCAGCGGCAGAACTTCATCTTCGAGGCCAATGTGCGCTGCTCGCTCTTGCGCCTGGAGACGATCGAAGGCGGCGAGATGCGCCGGTTCTATGATTTGAAGCTCGAGCGCGCCGCTACTCCCGTGTTTTCGCTCTCCTGGACGATCATGCATCGCATCGACGAGGACAGTCCGCTCCGTGGCGTCACGCAGGAGACGTTCGAGGAGGCGGGCTACGAGATCATTCTCTCGCTGACGGGCGTCGATTCGAGCGTCTCGCAGCCGATCCACGCGCGCGCCGCCTACGGACCGGGGGAGGTGCTGTGGGACCGCGAGTTCGTCGACGTGCTCTCCACCGACGACAGCGGCAGGCCCGTCATCGACTATCGCCGCTTCCACGATACTGTAATCAGCAGCCGGTGACCGGTGGTCCGATCGCCGATCACCGGCTACCGATTACTTCCAAAGGACGCCGCCATGCATTTCGCTCACGTGCAATATCTGCCCGTCTCGCCGCCCTTCTTCGCGCTTCTCGCCGGCGCGCTCGTCGTGCTGCTCATTCTCATTCAAATCCGAGTGCTGCGCTACGCCTACATGCAGCTCGGCGTGAGCTCCTCGACCGCATTTCTCCTCCTGCTCGGCTCGCTTCTCGGCAGCTACGTCAACATTCCGATCGCGACGCTCGGCGACGAAAACGTCGTCGCCGACCAGGAGGTCGTCTATTTCGGCATGCATTACATCGTGCCGCGCGTCGTCGAGCGCCCCGAGGTCGTGCTCGCGGTCAATGTCGGCGGCGCGATCATCCCGACGCTGCTGTCGATCTACCTTCTCTCCAAGAATCGGATTTGGGGACGAGGCCTCGTCGCCACCTTCCTCGTCGCGGCGATCGCCCATGCGCTGGCGCAGCCGGTGCGCGGCGTCGGCATCGGTCTGCCGATCTTCGTCGCGCCGATCGCGGCGGCGATCATCGGCATGATCGTCTCGTGGCGGAACGCGGCGCCTCTCGCCTACGCCGGCGGCAGCCTCGGCGTTCTGATCGGCGCCGATCTCATGAACCTCGACCGGCTGCAGGGCATCGGCGCGCCGGTGCTCTCGATCGGCGGCGCGGGCACCTTCGACGGCATTTTCGTCACCGGGATCATGGCCGTGCTGCTCGCGGGACTGACCGGCGTAAGGCGACAACGGCAGCAGGCGTCTTAGATGTTCTAGTGGCTTGCTTTATCCAAATTGGCGGGCGAGACGCCCGCCCTCCGCGGAGGGCGCGCGTCCCGCGCGCCAAAGCCGCCCTGGCGATCCGGGCCGGTTGTTGAGGCCTCAATCTATGCGCGCGCCATTGAGCGCCAGGGCGCTCGCCGCGAGATAGAGCGATCCGGCGATAAGCACGCGCGGCGGCTGCGCAAACGCGATCACGCGGATTTTCGCCAGCGCTTCCTCCAGCGAGTCCGCCGGCTCGGCCGTCATGCCGAGCGCGCGCGCCGTCGCCGCCACCTCTTGCGGGGGCCAACTCTTGTGCTCGCCTTCGACCGGAACCGCGACGACGACGCGGGCCAGTCCGACGAAGTGCCGCAGCAGCGCCGCCACGTCCTTCGTCGTCTGCGCGCCGCAGATCAACGCCAGCGGGCGCGGGTTCTTCTCCTCGAACTCGGCCATGGCTTCCGAGAGCACGCGGCCGCCGTCCTCGTTGTGGCCGCCGTCGATCCACACCTCGGCGCCCACAGCGCAGAGGTCGACGACGCGGCCGCTCGCGAGCCGCTGCAGCCGCGCCGGCCATTTGGCGGCAAGAAGCCCCTCCTCCATCGCGCGCGGCGGAAAATCCGGCGCGACGGCGCGGAGCGCGGCAATGGCCGCCGCCGCGTTCTGGTGCTGGTGCCGCCCAAGCAGCCGCGGAGCGGGCAGATCGATCAGCCCGCGCGCGTCCTCGAAGGCGAGCCGCCCGTGCTCGGCGTGAAGATGGAAGTCCTCGCCTGCAACGATCGGCGAGGCGCCGACGCGCCGCGCCGCCCGCACCAGCACCTCGCGCGCCGCATCGCTCTGGAAGCCGATGATCGCCGGCGTCCCGCGCTTGAAGATTCCAGCCTTCTCCAACGCGATCTTCTCGACCGTGTCGCCCAAGAATTCGGGGTGGTCGCGCGAGACCGAAGTCACGATCGTCGCCTTGGGCGCCTTGAGCACATTCGTCGCGTCGTAGCGCCCGCCAAGCCCGGTCTCGAGCAACAGCCAGTCGGCGGGCTCACGCGCGAACAGATGAAACGCCGCCGCAGTGGTGATCTCGAAGAAGGTGATCGGCTGCGCCCCATTGGCGCGCTCGCACAGCTCCAGCGCGTCGGAAAGCGCGTCATCCTCGACGAGCCGCCCGCCGCCCGCCGCGGCAAGACGGATGCGCTCGTTGAAGCGCAGAAGATGCGGCGAGGTGTAGACATGCACGCGCGCGCCCGCGGCCTCGAGCATGGCGCGCAGGAAGGCGATCGTCGAACCCTTGCCGTTGGTGCCGGCGACGTGAATCGCTGGCGGGAGCCTGAGATCCGGGCGCCCGAGGGCCTCGAGCAGCCGCTCGATGCGCCCGAGAGAGAGGTCGATCTTCTTGGGGTGAAGGTCGAGCAGCCGCGCCAAAATCGCGTCGTGCTGATCCATCGGCCGGCGGCTCCGCTCAAGCTCAAGCCGCGGCGGAACGCGGCGCCGGCGCCTTGGTCAAAAGACCGCACAGGCGCGACAGCGTCTCGCGCATCTCGCTTCGCGGCACGACCATGTCGATCATGCCGTGGTCTTTCAGATATTCGGCGCGCTGGAAGCCCTCGGGGAGCTTCTCGCGGATGGTCTGCTCGATGACGCGCGCGCCTGCGAAACCGATGATCGCTCCGGGCTCGGCGATCTGAACGTCGCCGAGCATGGCGTAAGAGGCGGTGACGCCGCCGGTCGTCGGGTTCGTCAGCACGACGATGTAGGGCAGCCGCTCCTTGCGCAAGCGGCGGATGGCGATGGTCGTGCGCGGCATCTGCATGAGCGAGAACATGCCCTCCTGCATGCGCGCGCCGCCCGAGGCCGTGAAGATGATGAAGGGCGTGCGTTTTTCGAGCGCATGGGTCGCGGCGGCGATGATCGCCTCGCCCGCCGCCATGCCGAGCGATCCGCCCATGAACTCGAAATCCTGCACCGCGACCGTGACCTTGATCTCCTTCAGCGCGCCGACGGCGACGGTGATAGCGTCCGGCCGCCCGGTCTTCGTGCGATATTCCTTGATCTTGTCGCTGTAACGCTTGATGTCCCGGAACTTGAGCGGGTCCGCCGGCGCCTCGGGCGTCGTCACGAGCTCATAGGCGCCGTCGTCGAAAAGGCTCTGCAGCCGCGCCTCGACGGGGAAGCGCATGTGGTAGCCAGAGCCCGGCACGACATAGAGATTGGCCTCGATGTCCTTGTGGAACACGAGCTGCCCGCTTTCGGGGCACTTGACCCACAGATTCTCGGGCGCTTCGCGTTTGAGGATGGCCTTGATCTTGGGCGGGACGACGTCGGAATACCAGTTCATGACGGTTACCGGAAGACTGAGAGCAGAGAACGAAGGATAGACGGCTTCGCGCTGTCTCGCGCTTTGCCCCTACGCCCTTCGCGCACGCCGATGGCGATCTCAGCGGCGAGCTTCGTGACGGCCTCGACCGTCCCAGGCCCGGCGCGGTCGCCCGCCTCAAGCGAGGCCCTGAGCGCGTTGACGAGCGCCGTGCCGACGACGACGCCGTCGGCGGTCTCGGCGATAGCGGCGGCGCTCGCGCGGTCCTTGACGCCGAAGCCGACCGCCACAGGCAGCGCGGTATGGCGCTTGATCCGCGTCACCGCCGAAGCCACGCCCGAATAATCGACGAGCGAAGCGCCGGTTATCCCGGTGAGCGAAACATAATAGACGAAGCCGCTGGTGTTTTCGAGCACCTTCGGCAGACGCCTGTCGTCCGTCGTGGGGGTCGCGAGGCGGATGAAGTTGAGCCCGGCCTTGCGCGCCGGGATGCAGAGCTCCTCGTCTTCCTCGGGCGGCAGATCGACGACGATGACCCCGTCGACGCCCGCTTCTTTCGCGGCGGCGAGGAAGGCTTCGGGGCCGAAGACGTAGATCGGATTGTAGTAGCCCATGAGCACGATGGGCGTCTTTTGGTCGCCCTCGCGGAAGCTCTTGACGAGGGCGAGGGTCTTTTTGAGCGTGGTCCCGGCTTTGAGGGCGCGAAGGCCCGCGGCCTGGATCGCGGGGCCGTCGGCCATGGGGTCGGTGAAGGGCATGCCGACCTCGATCACGTCGGCGCCGGCTTCTGGGAGCGCCTTGACGATCTCGAGCGAGGTGGAAAGGTCTGGATCGCCGGCCATGACAAAGGTGACGAGCGCGGCGCGCCCTTCTTTCTTGAGCTTAAGAAAACGCTCGTCGATGCGGGTGGTCATGGGCGGCGGGGGTCCTGCTGAAGATCGCGCCGCTGCTTAGGCCAGGGGAGGCGTGGCGTCTAGGGGGGGCAGGAGCTCCAAGAGCTCGGCCATGAAACCCTAAGGGCGCGGTCCAAGCTCCTTCACCCCGCACATCACATCGAGGAGGCCGCCGAGATCGACGCCGTTCACGACGACCCCCGCGCGCAGTGTCATGTCGGGACCAAACTGCGCCGTCCGCTGCGGGCCGCCGATGGTGACGCTTTTCAGCGGCGTCCAGCTTCCGTCTTCGTTGTGACGGAAGTCGGAGCAGGAGATCGGTTGTTGCGCCGGGGCCGCGGAAGAGAGAAGCAGCAAAGTGGCGGCCGTGGCCATCGCAGCGCGCATGACGTGATCTCCCCTTGACCCTTCAGCCGAAGCACGGCCGCATTCGCGCGCGCAGGGCGGCGCCGGGGCTTGATAGCTCAAATCTGCGGTCGCTACAAAAGCCAATCCAAGTCGCGTTTAAGCGGCCCTTATTCGTAACGGCGCTTTTCGGAATGGATTCCTTACATCGCGTGCCTACATGCTGCGTCAGCTTCGTCATCGCGGGCAGAAGACCCATCATGATCGAGAAATCAACGCTGCAAACCGTCCGGCGAGTGATCGACGAGACCGCAAATCTGGTGATTCCCGCCCGAGATCTTGCTTCGAATTCCGACCTCTACCAGGCCGGTTTGACGCCGTTCATGGCTATTCGGCTCATGCTGGCGCTGGAGCGAGAATTCGACGTCGAATTCCCCGAGCATATGCTCAAGCGCCAGACCATGTCGTCGATCGACGCAATCTGCGAGGGCATTCGCGAGCTGGAGCGACAGCAGGCGCTGCCCAAGGCCGCTTGAGCGAGGAGGCGCGTTCCGAGCCTGACGCCGATGACCAGGACTTCCGCTCGGAAGCTCGCCGCTTTGACGAGACTCATTCTTTTGCTGGCGCCAACGTTTTGGGGCCTTGCGCTCGTCGGCGCCGCCCTGTGGCTGTCCCGTCATGAGTCGGCAGGCGGATCCCTGGCCTGCCTGACGTTCGGCGCCCTTTATTTCTGGTTCGCATGGGCCCTTTTTCGTGATCCAAAGCAGTTAAGGTAAGCGAACGTTCCCCGCGGCCGTATTTCGCCGCCATCAAAACGCGGGTTTCCCAAATTCGGTCGATCATCGAAGGCTCTCGAAGCGAGCCTCTCCCCTACCTCGGCAGCCGCATCAGCCGGATGTCGAGATCGTTGACCTTCTTGCGCAAGGTGTTGCGGTTGAGCCCCAAGAGCTCGGCCGCCCGGATCTGGTTGCCGCGCGTGGCCGCGAGCGCCGCGGTGATCAGCGGGACCTCGATCTCGCGCAGGATCCGATGATAGAGGCCCGGCGGCGGCAAGGCGTCGCCGGCGTCGCGGAAGAGCTTCGCCAGATGCGTCTCGACCGAGCTCGACAGCGTCTCGCCCGCAAGCGCTCCCGGCTCCGGCGAAGGCGCAGCGCCCGAGGGCGCGCGCGCGTCCGCGAGCGGACGGCTCTCCTCGTCGAGCTCGGTGCGAACGAGCTGCTCGGTCACGACCTCCTGCGGATGCAGGGCCGTCAGCCGGCGGATCAGATTCTCGAGCTCGCGGATGTTGCCGGGCCAGCGGTAACGCTTCATGCGCTCCAACGCCGCCTGGTCGATGTATTTCTGCGGCAGCCCCTCTGCGGCAGCCTGTTTGAAGAAGTGATGGACGAGGTCGGGGATGTCCTCGGTGCGCTCGCGCAGCGGCGGCAGCCGCAGCGGCACGACGTTCAAGCGGAAATAGAGATCCTCGCGGAACAGGCCCTGCTGGATCAGGATCCGCAGGTCCTTGTTGGTCGCGGCGACGATCCGCACGTTGGTCTTGATCGGCGTGCGTCCGCCGACCGTCGTATATTCGCCCTGCTGGAGCACGCGCAGCAGCCTCGTCTGCGCCTCCATGGGCATGTCGCCGATCTCGTCCAAAAACAGCGTGCCGCCTTCCGCCTGCTCGAAGCGGCCCGCCGAGCGCTGCGTCGCGCCGGTGAAGGCCCCTTTCTCGTGGCCGAACAGCTCGCTCTCGATCAGCTCGCGCGGGATCGCCGCCATGTTGACGGCGACGAAGGGCCCCTTCTTGCGTTTGCCGTAGTCGTGCAGCGCCCGCGCCACGAGCTCCTTGCCGGTGCCGGACTCGCCGTTGATCAGCACGGTGAGGTCCGTCTGCATGAGCCGCGCTAACGCGCGATAGATCTCCTGCATCGCCGGCGAGCGGCCAACGAGCGGCATGCCCTCGATCTCTTCGGAGACGGGCTCGCTCTTCTTGCCGGGCTCGGCCATGGCCCGCCCGACGATGCCAACGAGCTCCTTCAAGTCGAAGGGTTTCGGCAGATATTCATAAGCCCCGCGCTCGGAGGCCTTGATCGCCGTCATGAAGGTGTTCTGCGCGCTCATGACGATGATCGGCAGCTCGGGCCGAAGCTTCTTGATGCGCGGCAGCAGCTCGAACGCGTTCTCGTCGGGCATGACCACGTCGGTCACGACGAGATCGCCCTCCCCCGACTGCACCCACCGCCACAGCGTCGCCGCCGTCCCCGTCGTTCGCACCTCGTAACCGGCGCGCGACAACGCCTGCGCCACGACGGTGCGTATCGCCGCGTCGTCGTCCGCGACCAGAATCTCGCCATGGGTCATCAGCTGCGTCTCCCGCTCGTCCTCAACGCGTTTTCGGTCAGCGATACATGGGCATGAGTATTCGGAAGGTCGTTCGTCTTTCGTGCGAGTCGCATTCGACTATGCCGCCGTGGTCGTGGATAATCTTGGCCACCAAAGCAAGACCTAGGCCAGAACCTGAGGTCTTTGTGGTGACAAAGGGATCGAAGAGATGGGCCCTTATGTCCTCGGGCACGCCGGGCCCGTTGTCGCGCACGCAGATTTCGAGCGGCAGCCCGACCGGCGCCTTCGAGCCCTGCATGCGCAGGCTGACGCCAGGCCGAAAGGCCGTCGAAAGCTCAATCTCGCCGTCCACCGCGTCGCCGATCGCCTCGGCGGCGTTCTTGACAAGGTTTAGAAGCACCTGAACCAGCTGGTCGCGACTGCCGTAGACCGGCGGCAGGGAAGGATCGTAGTTTTCTGAGAAGCGGACGTGACGGGCGAAGCCGCTGATGGCGATCCGGCGCACGTGGTCGAGCACGACGTGGATGTTGAGCTTCTCGCGCTGCAGCGGCGCCGAGTTGGAGAAAACCTCCATGCGGTCGACGAGGCGCACGATGCGGTCGGTCTCCTCGCAAATGAGGCGCGTCAGCGCCCGGTCCTCGTCCCCAAGCCCGGCTTCCAGCAGCTGCGCCGCGCCGCGGATGCCGGAGAGCGGGTTCTTGATCTCATGCGCCAACATGCTGGCGAGCCCCGAAACCGAACGCGCCGCCCCGACATGGGTGAGTTGCCTGTCTATTTTATCGGCAATTGTTCGTTCTTGCAGCACGAGCAGCACGCCGCCGTTCTGTTGCGGCAGCGGGGCGCAATGGGCGTCGACCTTGCGGTCGCCCATCGGGCCCCAAAAGCCGAGATCGAGCTTGTACTCGTTGATAGCCGCGCCGCGCTAGCGCACCTGCTCGATGAGCGTCAGCACCGAAGAGCCGAAGGGCAGCAGCCGTGAGATCTTCTGCCCCACGAGCAGCGCCTTGCTGATGTCGAAGAAAGATTCCGCAGCGGCGTTGGCGTCCTCGATCGCGTCATCGGCGGCGATGGTGAGAATCGCCTGCGGCAGCATCTCCATGACGCAGGCGCGGCTGTCGTCGCTCATGACCCTGAGGCCCAAGCCGAGCTTGGCGGGCTTGGCGCTCATGCCGCGGCCTCGCAGGGTTCCCGCACGAAGAGGGCGGCGACGAGCCGCTTCGCCGCCAGAGGCTCCTCACAGGCGAGCAGCGTCCGGCGCAGGCGGGCGCCTTCTTCGGAGCGGCCGAGCCCCGCGCGATCGACATAGGCCGCGAGATGCTTTCGCGCATGGCGCAAGCCCGCCACGGCGCCCATGGCGAGGCAGAGGCTCTCCATATGCTCGATGGCGATCTCGGCGCGCGCGCGTAAATCCGGCGGCGCCCGGCGGCGGCCCGTCGCGAGATAATGAGCGATGTCGCCGACGAGCCAGGGCTGACCGATCGCCGCCCGCCCGACCATCACGGCGTCCGCGCTGGAGAGCCGCAGCATGGCGCGCGCGGCCTCGGGACTGTCGCAATCGCCATTGGCGACGACGCGGATGCGCACGGCGGCCTTGACCGCGGCGATCGCCGCCCAGTCGGCGCTGCCGTCATAGAACTGCTGGCGCGTGCGGCCGTGCACGGCGACGAGCGCCGCGCCCTCGGCCTCGACCCGGCGGGCGAGCTCGGGCGCGTTGCGCGAGGCCTCGTCCCAGCCGAGCCGCATCTTGACGCTGACCGGAACTGCGACGGCGCCAACCACCGCCGCGACGAGCCGGCTGGCATGGTCGAGATCACGCATGAGCGCTGCGCCCGCGAGCCCGCCGGTCACGCGCTTGCATGGGCAGCCCATGTTGATGTCGATCCAATCCGCGCCGGCGCCGGCGGCCCGCCGCGCGGCGTGGGCGATGTCCGTCTCGCTGCACGCTGCGATCTGGATCGCGCGCGGCCCAAGGCTCTCGCCCGAGAGCCGCAGCCGCGTCTCGCGGTCGTCGCGGGCGAGGCCGGCGGCGGTCACCATCTCGCTGACGGTCGCCGAGGCGCCATGGCGCTCGGCGATCCGCCGCATGGCGGGATCGGTCGAGCCGGCCATAGGGGCGAGGAGGGCGCAACCGGGCAGCTGCAGCCCGCCGACGCGGAGGCTGTCGCCTAAATTATGAGCACTGGTCATTTCGCCTAGATTATAAGCAAGGTTGCCGGGCTGCGCAATATGCGCAGCGGCGCATGGCGCACCGCAACGCGCTGTTGCGCGCGCCGGAGTTGAAGCATACCATCGCATTGAAGCAAACGCTGGCCTGAAAGGCGACGCCCGTGAGCGAGCTGCATCGCATCACTATCGATCCGGAGCAATGCGGCGGACGCCCCTGCCTGCGGTCCCTGCGTATTCGCGTCAAGGACGTGCTGGACCTGCTGGCCGCCGGGGCGTCGCGCGAGGAAATTCTCGAAGACTATCCGCAGCTAGAGGCCGCAGACATCACGGCCGCGCTCGAATATGCCGCGCGTCAGAGCGATCATCCAGTCCTGCGCGTCGCCTGATGCGATTTCTCGTGGACGCCCAGTTGCCGGCCGCCCTGGCGCGTTGGCTCGCCGCTGCGGGACACGAAGCGGATCACGCTTCGGACAAGGCGATCTGGGACCACGCCCTGCGGACGGAAGCCGTCGTCATCTCCAAGGATGAAGATTTCGCACAGCGCAGGGCGCTCGAAGGTTCGGGACCAGCGATCGTTTGGATCAGGCTGCCCAATGCGCGGAAGCGGGATTTGCTCGCATGGTTCGATAAGGCGCTTCCTAAGATACTACGCGCGCTGGAGCGGGGAGAGAGGCTGATCGAGCTGGTTTGAAGAGGCTCTAACCGTGACCACGACCTACGCGCCGTTCGACGCTTCGGCCTATCTCGACAGTGACGAGGTCATTGCCGAATATCTTGCTGCCGCCGCCGAAGACCTCAATCCAGAAGTTTTTCTCGCGGCGCTCGGCGATGTGGCGAAGGCGCGCGGCATGGCGCAGATCACAAGGGGGCTAGGAGCTGTCATCAATTAGGAGAGCGAAGATCGGAAGGGCCTCCAGATTCCCAAGATTGGTTTTGCGTGATTCATAGGCAGTCGGCCGAATCGGAGGGGCCGACCAATGATGCGACGTCACGCTCTGCGAAACGATCAATGGGAACGCATTGAAAATCTGCTTCCCGGACGCGAAGGAACCGTCGGCGTGACCGCCAGGGACAACCGGCTTTTCGTCGAGGCTGTGCTGTATCGCTATCGCTCCGGCATACCCTGGCGCGATTTGCCGGAGCGCTTCGGCGATTTCCGCGTCGTGCACCTGCGCTTCAGCCG
>DASPSI010000014.1:0-8281 GCA_035624015.1 Methylocystis sp.
GAAGACCGCGATCAAGCCGTAGATCAGGGAGTTGAGGAAGCCGACGCCTTTGCCGCCGAAAACGCATTGCAGCATCATCTGCCCGAGCGTCGTGACCCCGGCCAAAGGCGTGTAGCTGTCGAGGGCCGAATTGACGGCGCCGGTGGTGAAGGAGGTCGTGATCGCGCTGAAGAGCGCCGAGCCCGAGACGCCGAAGCGGACCTCCTTGCCCTCCATGTTGCCGCCAGGTTGATCCACTCCCGCCCGCATGTTTATGCCGGCGCTCTCCAGCGTCGGCGTTCCCGCCTGCTCGGGGAGCAGGGCAAGCGGCATGAAAAGGACCAGCAGCGCCCCCATGACGCCATAAAGAACCCAAGCCTGACGACGATTGCCGATCATCTCGCCGAAAGTCACGACGATTGAGGCCGGCAACAGCGCCATCAGAACGATCAACACGATGTTCGTGATCGGCGTCGGATTTTGGAAAGGATGCGCGGCGTTGGCGTTGTAGAAGCCGCCGCCGTTCGTGCCGATCAGCTCGATCGTTCCTTGAGAGGCGACGGGTCCGAGAACGAGCGTCTGCTCTGGCCCTTGCGGCGTATGCGCGGCCACGCTTCCCGAAAGCGTCTGGACGGCGCCTTGGTGGATCATGAACAGCGCGACCAGAAAGCATATGGGCAAAAGCACGCGCGTGAGGAAGCGCACCAGATCGCGATAAAAATTCCCCAGATTCGCCCCGCCGTCGCGCACGGTGAAGGCGCGGATGAAGGCCATGGCCACGACGAAGCCCGTTGTCGCTGACGTGAACATCGGGAAGGTGATGGCGCCCATCTGGCTAAACAAAGAAAGCGTCGTCTCGCCGCCATAGGCCTGCCAATTGGTGTTGCTAATGAAGCTGATCGCCGTGTTGAACGCGAGAAAGGCGTCAACGTCCGGGAAATTCAATGGATTGAGCGGCAGCAGATGCTGAAACGACAGCACCAGATAAATGATGACCGCCATCACGAGATTGGTCACGAGCATATGGATCGTGTAGGCGCGCCAGTCCATCGCGCGCGCGCTCACGCGGCGACCGATGAGAAGATAGAGGGCGTTGTCGATCGGATTGAAGAGCGGGTCAAACCAAGTCGTCTGGTCCGTCACGACGCGCGCCATATAGCGTCCGACGGGAATGCTGAGCGCAAAGATCGCGAAGAGCGTTGCGAGTATCTGCAACCAACCTTCGATCGGCATGGATGTCGCTCCGGGCGCTCCCTATCAAAATTGCTCTGGGTTGATCACCGCATAAAAGAGATAGACGATGAGCAGCACGACGATCGCCGCCAGAACGTGAATGGGAAGCATCTGAAGCTCCTTGGACAGAGAGGCCGGGGTGTCAAGAAGAGGCGGGCGGTCGCGGCGTTGCTGGGTGTTGCGACCGACGCTTGGCTTCTTGCGGTCTGTCGATGATGCGCTGCGAGAATTTCACGAGAGCGAGCATCAGCAGATAGCCGACGACAAGGACGATCAACATCGCTGCGGTGTCGATCACGGCCGATCTCCTTGAAGAGTTGCAAGGGCCCCGGCCACGCCCAAGCCGCCATGCCCTCCTTTTGCGCGGACAGACACATAGCTCCGCCTTATGTCAGGAATCAATGATGGAAATGGGCTCGAGGCATAAGAGCGACGTAAGCGCAAGCAGCCGCTGAGGGCCACAAGACAAGGCGCTACAAGATGTTTTAGAGATCACGATGCAGCCGGGGAGCGTATCGCCATCTTTGCCAGGGTGCGAAACCGATTTATGCGCTCCTTAGAAGCCTGCGCGCTCTTTCTCATAGCTTCTTTATTCCAGCGCGCGGCAACATGATGCTGCGGTTCACATATCGAATCGCGGTCACCCCGGACGTCAAGATGACAATCCCCCTCAATATGCCTCCCAGTATGCCCAAGACCCTCGAAGCCTGCGAGCAGGAGGAGGGATTACAATTCATTATAGGCCAGGATTTGCGAGGTCATTGGATTGTCACTGAAGGTCGAAAGCGCGCCGGCGGAATTTTCGTCAACCGCGAGACCGCCTTAAAATATGCGACGTCGGAATGGGGACAGCGGCCAGAAATGATCCGCTGGGCGAATGAGCCGCTCGCTCTGTGGACTTAAGCAGGCCAGCGTCGGCTTTGCCGGAGCAGGCTCCTATATCCCCCCGCCGTCGTCAAACGTCTCCACATGCGCCTTGGCCTGCGTGATGTTGCTGTTCGGCGGCACGCTGTGCGTGAGCCACACATTGCCGCCGATCGAAGAGCCGCGGCCGATCGTGATGCGCCCGAGGATCGTCGCGCCGGCGTAGACCACCACGTCATCCTCCAGAATCGGATGTCTCGGCTTGCCCTTGACGAGCGCGCCGGTTTCATCCGCCTCGAAGCGCTTCGCGCCGAGCGTGACCGCCTGATAGAGGCGCACGCGCTTGCCGATGCGCGCAGTCTCGCCGATGACGACCCCGGTGCCGTGATCGATGAAGAAGCCCTCGTCGATCTCGGCGCCCGGATGAATGTCGATGCCCGTTTCCGAATGGGCGATCTCGGCGACGATGCGCGCCAGCATGGGCGCGCCGAGCGTATAAAGCTGATGCGCGAGGCGATGCCGGATGAGCGTGGCGACGCCCGGATAGCAGAAGATCACCTCATCCAGGCTGCGCGCTGCGGGATCTCCATTGAAGGCGGCGCGGATGTCGGCGTCGAGCAAAGCTCTCACCCTCGGCAGGCTGCGGGCGAAAGCCCGCGCGATCTCGCTTGCGCGCAGCTCGCGATCTCCCTCTCTCGAATACTCGCCTTCGGATTGAAGCTTCAGTTCCCGCCGCACCTGTTCCCGCAGAGCGCGCAAGGTGACGTCGAGCGTGAAGGCGATGTAGCCGTCCACGCTGTCGAGAGTGATCTCCGCGGGCGCAAAGTGGCGCGGATAGAGCGACGCGACCAGCCCGTTCACGATCGAGACGATCGCTTGGCGCGAGGGCAGTTCCGGCGGCCGGCTGCCGCGATAGCGCCTCTGTTGCGACGTCTTGCGCAGGCCGCGCAGGGCGTCGACGATTTCTTTCAGGTCGTTCTTCTCGTTCTCGAGAGCGGTCGGCTCGACGTGCTTGGTCATCTTGTGCGGTCCACGCGTCTGTTTCGCGGCGCGCCGCGCGAGGAAAGGCGCGCCTTGACGCGCCTTGGTCCGCCTCCTCGCCGCGCCGCGCCGCAAAAGCTCACTTCAACTGCTCGGCCGCCTTGTCGATGCCGACCTTGGCGCAGGCTTCGTCCTTGTCGCCGCCCGGCGCTCCGGAGACGCCGACCGCGCCCAAGACCTGATCGCCGACCTTGATCGGCAGCGCGCCCTGAATGGCGATCACGCCAGAAAGATTGACCTGTCCTGAGGTGGGGTTGTCCTTCACGCGCTGCGCGAATTCGCCCGAGGATATGCGGAAGGTTCGCGCTGTGTACGCCTTTCGCTGGCTGTTCTCGAAAGTGTGCGGCGAGGCGCCGTCGCCGCGCAGCCCGACGAGCACTTGGCCTTCGAGGCCGACAACCGTGACGGACACATGATAGCCTTGCTGTGTGCAGGCCTCGTAGGCGCCCTGCGCGATGGCGAGCGCGACCGGCGTCGAGAGCGTCTTTTGCGTCGGCAGCTCCGCGCTGGCGGCTAGCGTTTGCGCGCAGAGCAGCGCGACCGAAAGGCTGGCGGAACATAGGCCCTTGAGCTTCATGGATTTTCACCTGGTGAGAAAGATAAATCTCATCATATATATACTAGAAAAGTATGCAATAGGATTCTTCGCCGAGACCCATGCTCGAGGGCGGGCGAGAGGTCTCGGCGGCAGAAGGCAAAAGAGCGTGATAGGGGCGTAGGAGAGGCGATTGCTGCTCCCGCTTCGGCTTGACGCAAGAAGCGCCAGCAGCTAAAATCATTCATGAACTATAGGAAAGATAAAATGTCCCAAAATTCGACGGCGCCGATCGGCTTCGCCAAGCCGCGCCGGTCATCGACGGAACAGCTTGCGGTCACGGTCGCTGAGCGGCTGAAGCGCCTCATCGGCCGGAAGGGAGGCTCGTTCGAGCGCCTAGCGGAGCTCAGCGGCATCGACCCCGACGAGCTGCTGCGAATCGAACGCGGCGCCGAGACGCCGAAAATCGGACATCTCTGGCGCATCGCCAACGCGCTCGGCGTTCCCTTCGGCAGCCTCGTCGCCTCGAAGGAGAGACAGGGCGTTCTCGTTATTCGCAAGAACGAAGCGCAGGCGATCGGCTCGGCCGACGGCGCCTTTCTTTCGCGCCCGCTGTTTCCTTACGACAGTCAGCGTCCGGTCGAGTTCTATCATGTCGTGCTCGCGCCCTCCCATATCGAGCGCGCCGAGGCGCACGCTCCCGGCACGAAGGAGAATCTCGTCGTGGCCAAAGGCCTGATCGAGATCGTCGTCGGCCGCGAGCCTCCGGTGCAGCTCGACGAGGGGGACGCTATCGACTTCCTCGCCGACGTGCCGCACAGCTATCGCAATCTCGGGACGGCGCCGGCGGCTCTTTATCTTGTCATGTCGTACGAAGCGCCGGCAGAAGGCGTCTGCAGCTGACGAGCGCACATGCAGGCGCGCTCGGCATGATCTATGGCTTTTGTAGACGTATACACTTTTGGTTGATAAGTATTCGGTGTAGCTGCTTCGATTTTTATTTTACAAGCACTTGCATCTCAGGCGGCGGTGGGATAGTAAAGCGTCATCGCGGGCCGAGCGCTTGCGTCATATTCGACGACTTCCTGGACCGTCGGCGGCTGGCGCGCCGTGCAAGACAGGTCTGCGCCGCCGCTCAAAGTCGCTTCAAGGAAAGAACCGCATGACTGGTGAACCCGAAATAAGGCGCACGCTGAGCGAATCGGCCGCGCGCCAGCTCGCCAACGCGACCAAGACCCGGCCGCAATGGTCGGGCATCACGCCGCGCTGGCTCATCTCCTTTCTGCCGTGGGTTCCGGTCGAGGCCGGCATCTATCGCCTGAACCGCGTGAAGGAGGCGGTCGCGCTTACCGACGCGGACGTGCAGTGCAGCCCGGCGCGCGATCGTGACGCGGATCTGCCCGAGACTTTCGTCGATTACGAGGATGCGCCGCGCGAATATTCGATGAATGCGGTGACGACGGTCCTCGACGTGCAGACCCGCGTCTCCGACCTCTATAATCACCCTTACGATCAGATTCAGGAGCAAGTCCGTCTGCTGACCGAGAAGGTGAAGGAGAAGCAGGAGTCGGAGCTCATCAATAATCCGGAATACGGCTTTCTCGCCAATGCGGCGCCATCGATGAAGATCAAGACGCGCACTGGGGCGCCGCAGCCCGACGATCTCGACGAACTCATCGCGAAGGTCTGGAAGGAGCCGGCGTTCTTCCTCGCGCATCCGCGCGCGATCGCCTCCTTCGGCCGCGAATGCACCCGTCGCGGCGTGCCGCCGCCGACCGTCACGCTGTTCGGCAGCCCTTTCGTCACTTGGCGCGGAATACCCTTGGTGCCGAGCGACAAGCTCTATATCGACGATGCCGGCAAGACCAACATCCTGCTGCTGCGCACGGGCGAGAAGAAGCAAGGCGTGATCGGCCTGTTCCAGCCGGGCATTCCCGGCGAGGTGGCGCCCAGCCTTTCGGTTCGTTTCATGGGCATCAACCGCAAGGCGATCGCGTCCTACCTGATCTCGCTCTATTGCTCCGCCGCCGTGCTCACGCATGACGCGCTCGGCGTGCTGGAGGATGTCGACGTCGGCAAATATCACGACTACGGCGACAAATACGTTTGAGACCCTTCGTCGTCGCGCTTTGTGATCCTTCGTGCCTTCGTGGTTAAACGCACCACAAAGACACGAAGGACACGAAGGAGTTACAAAGAGATTGAGGGCCAAGAGCATGTCATCCGCGCAGTCGATCCCGGCGTCGCCCAATATGCCCGCGACCGACGTGCCTTCGCACGAGGCGGTCGATCATCACGCGCCGGGGCCGTTCGATCCGCAGATGATCGCGCAGATGGCCAACGCCTTCTTCCAGCTGCAGCCGCAGCAGGCGCCGCCGGCGCCGATCGCGCCGGGCGTGCCGATCGCCGCGCCTCTCGCGCCGGAGATCCCTGGTCCCTCCGTCGTCACAACCGTCGCGCCCTATGCGCCGGCGCGGCTCTCCTACGGCCCTCCGGACGTGCCGCCGACGTCGATTCCCTCCGTCGTGCCGACGCCGAACGTCGCCGCGCCCGCGGCGCCGACCAACGCGCAGCCGGGCGCGCGGCCGCTGGGCCTGCCCGATCCGCCTCAGCCTGGCGCCTCGCCCGGCGCGCTCGACGGCGCCTCGCCTGGCGCGATCGATTACGCGGCGATCCCGCGTCTGCTTGGGGATGGGCTGGGCTTTGCGCCCTCGAACGAAAACGCCGCGCCGTTCACCGGCTACGCCCCCTCGGCCAGCTCGTCGCCGGACGAGGAGCTTTATTTTCTGAACGGTCGCTCGGGCGCCGCGACGCCCGGCTCGCCGCCCGCCGCCCATGGCTTCGCGTTTCCGAGCTTCGCTCCCAAGCCAGACGCGTCAGCTGTCCCGGCGCCGGCGCATCCGAGCCAAACGCCTGAGATCTTTGCCCTCTCCGGTCCGTCGGAAGCCGATCCGCATCGCTTTTCCGACTTGGCCTCGCTCGCGACGCCGCCCGCGCCTGCGCCGCTCGAGGGTCTGCAAAGCGGCGCCTCGCCCGGCGCCGCCGGGCCCGCTGCGAGCGACGCGCTCTATTTCGTGAGCCATGCCGGCGGCCATCCCGGACTGATCGAAACCGTCCCCGCGCAGCCGAAGGAGCCGGCGCCGGCGCCCGGCTACGAACCACAGCTCGCGGCGGCGACGCCACAGACGCGTCAGGCGTTCGATCCTTATCGGGTCAAGCGCGACTTCCCGATCTTGCAGCAGCAGGTGCACGGCAAGCCGCTCGTATGGCTCGACAACGCCGCGACCACGCAGAAGCCGCAGTCCGTCATCGACCGGCTCACGCATTTCTATGAGTACGAGAACTCCAACATCCATCGCGCCGCGCATGCGCTCGCCGCGCGCTCGACCGACGCCTATGAAGCTGCGCGCGAGAAAGTCCGCCGCTTTCTGAAGGCGCCGAACGTCAAGGACATCATCTTTGTGCGCGGCGCGACGGAGGGGATCAATCTCGTCGCGCAGGCCTGGGGCCGGCGCAATGTGCAACAGGGCGACGAGATCGTCATCTCCTGGCTCGAGCACCACGCCAATATCGTGCCCTGGCAGCAGCTCTGCGCGGAGAAGGGCGCGCGGCTGCGCATCGCGCCGGTCGACGATCGCGGCCAGCTCATTCTCGAGGAATATGAGAAGCTGCTCAACCCGAAGACGCGCATCGTCGCGGTGACGCAGGTCTCGAACGCGCTCGGCACGGTGACGCCCGTGCACGAGATCACAGCCATGGCGCATCGCCACGGCGCGCGCGTTCTGATCGACGGCGCGCAGTCCGTCCCGCATATACCGGTCGACGTGCAGTCGATCGACTGCGACTTCTTTGTCTTCTCTGGGCACAAGGTGTTCGGGCCGACCGGCATCGGCGTCGTCTACGGCAAGGATGAAGTGCTGGAGCACATGCCCCCATGGCAGGGCGGCGGCAATATGATCGCCGACGTGACCTTCGAGAAAACGATCTACCAGGGCCCGCCGGACCGCTTCGAGGCCGGCACCGGCAGCATCGCCGATGCCGTGGGGCTCGGCGCTGCGATCGACTATGTCGAGAGCATAGGCATGGAGGTTATCGGCCGCTATGAGCACGACCTGCTCATCTACGCCACGGAAAAGATGCGGCTCGTGCCGGGGCTGACCTTCATCGGGACAGCGGCGGAGAAGGCCTCGGTGCTCTCCTTCGTGCTGCGCGGCCACGACCCAAGCGACGTCGGCAAGGCGCTCGACCGCGAGGGCATCGCCGTGCGCGCGGGCCACCATTGCGCGCAGCCGATCTTGCGCCGCTTCGGGCTCGAGGCGACGGTGCGGCCGTCGCTGGCCTTCTACAACACCTGCGCCGATGTCGACGCGCTGGTCGCGGCGCTGATGCGCCTGCAGAGCGGACAGGCCGCGGCCCCTTGACTCGGGGGCCGCGCAAAGCCAGCAGTTTAGTTCGTTTATTCTATGGTTTTTATTGACCATGCTGCGGCCGCCGGCTAATTTCGGCTCCTGTTGCAACTCAGGCAGGAAGACCCGGCGGCGTGCTGACCAAAAAAGGCAAATACGGGCTCAAGGCGATGGTGCATCTCGCGCAATATCCGCCGGGGCAGCCGACGCCCGTGCTCGACAT
>DASPSI010000028.1:0-43098 GCA_035624015.1 Methylocystis sp.
GGAGAAACTGGAACGGATTGGCCATGTGCCACCTGACGCCTTCGGCTCTTGGCGACGAGCGCGAGAGGCCCGCCGCAAAACAGTCGCGGCGCGGGACCCGAAGGCCGCGCGCCACGAAGCTCGCTGTATAGCGGGTTGCGACGGGGCCGACAAGGGGGAATTTGGAAGCTCCGCCCCCCCGGCCCAACAGCCCGCGCATGAGAGCCGTCGCAGGAATGGCCGCAGACGCCAAAAATGTCGGTCGCTGCTCCGGCGCCTCCTTAACGTTCGCGCTCGGACCATTCGGCGCATCGGCGCTCCGTGCGTGAAAGCGGCAGACGACTCGACTGCGACGAACGGTCGCGCCGACGCGGCGGTCGGCAGACGTCTCACCGCCGCCGCGGCTCGAATAAAGTGCATTTTCCCCGGCCTTTCGATCAGTTGCGCACCGGAGCGTCTTAAGGCGCCTTGCTCCTTACTCTTGCTTTTCCCCGAAATGGCGACAATGTTGTCCTGAAGGGGGAGGCGGCGAGACCGTCCAGGCTCTGCTATGCTCGCTCAAATTTGCGACATGGCGAGCGCATCAGGGAAAATTAAGTGATTTACGAGACATGCGCGATCCTAAGCGGGATTTGCAAGAACCGTGGGGCCGAAACGGGCTCGGTGCCGGACGACGTGAGCGGGGCATTTCGGCGGTCTTCCTTTTGCGGCTGCGGCGCTTCGATGAGGACGGCTGAAATTGCTGCCGCCTCGCCTCTGCTCGGAGCGGAGACGGCTGCATGAGCGGCGAGCAATTCATCCATATTGTCGAGGACGATGCGGACGTTCTTCAATCCATACGCATGCTGCTCGAGACCGAGGGATTCAACGTCAAGACTTACGCGTCGGCGGAAAACTTTCTCGATCTCGCCGATCCCCAGGCGGAGGGCTGCGTCGTCACCGACGTACGCATGCCCGGCATGAGCGGCGTCGAGCTGTTGCAGCAGATCAAGGTGCGCGGCTTCACTCTGCCAGTCATCGTCATCACCGCGCATGGCGACATTCCACTGGCCGTCAACTGCATGAAACTCGGCGCGATCGACCTGCTGGAGAAGCCGTTCAATCCCGAGACGCTTATCGCCGCGATCCGTCAGGCGCTTGCCCGGCTCGACGACACGTCCGGCGAGGATGCGCAGGAGCTGCGAGCGCGTCTCGCGAGCTTGAGCGCCCGGGAAAGCGACGTGCTCAAAGGGCTGCTCAAGGGGTTGCCGAACAAGATCATCGCGCATGAGCTCGGCATCAGCCCGCGCACCGTCGAAATCCATCGCGCCAATGTCATGCGGAAAACCAGGGCGGGCAGCCTGGCCGAGCTCGTGCGAATGGCCATCGGCGCCTCGGACGTCTACTAAAACGCTTCAGAGGCTCCTGCAGCTTCCGGGAATTTGGCGCCTTCCCGGCCGGAACGCCGCGAGCGCGATAATGGACGCGCCGGCGTCGCCGGGCTCGCGCGGCGGCCGGCGCCGCCTGCTGCGCGCCTCCGGAAAGGCGTCGAGAAAAAGGCGCAGCGCCACCAGGGCGTCGGCGGCCCGCTCCGGGAGGCCGAGATCTAGGAAGGCGTGCAAATCCGCAACGATCATCTCGCGGACGTTGACGGCGCCGCGATCGAGATTGAGGAGGTAACTATCGAGCAGCTGTCGATGACGGGGCGAAGGCGAGACGCCGAGCAGCAAATCTCGCGACGAAAGTCCTGCAGATTCCGCGCATTCCAAAATTGATATCATGCCCCCCACTCCCTCTCTCACATTCGTAACGGCAAACGCGCCACCCCGCGGGCCGTCGTCATTTCAACGAAATTTTGTCATTAAAGAAACTTGTGAAAACTACTTACGAGCGCTTGCGGACGACACGCCCGGGCCGGCAGTTGCTGGAGACGGCCCTGCCGCCCCGAAGTCGGTGGCGAAAGCCTGGCGCCCGCGTCGATCCAGTCGCCGAAACGGCGTCTAGCGCCCCTCAGCCCAAATTTATGCTGCAAGCGCCGCGCCCCATGCTATAGAGCCCGCCGAAGCGGTCTCGAGCCCCTTGCGGGCTTTGGGCGCGGGCGTGGCGGAACTGGTAGACGCGCCGGATTTAGGTTCCGGTGACGAAAGTCGTGGGGGTTCGAGTCCCTTCGCCCGCACCACCACAATGAGGAAGACGCGGCGCCGCCGCTCGCTCCAGCCGAACGGCCCGGAACGAGCGCGCGCAGAATCAGGGGCGCAGTATGCGCCGTGAAGACGCCGGGGTTTTTCGAGAAACCTCGCAGGCGTAAGTTGCAAAAGGCCGATGACATGCAAGTGACGCAGACCCTGACAGAGGGCTTGAAGCAGGAATTTAAGGTGGTGCTGGCGAGCGCCGATCTCGCCGCAAGGCTCGATTCGAAGTTGGAGGAGTTCCGTTCGAAGGCGCATCTCAAAGGATTCCGCCCGGGCAAGGCCCCGGTCTCGCACCTCAGGAAGATTTACGGGCGCGAGATCATGAGCGAGATCGTCGAGACGGCGGTCAATGACGCCAATCGCAAGATCATCGAGGACAACAATCTCCGCCTGGCGACCCAGCCCAAGCTCGATTTCCCCGGCGGGCAGGACGAGGTTGAGAAGGTTCTGAGCGCTGCGGGCGACCTCGCCTATGTCGTGAGCTTCGAGACGCTGCCGAAGATCGAGCTCGGCGCCTTCGACGACATCGCCATCGAGCGGCCCCTCTCCGATGTCACGGATGAGGACGTGGACAAAGCTATCCACGATCTCGTCGAGCGGGTTCGCGACTACGAGCCGACGGAGGAAGGTTACAAGGCCGCGACGGGCGACCGGGTGACGATCGACTTCGCAGGCAAGATCGACGGCGAGCCTTTCGAGGGCGGGACGGGCGAGGACCTCACCGTCGTGCTCGGCTCGAACACCTTCATTCCGGGCTTCGAAGATCAGCTCACGGGCGCCGTCGTCGGCGAGCAGCGGGTGGTGACCGCGCGATTCCCGGAGGCCTACTCGGTGAAAGGCCTCGCGGGGCGCGAGGCCGTGTTCGACACGACCGTGAAGGCGATCGAGAAGCCGAAGCCGGTGGAGATCGATGACGAACTCGGCAAGAAATGGGGCTTCGACACGCTCGAGGCCTTCAAGACCGCCGTGCGCGCCAATGTCGAGGCCGATTTCGACAAGGCCTCGCGCGACAAGGTCAAGCGCGCGCTGCTCGACGCGCTCGACGAACGCTACAAGTTCGAGGTGCCCGAAAGCTTGACGAGCATGGAGTTCGACGGCATCTGGCGCGAGTTCGAGGCCGAGCGCAAGACGCCGGACGCCGTACCCGAAACTAAGGGCGAGGACGAGCTGCGCGCCGAATATCGCGCCATCGCCGAGCGCCGGGTCCGCCTCGGCCTGCTGCTTGCCGAGATCGGCCAGTCGGCGGGCGTGACGGTCGAGGACAAGGATCTGACGCAGGCCCTGATCGAGCGCGCGCGCCAGTTTCCGGGCCAGGAGAAGGCGGTGTGGGACTACTACCGCAACAACGAGCAGGCGCTTTCGACCCTGCGGGCCCCGATATATGAGGAGCGCGTGGTCCAGCACCTCTCCGGGATCGTGCGCATGGCCGACAAGAAGGTCTCAAAAGAGGAGCTGTTCGCGGACGACGAGGAGCCGAAGCCCGCAGCTTGAGGCGGGCGCTTCCAGGCGCCCCCTCCCCAACCCTCCCCTCCCCGGATCAAGTCCGGGGATCGCGGGAGAGGGAGCAGATTCCACGCGTCATCGACGTTGTGCGCAACGCCGGCCGCCCCCCTTTGCCGCGAAGCGGGGGAGGGTGAGGGAGGAGGCGCGCGCCGACCCTTGCCGGCGCGGCCAAATGTGACTACAGGCTTACGACAGCAAAGCGCCGCGTGGCGCTTAAGGAAATCAACAGAGGCCGTCCGAAAATGCGCGATCCGATCGAGGTCTACAACAACTATCTCATCCCGCAGGTGATCGAGAACACCTCGCGCGGCGAACGCGGCTTCGACATCTACTCGCTGCTGCTGCGCCAGCGAATCATCTTCATGACCGGCCAGGTCGAGGACCACATGGCCTCGGTCATCATCGCCCAGCTGCTGTATCTCGAGTCCGAGAACCCCAAGAAGGAAATCTCGCTCTATATTAACTCGCCCGGCGGGGTCGTGACCTCCGGCCTCGCCATTTACGACACGATGCAGTTCATCAAGTCGAAGGTGTCGACGCTCTGCATCGGCCAGGCGGCGTCGATGGGGTCGCTCCTGCTTTGCGCCGGCGAGAAGGATCTGCGCTTCGCGCTGCCGAACGCTCGCGTCATGCTCCATCAGCCCTCTGGCGGCTTCCAGGGCCAGGCCTCAGACATCCAGCGCCACGCCGAAGATATCTTGAAGATCAAGCGCCGGCTGAACGATATCTACGTGCGCCACACCGGCAAGGACTACGACACGATCGAGCGCACGCTCGACCGCGATCACTTCATGTCTGCGGAAGAAGCGAAGGCCTTCGGGATCGTCGACGTCGTGCAGGCCAAGCGGCCCGAGGAAGAGGCCGAGGCGAAGAACTGAGGGTCAAAGAACCAAGACAAATAGGCGTCCTCCTCCCGGCGGCGAAAGAGAGGCGGACGCAGCAAGAAAAACCCTCAAGGGCTGGGACGGGCATGTTCGGTAAAATTCTGATCGCCAACCGCGGCGAAATCGCCTGCCGCATCATCAAGACCGCCAGACGCATGGGAATCGCGACCGTCGCCGTCTATTCCGACGCCGACGCCGACGCGCTCCATGTCGAGATGGCCGACGAGAAGGTCCACCTCGGCCCGCCCCCCGCCGCGCAATCCTATCTGCTGATCGAGAAGATCGTCGACGCCTGCAAGAAGACGGGCGCCGAGGCCGTGCATCCGGGTTACGGCTTCCTCTCCGAGCGCGCCGCCTTCGCCAAGGCCTTGGCCGACGCAGGCATCGTCTTCATCGGCCCCAACCCCAAAGCGATCGAGGCGATGGGCGACAAGATCGAGTCGAAGAAATTCGCCTCGGCGGCCAAGGTCAGCGTCGTGCCCGGCTATCTCGGCGTCATCAAGAACGGCGACGAGGCGGTCAAGATCGCCAATGAGATCGGCTACCCCGTCATGCTCAAGGCCTCCGCCGGCGGAGGCGGCAAAGGCATGCGCATCGCCTACAAGGCTGAGGAGGTCGTCGAAGGCTTTACGCGCGCGAGGTCGGAGGCGGCTTCGTCCTTCGGCGACGACCGCGTGTTCATCGAGAAGTTCATCGTCAATCCGCGCCACATCGAGATCCAGGTGCTCGGCGACGGCTATGGCAACGTCATTCACCTGAACGAGCGCGAATGCTCGATCCAGCGTCGCAACCAAAAGGTCATCGAGGAGGCGCCCTCGCCCCTGCTCGACGCCGAGACCCGTGCCGCCATGGGCGCGCAGGCCGTGGCGCTGGCCAAGGCCGTCGACTACAACTCCGCCGGCACGGTCGAGTTCGTCGCGGGGCAGGACAAGAGCTTCTACTTCCTGGAGATGAACACGCGCCTGCAGGTCGAGCATCCAGTGACCGAGCTCATCACCGGCATCGATCTCGTCGAGCAGATGATCCGCGTCGCCGCCGGCGAGCCGCTGCAGATCCGCCAGGAGGACGTGAGGATCAAGGGCTGGGCGGTCGAGAGCCGAATCTACGCCGAGGACCCGACCCGCAACTTCTTGCCCTCGATCGGGCGCCTGGTGAAGTATCACCCCCCGCAGGAGAAGCGCGCCGACGGCATAACCGTGCGCAACGACACGGGCGTGACGGAAGGCCGCGAGATCTCGATCCACTACGATCCGATGATCGCCAAGCTCGTCACGCACGGGCCCGACCGCCTCTCGGCGATCAAGGCGCAGGCCGACGCGCTCGATCGTTTCGTGATCGACGGCATCCGCCACAACATCCCGTTTTTGTCTTCGCTCATGATGCACGAGCGCTGGCGGTCCGGAAAGCTCTCGACGGGCTTCATCGCCGAGGAATATGCCGGCGGCTTCGTCCCCGCCGAACCCGTCGGCGAACACGCGCATCTCCTAGCGACCGTCGCTACGATGATCGACCACATCGGCAACCAGCGCAAGCGCAAGATTTCCAGCCAGCTCGTGCATGGCGAGCCGGTGCAGTTCGCGCGCGACCGCGTCTGCCTGCTCGGCGAGCAGAAGTTCTATGTGACCGTCGAATCGCAGGGCGAGGCGCTGATCGTGCGCTCCGCCGACGACAACCGCTCGCGCCGCGTCGACTCGCGCTGGCGTCCGGGCGACGCGCTGTTCGAGGGAACGGTCGACGGAGTCAAGGTCTTCGTGCAGACGCGGGCGATCCTCAACGGCTATGAGCTGGCGCATCAGGGCGTCACGGTCGCGGCGCGCGTCTATACGCTCCGCGAGGCCGAACTCGCCGCCTTCATGCCCAAGAAGAAGGACCTCGGCGCCTCGAAGCAGCTGCTGTGCCCGATGCCGGGCCTGGTCAAGACCGTGGACGTGACGGAAGGCCAGGAGGTCAAGGCCGGCGAGGCGCTGTGCATGGTCGAGGCCATGAAGATGGAGAACGTGCTGCGCGCCGAGCGCGACGTGACGGTGAAGAAGATTTTGGCGAAGGCGGGGGATAGTCTGGCGGTCGATGCGGTGATCATGGAGTTTGCTTAAAGCCAGGACAACTTCATTATTGCGCGCTCCGAAAGCGCCGGCAAGGGCGCAGGCCGCTAAGTGGCGCAGGCCGGTAAAAGCAGGGGCTGCGCCAACATGACGCTAGCTGCGCGAATTTTCAAATCCTCATCTCGCAACTCATTTGATCGGCGTGGTCCGCCTCCGTCCCACTTGCGGTGAACGCCAAACTGAAGCAAGCTCGGCGAAGGGCGGCTAACGCGAAGGCGTGGCGATATGACGGTTCCTGCGGCGCTGCGAGTAGCACTTTGGCGAGCCGCGATCACGGCGCTCGTCATCCTCGGCTGCTTCGTCATTCCCGGCGCTCTCGACGCCTGGGACTGGATCTTGGCGCAGGACGACCCGGCGGCGCTGACCGAGCTTGGCCTCAAAGCCGCCCTCACGCCGGCCAGACTGAAATTCGAGCTCGAGCAAGCCCTCGACGCAGACGATGTCGATCTCGCGGAAAGCCTCATAACTCTCGGCGATCAGAGGCGCCTGCCCGTTCCCCCGGATTTGCGCGCGCGCTATGCCTCCGCCGCCACGCCGCTGGAGCAGCTCAAGCGCGACGTTCGGGACTCGGCGAAGGGCCTCGTCGAGGGCACGGCGGCGAGCGGCGCGGGCTTCGTCGGCGTCGTGGCGCGCGATCTCTCGGGCGTTGGCGACGTCGCCGACCTTTGGCGCGAAAAGGAGAAAATCTCGCGCGGCGAGCAACCGGATCGTGTGGCGATGGGTCTCGCCGCTGTCGGGCTGGTGACGACGGGGGCGACTTTCGTCTCCCTCGGCGAAGCGCTTCCGCTCAGGGCGGGCGTTTCCGTCTTTCGCGAGGCGACGAAGGCCGGGCGGCTCAGCAAGCCTCTCTTGGCGCAAGTCGAACGACTCGCGCGCGAGGCGATCGACGCCGAAAAGCTGACTGCCGCCCTGACGGCGTTGGGCCGGTTCGACGTCGAAATTTTGCGCGCGGCGGCGAGGGACGCCGTAAGCCTCGACAAGGCGGCGCAGCTGGAGATCCTCGCCAAGGATGCGACGACCATCGTGCGGCAAGCGGGCCTGCGCGGCGCCGAGGAGGCGCTCGCGGTCGCCCGCGATTCGTCGGAGGTTCACAAAGCTGCGCGTCTTGCGGCGACGCGCGGCGGCTCTGCGCGAGCCGTGCTGAAGCTTTTGGGACGCGGCGCATTCGTGCTGACGACGACGGGCTTGATCTTGTTCGGCTGGACCTTGGCGGGATTTATCTACGCCTGGCTCGCTGCAGCGGTCATCGGTGCGCTAGCCTGTCGTGTGGCGCGCGCCGCCGCATGGCTCCTGGCGCGGCTATTCTCGTCGCTCGCAGGCTTGCATTCGGTCTGCGCCGGCAGCTGAGCCGAGGCTCGTCTCACGGGCGCCCGCTGGCGGACTGGCGGCGAACTTGCTACAACGCGCCCGCACAAACCCGCCTCGCGGGCCCTGTCTTCTTTCGGGAAAGCCCAAAATTCCATGCGCAGCGGCAAGATTGAGCGCAGCACCAAGGAAACGCAGATTTCGGTCGCCCTCGACCTCGACGGGGGCGGAAGCGCCGAAGTCTCGACCGGCGTCGGCTTTTTCGACCATATGCTGGACCAGATCGCCCGCCACGCCCCGCTGGACCTCAAGCTTCACGCCAAGGGCGATCTTGAGATCGACGCCCATCACACCGTCGAGGACGTGGGCATCGCCTTCGGCCAGGCCGTCGACAAGGCGCTCGGCGACCGCACGGGCCTCGCGCGTTACGGCGACGCTCACGTCCCGCTCGACGAGGCGCTGACCCGCGTGGTCGTCGACATTTCGGGGCGCCCGTTCTTCGTCTGCGACTTAAAATTCCCGGCGGAAAAGATCGGGGCCTTCGACACCGAGCTCGTGCGCGAGTTCTTCCAGGCCGTGGCTATCAACGCGCGCCTCGGCCTTCACATCGAAACGCTGCGCGGCGTCAACAGCCACCATATCGCCGAAAGCGCCTTCAAGGGCTTCGCGCGCGCTTTCGGCCAGGCGGCGGCGATCGATCCGAGGCGCCCCGGCGTCGTGCCCTCGACCAAAGGCACTTTGACGACTTGAGGAATTCGCCCATGGCTAGCTTCACCGTGCACACGCCCGCGCTCGCCGCGGGCGAGCAGCCGTCTCCCGAGAAGGTGGTGTTCCTGCGCGACGGCTTCTCCTGGTCGGCGCTGTTCTTCGGACCGCTGTGGCTTGCCTGGAACCGCGCCTGGCTCGCGGCAGCGGCGTGCTTCGTCCTCATGCTCATCATCGGCGTCGCGGGCGCGAAGCTCGGGCTCAGCGCAGAGGCGTTGTCTCTCATCAGCGCCGCCATCAGCGTCGCGCTCGGCTTCGAGGGCGCGCGCCTTCTCGCCTGGACGCTGGCGCGGCGCGGCTATCGCGAGACCGCCGTCGTCTGCGGCGACAATCTGGACGAAGCTGAGGAGGTCTATTTCCACACCGCCCGCTTCCCCCTCGCCCCTGCGCCCGACCCGGCCGCCCCCTCGGACAATATCGCCGCCCGAGCGCAAGAAGGGCGGTCTGCGTGACGACCGCGATCATCGACTATGGGTCGGGCAATCTGCACTCGGCAATGAAGGCGTTCGAGCGCGCTGCGCGCGAGAACGGGATCGACGGCGACATCCGCGTCACCGACGACCCCGAAGTGCTGCGCCACGCCGAGCGCGTCGTGCTGCCGGGCGTCGGCGCTTTCGCCGACTGCCGACGGGGGCTCGACGCTATCCCCGGCCTGACGGCGGCGCTCGTCGAGGCGGTCAAGCAAAAGGGCCGCCCGTTCCTCGGCGTCTGCGTCGGCGCGCAGCTTATGGCGACGCGCGGGCTGGAGCATGGCGTCACGCCCGGCCTCGGCTGGATCGAGGGCGAGGTGACGGCGATCGAGCCAGGCGATCCCAGCCTGAAGATTCCGCATATGGGCTGGAACACGCTGGAGCTTGCTCGCCCGCACGCCCTATTCGATGGCATTCCGACCGGCGCTTGCGGGCTGCACGCCTATTTCGTGCACAGCTATCACATCAGAACCGCCAGGCCCGAGGATTTGCTGGCGACGACCGACTACGGCGGCTCCGTCACTGCGGCGGCAGCGCGCGCGAATTTCGTCGGCGTGCAATTCCATCCCGAGAAGAGCCAGAAGCTCGGCCTTGCCCTCATCGCCAATTTTCTAAGGTGGCGTCCATGATTCTGTTTCCGGCGATCGATCTCAAGGAAGGCCAGTGCGTGCGCCTCATGCAGGGCGACATGGCCCGCGCCACCGTGTTCAACGACGATCCCGCCGAGCAGGCGCGACATTTTGAGGCGCAGGGGTTCGAATATCTCCATATCGTCGATCTCGACGGCGCCTTCGCCGGCGCGCCGCGCAATGCGGCGGCCGTGGAAACTGTGCTCGCGGCGATCAAAATCCCCGTCCAGCTTGGCGGGGGCATCCGCGACATGCGCACGATCGCGCGCTGGCTCGACAAGGGCGTGACGCGCGCGATCATCGGCACGGCGGCGGTGAAGGACCCGGCGCTCGTGCGCGAGGCGGCCCGCGTCTATCCGGGGCGCGTCGCCGTCGGCATCGACGCCAAGGACGGCTATGTGGCCGTCGAAGGCTGGGCGCGCGCGACGCGCATGTCGGCGCTGGATCTCGGCCGCGAGTTCGAGAACGCGGGCGTTTCCGCGATCATCTACACCGACATCTCCCGCGACGGCATCTTGAAGGGACTCAACATCGAGGCGACGCTGGCCCTGGCGGAGGCGCTGACGATTCCCGTCATCGCCTCCGGCGGCCTCGCTTCGCTCAACGACGTCGAGCGGCTGCTGCAGCCGGACTGCGCCAAGCTCGCCGGCGCGATCACGGGCCGGGCGCTCTATGACGGGAGGCTCGATCCGGCGCAGGCGTTGGCGCTGATCCGCAAGGCGAGGGCGAAGGCGAATGCTTGACACGCTGCCCCTTGGTTTGCCGCACGCGTCGTCACAAACGCAACCTGCCCCCTCTCCCCGCTTGCGGAGAGAGGGCTGGGGTGAGGGGCTTGGGGCGTTACTCGCAACGCCCTTGATTCGCGGCCGCCTGCGCCGACATCGACTCCGCGGGCAATCCCCCGCGCCCCTAACCCTCTCCCCGCAAGCGGGGAGAGGGGACTCGCGCAAGAAGTCGAACGCCTGATGCTCAAATCCCGCCTCATCCCCTGCCTCGACGTGAAGGACGGCCGCGTCGTCAAGGGCGTCAACTTCGTCGATCTGCGCGACGCGGGCGATCCCGTCGAATGCGCGATCGCCTATGACGCCGCCGGCGCAGATGAGCTCTGCTTCCTCGACATCACTGCGAGCCACGAGAACCGTGGCACGCTGCTCGAGGTTGTGCGACGCACCGCGGAAGCCTGCTTCATGCCGCTGACCGTTGGCGGCGGCGTGCGTACGCTCGACGACATCCGAAACCTGCTGCTCGCCGGCGCCGACAAGGTCTCGATCAACTCCGCCGCCGTCGCCAACCGCGACTTCGTGCGCCAGGCCTCGGAAAAATTCGGCGCGCAATGCATCGTCGTCGCCATCGACGCGAAGCGCGTCGGCGGCCACTGGGAAATCTTCACCCACGGCGGACGTCGCGCGACCGGCATCGACGCCGTGAATTACGCCAGGGAGGTCGCCGCGCTCGGCGCCGGCGAAATCCTGCTCACGTCGATGGATCGCGACGGCGCCAGGAACGGCTTCGACATCGAGCTCACCCGCGCCGTGGCGGATGCGGTCAACATTCCGGTCATCGCCTCAGGGGGTGTCGGCAATCTCGATCATCTCGTCGCCGGCGTGCGCGACGGCCACGCGAGCGCCGTGCTCGCGGCGTCGATCTTCCACTTCGGCGAATATTCGATCGGCGAAGCCAAGCTCCACATGGCGCGCGCCGGCTTGAACATGCGACTCGACGGACTGGGGACCGCATGAGCTTCACCCTCGACGATCTCGCCGAGATCATCCGCTCGCGGCGCGCCGCCGCGAGCGGCGCTTCCTACACCAAGAAGCTGTTCGACGACGGCCCGCCGCTCATCGCCAAGAAGCTCGGCGAGGAGGCGGTCGAGACCGTCATCGCCGCGCTGGGGGATGATAGGGACGCCCTGACTCGGGAGGCTGCCGATCTCGTCTATCACCTCCTCGTGCTGCTCGAGGCGAAGGGCGTCACGCTGGCCGACGTTCTCGCCGAGCTCCACCGCCGCACCGCCCAATCGGGCCTTGCGGAAAAAGCCTCGCGCGGAACCCCGTGACAAGGGCTGCAACCATAGACATCGCCTCGCCCTATCGGCATTTCACGCGCGCCGAATGGGCGTCGCTGCGCGCGGACACGCCCTTGACCCTGACGCTCGGGGATTTGACACGGCTCAAATCGCTCGATGAGCCGATCTCGCTCGAGGAGGTCATCGAGATCTATCTGCCGCTCTCGCGTCTGCTCGCGCTCTATGTCGCGGCGACGCAAGGCCTGTTCAAGGCGACACAGCGCTTTCTCGGCGCCGAGGACGGCAAGGTGCCCTACATCATCGGCGTCGCCGGATCGGTCGCGGTCGGCAAGTCGACGACCTCGCGCATCCTTAAAGCCCTGCTCTCGCGCTGGCCCAACACGCCGAAGGTCGAGCTCGTCACCACCGACGGCTTTCTGCTCCCGAACGCCGTGCTCGAACGCGACGGGCTCATGGACAAGAAGGGGTTTCCGGAAAGCTACGACAATCGCGCGCTGCTGCGATTCCTCTCCAACATCAAGGCCGGCGTGCGCAACGTCGAGGCGCCCGTCTATTCGCATCTGACCTATGACGTGGTCGCGGGCGAAAAGCTCGTGTTCGACCGCCCCGACATTCTGATCGTCGAAGGCGTCAACGTGCTGCTGCCGCCGCGCCCCGCGCGCGACGGCCGTGAGGCGCCGGTCGTCTCCGACTTCTTCGACTTTTCGGTCTATCTGCACGCCGCGGAGGAAGTGCTCGAAAGATGGTATGTCGAGCGCTTCCGGCGTCTGCGCCAGACCTCGTTTCGCGATCCGCTCTCTTATTTCAAGGTGTACGCCGATCTGGACGATGCGGAGACCGACCGCGTGGCCAAGGACATCTGGACGCGCATCAATCTATTGAACCTGCGCCAGAACATCGCGCCGACGCGCCCGCGCGCGAGCCTCATTCTGACCAAGGGCGCGGATCACCGCATCACCGACGTGGCGCTACGGAAGCTGTAAGGAAAACCTTTTTCGGCTGGGAGAGCGGAATGGATTGGCTGAACCGGATCGTGACTGGACAAGCGCTGACTCCGTCGCAAATTCGGTGGGCAGCCGGATTCGTCATATTCTGGTTCCTGATGGATTTCGTCCAATTCATAGACTGGCTCATAGACAAACTGAGCTGAATGGCCGCCTCGCCTTCGCTCGTAATGATGCTTCTTCGCGCCCTTTGTGCCTTTGTGGTTGAATTTCACCACAAAGGCACAAAGGACACGAAGGGACACGCGGATCGCCCTCACTCGCCCGAGAGCGCCATGTCGTCGCGGTGGATGAGCTCGTCCGGTCCCTTGTAGCCGAGCAGGCTCTCGATGTCCTTCGACGAGCGCCCGATGATCTTTACGGCGTCGGAGGCGTCATAGGTCACGAGGCCGCGCCCGATCTCGCCCCCGTCGGCGCCGCGGATGACGATGCAGTCGCCTCGCGCGAAATCGCCTTCGAGACGCGTCACGCCCGCGGGCAGCAAGCTCTTGCCGGATGCGAGCGCGCGCGCAGCGCCCGCGTCGAGATGCGCCGCGCCCTTCGGCGCGAGCTGCCCCGCGAGCCACTTCTTGCGCGCGGTGACGGGGTTCGACGGCGGCAGGAACCAGGTGCAGCGAGAGCCCTCCTCGATGCGCTGCAAGGGCGAGGGCTGACGCCCGTCGGCGATGACCATATGCGCGCCGCCCGTCGTGGCGATCTTGGCCGCCTCGATCTTGGTGCGCATCCCGCCGCGCGAGAAGACCGAAGCGGCGCCGCCCGCCATGGCCTCGATCTCGGCGGTCACGCGCGGCACGATCGGCACCAGTTGCGCATCGCGGTTCTCGCCCGGCGGCGCGGTGTAGAGCCCGTCGACGTCGGAGAGCAGCACGAGCAGATCGGCGCTGGCCATCGTCGCCACGCGCGCGGCGAGGCGGTCGTTGTCGCCGTATCGGATCTCGGCGGTCGCCACCGTGTCGTTCTCGTTGATGATCGGCACGGCGCGCAGCCGCAGGAGGCGCGTCAGGCATTCGCGCGCATAGAGATACCGGCGGCGCTCCTCGGTGTCACCGAAAGTGACCAGGATTTGCCCGGCGACGAGGCCGCGGTCGTGCAGCGCCTCGGCCCAGATGCGCGCGAGCGCGATCTGGCCGACGGCGGCGGCGGCCTGGCTGTCCTCCAATGGCAGCGCGCCCGGGGCGAGGCCCAGCACGCCGCGCCCGAGCGCGACCGCGCCCGACGAGACGACGAGCACCTCGACGCCGCGCCGATGCAGCCGCGCGAGATCGTCCGTCAGAAGATGCAGCCACTCGCGCTTGACGGCGGAGCCGCCGGGCTCGACGAGCAGAGACGAGCCGACCTTGACGACGACGCGGGAGAAGTTTTGCAGCTCGGGCAAGGACGCTCCTTTGCGAAGCCTTCGCGTCCTTTGTGTCCTTTGTGGTTAATTTCACCACGAAGGACACAAAGGACACAAAGGCCTCACGCAGACCTTTCAAACACGGCCCGCCAATGCGGGCCTTTCGCCGTTTCTTGGGCCTCGAGCGCGCGCGAAGTCAATCCGTCCACCGCGAGCGCCTCGATCTGTGAGCGCGCGAACGCTTTTGAGCGACCCCTGCGCTGCGATCCATTCCGCGAGCAGAGGGTGCGGCTTGAGATCGCCCCAGGGCACGCCGGCGGCGTCGCCCTCTGCGAGACGATAGACCGCTTCGAACCACTCTCGCCGCTTCGGGTCGGCCTCGACGCCGCCCGGCCGCCTGTGCGGATCGATGGCGTCGAGCCGCGTCCGCGCCTGCAATCGCCGCGTTTCGAAATCCATGGTCACGTCTTCTTCTCACGCGCCTTCTCGACCCAGCCGCCGTTCTCGTTCTCCTGGTAATAGACGAGCTCGAAGCCTTCGCCGCGCAGCTCTTTCCATTGGGCGCGGGCGGCGGAAAGCTCCGCCTCGTCATTGCCGTCGAACATCAGCACGGCGCGGGTCTTCGGCGCGGCGGCGGGGTCCTTCAGCGCCGGCGCGGCGATCACGCCGCCGACGAAGAAGCGCACGTCGGCGCCGTTGGGATTGTCGTTCTCGGCGGTGAGGTAAATCGGCTGCGTCTGCGCCGCGCCGTCGGACTTGCAGCCGTGCGGCAGGAACTTTTCCGCCTCATAGGTCCAAAGCTCCTGGTCGAGCGCCTTGACGCGCGCCTCGCTCTCAGCCTGCACGACGACGCGCCAGCCGCGGGCGAGCGACTTTTCGAGCAGCACGGGCAGCGCGCGGTCGAGCCGGCGGCGCGTGAGATGATAGAAGCAGACTTCGGTCATGAGGCGGCGGGGATCACGTCGCGGTAGATTTCGCAGAGCGGCGTCTCGAAGTCGATGGCCGGGAGGCGGAGCACATCATCGATTTCGCTCAGTTGGGGCGGGATAAAGAATCCGCCGCCAGAACGAGAATAAACATCGACGCTCACGCTGTCGCATTCAATCAGGACATAATGCTCAAGCGACGGGAGACGCCGATAAAGTCCGAACTTCTCGCCCAGGTCGCGCTGCGCCGAACCCTTGGTGACGACCTCCGCAATGACGATGGGGTCGTCAAGTGATTTCGCGTGGTCTGAAAGCGGCCCTCTTCTGACCATGCCATCGGGGAAACAAGCGAGGTTCAACGAGTTTCTTTTGAGCCAAAAGGACTCGAAAAAGGGTCGACAGTCCGATCCCTTGCCGCGCAGCCCGATCAAGAGGGCCGCAGTCACATTGGCGACAATGCGATTGTGCCGCCAATTGTCGCCGCGACTCATGCGCACGACGCGCCCGCCGATCAGCTCCCACTTCTCATCGGCGGGCTTATCGGCTAGCAGCTCCTCGAAATCGTCGAGCGACATGTATTCATACTGTTTGGAGGCGCGAGTCATCTCAATCTTCTCCACTTGGCTTATCCTACCACAGGCCGTAAACCCGCGCATCGGCCCCTCCTGGAGCGATTCGCCTTGGCAGCACCGCCCCGCCGCCTGCTGACCCCCGAAAAACGCGACGACGACCGCGACGACGCGTCGATCCGGCCGCTCGCGCTCGCCGATTTCACCGGCCAGGAAGCCGCGCGGAAGAACCTCAAGGTGTTCATCGAGGCGGCCAAGGCGCGCGGGGACGCGCTCGACCATGTGCTCTTCGTCGGCCCGCCCGGCCTCGGCAAGACCACCCTCGCGCAAATCCTCGCGCGCGAGCTCGGCGTCAATTTCCGCTCGACCTCGGGGCCGGTCATCGCCAAGGCCGGCGATCTCGCCGCGCAGCTCACCAATCTCGAGCCGCGCGACGTGCTGTTCATCGACGAGATTCATCGCCTCAACCCCGCGGTCGAGGAAATCCTCTATCCGGCCATGGAGGATTTCCAGCTCGACCTCATCATCGGCGAGGGGCCTGCGGCGCGCTCGGTCAAGATCGACCTCGCCAGATTCACGCTCGTCGGCGCGACGACCCGCGCGGGCCTGCTCACGACGCCGCTGCGCGACCGCTTCGGCATCCCGGTGCGTCTCAATTTTTATACAGTCGAGGAGCTGGAGCTGATCGTCACGCGCGGCGCGCGCGTGCTCGGGCTCGCCATGAGCAAGGAGGGCGCGCGCGAGATCGCGCGGCGCGCGCGCGGCACCCCGCGCATCGCCGGGCGGCTCTTGCGGCGCGTGCGCGACTTCGCGATCGTCGAGGGCGCGGCGGAGGTCTCGCGCGACCTCGCCGACCGCACGCTGACGCTGCTGGAGGTCGACAGCATCGGCCTCGACGTGATGGACCGGCGCTATCTCGATCTCGTCGCCGTCACTTTTTCCGGCGGCCCGGTCGGGATAGAAACGATCGCGGCGGCGCTCTCCGAGCCGCGCGACGCGATCGAGGACATCATCGAGCCCTACCTGCTGCAGCAGGGCTTTCTCCAGCGCACGCCGCGCGGACGCGTGCTGACGCCGGCTGCCTTCCGGCATCTGGGGCTCACGCCGCCCGCCGGCGCGCCGGCGCAAATGGCGCTCTTTGGCGACGGCGACGAGTGAGCTCTCGGCGTCTCGCCTTAAACGCCACTGGCGAGGCTCGGCCGGAGCGCTCTGCCGCGGCCAAGTCCGTCTCCAGCCAAGAAGCGGGGTCAAACATGACCTCGCCCGTGCGCCTGCAACAGGATTCACGTAGGCCTTCGGGAGGGCCTTGCGGGCGTCGCGTTTTGGCGCCATGCTTATACGTACAATGACTGACGCTCACGAAGCCAAACTGGTCGAAGCGCTGCGGAAGGTTGACGTGCATGGCGACGTCGCCCCGCCCCATGTGCAAGATCCCATGACGATGGTGCTGCGGCAGACCGCCATTCAGGGCGACTTGATTCGCTGGGATGACAGCCGCGGCCATTACGTGCTCACCGGGACCGGTCGCAACCGCATCACGGCGCGCAATCGTGCGCCGGGCTCAGTGCTGCGCTTCCGCAAGCGCGACGAGCTCGCCGAGCCGGCGAAGCCCCAGCGCGCCGCCGACTAGCGGCGCGCCCCTCGCCTGCCCTCCCCTCCCCGGATCAAGTCCGGGGATCGCGGAAGAGGTAGCAGATTCCACGTTTCATCGGCATTGCGCCAGACGGCCGCCGCTCCCCTCTCCCGCGTAGCGGGGAAGGGTGAGGGAGGGGACTCATTGCTGCGGCAGCAGCGCCAAGAGGTCCGCCATCTTCGGCGCGGCGGACGGATTCATCATGCCGACGATGTGATAGCCGGCGTCCACGTGCAGGACCTCGCCGGAGACGCCGCGCGCCATGGGCGAAAGCAAATAGACCGCCGTCTCGCCGACCTCCTCGATCGTGACGACGCGGCGCAGCGGCGCATTATACTCGTTCCAGCGTAGGATGTAACGGAAATCGCCGATTCCGGAGGCGGCGAGCGTCTTGATCGGCCCCGCGGATATGGCGTTGCAGCGGATGTTCTTCTCGCCGAGATCGGCGGCGAGATAGCGCACGGACGCCTCGAGCGCCGCCTTGGCTACGCCCATGACGTTGTAATGCGGCATCCATTTCTCGGCGCCATAATAGGTGAGCGTCAGCAGCGAGCCCCCGTCCGGCATGAGCTTTTCGGCGCGCTGGGCAATCGCTGTGAAGGAATAGCACGAGATCAGCAACGACTGCGTGAAGTTTTCCGCGGTCGTATCCACGTATCGTCCGTCGAGCTGGTCCTTGTCGGAAAAGGCTAGGCAGTGGACGACGAAGTCGAGTTTGCCCCAAAGCTTCTCAATTTCGGCGAAAGCGGCGTCGATGGTGTCGGCCTCGGAGACGTCGCAACGCCCGACGACGATCGCGCCGAGCTCGGCGGCGAGCGGGCGCACGCGCTTCTCCAGCGCGTCGACCTGATAGGTCAGCGCGACCTCGGCGCCGGCCTCGCGTGCGGCCTTGGCGATGCCATAGGCGATGGAGCGGTTGTTGGCGACGCCAAGAACGAGGCCCTTCTTGCCGGCGAGAACGCCGCTGTGCGGCAGGGAGGTCGAGGGCTTTTCCTGGGCTGTCATGGGGGTTCCGTTTTTTCAAGGAGGCGCAAGGAGCTGAGCCGCTTCGGACGACGCCTCGAAGGCCATGGCTTTGCGATGGCGCCGTTTAGCGTGGATTGCGCACGAAGGGAACCCGTAAAGGATTCAGGGGGGTCATTTTCCAAGCGACCCAGCCGCGCACATTCAAGACGTTCCAGTCCGCGGGGCCTTCCCGGCTCACCCGGGGACAAGATCATTTTCGTCGGCCGCAGCGACTACCGAAAGACTGGCGTCGATTTCGAGGCAGGCGCAAACGGCATCGCTCAAGTTCAACTCGGGCGGCGCTCGAATAAGTCTCGACGGCCATCCATTTTTCAGCCCGCCGTGGCAAAAATAACACAGTCGGCAAAAATATTCGCATGACAGCGATGCCTGCCTGCACTTTGCGTTGACATCTAGAAGCTTCTGCCGGATCGTCGGGGTTGTGTTTTCACGCGATCGGCTGCGAGGCCGTCGAGATTCGCAAGGGGAGAGCGGCATGTCTCCACGCGCCAATTTGACTGTCATTCTGAGCGGAGTCGTGGCGCTACAATGGTTTTGCCAGCCGCTCTCCGCGGCCGATCTCCCCTCCGTCAAAGCTCCTCCCACCGCCCCACCCCCGGCCTTCACCTGGACTGGGCTGTACCTTGGCGCTGATTACGGCTATACGTGGTCGCCGAGCCGATCGATCACCGCCGCGTCGGCGAACATATTCGATCAGACTGTGCTCGGCTGGGGACCGGCGTCGGCGCTCAGCGCGTCGGGCGTCGTCAGCTCTGACCTCGACGGCTTCCTTGGCGGCGGCGGCGTCGGCTACAATTGGCAGTTCGCCAATCAATTGGTCGCAGGACTCGAGGCCGACCTGCAGGGCGCCGGCGTGCGCGGCGGCGGCGGCTTGAGCAATTTCATCCCAAATTCAAATCCGGTCTTCGCGGGTTTCTTTGCGGTCACCGGCGCAAAGCTTAACCGCAATCTCGAGTATTTCAGCACGGTGCGGGGGCGGGTCGGCTTCACCCTCACCCCCAATCTGCTGCTTTATGCAACCGGGGGACTGGCCTTCGGGGGAGCCAACGAAAGAGCGACTTTCGGTCAAAACCTCGCGCCGTCGCTGCTTGCCGGCGACACCGCGAGAGGCGAGCTTTTCGAGAATCGCGTCGGCTGGACGGTCGGCGCGGGGGCGGAATATGCGTTGACGCGCAATCTGAGCGCCAAGCTCGAATATCTCTATTACGATCTCGGCTCTCTAACGCTGACCAATTCGAACGTTAGCCCGATCGCACTCCGAGGCTTTCTGCTCGGCCTGCAGAACATAGCTGACGCAACGACCGTCTCGACGAGATTCAACGGCCATGTGGTGCGTGCGGGGCTGAATTACCGCTTCGACTGGAGCGAGCCGGAAACGACGACGGGAACCGGCGCGACGCCCCTGCTGGCGTCGCCGCGCTTTGCGGAAGCCGCCGCGCCGGCGTTCGGCGATTGGCGCCTCCTGCTCACGCAATACACTTGGGCCGCGGGCATCAACGGAAACGTGACGGCGCATGATCAGACTGTCGGAACCGACCTCTCCTTCATCGACCTCCTGACCAAGACGAGTTCGTTCCCCCTCTCCTTCTCGGGGCGTTTTGACGCGAGCAACGGCCCCGTCAACTTCTATGGCGACCTCATCTGGATGCAGCTGAGATTCGGCGGCTCGACGCTGCAGCTGCGCTCGCCATTCGCCGATGTCTTGGTGGCGGCCAATGCCGACGCGCATATGAAGCTGACGATGGCGATCGGCGAGGCGGGCGGGGCCTATGAGATCGCGCGCTGGAAATTCATGGGCGCGTCGAGCTCGTTTACGGCGTTGGACGCCTATGCGGGCCTGCGCTACTGGTATGCGAACCTAGATATCCAGCTCGACGCGATCGGCGGCGCAAGCTCACAATTGCTCGGACTGAGCCAGGTTGGCGCTTACTCGGTCGCAAAATCCGGCGACTTGCAATGGATCGATCCGGTCATCGGCTTGCGCGCGCGCCATGAATTTTCGCCAGGAGAGCAGTTCCAGTTGCGCGGCGACATCGGCGGCTTCGGCGCCGGCAGCAAGTTCAGCTGGGAAGTCTATGGCGGCTATAGCCACGATTTCGAATTCAACGGTTTGAAGCTTGCCGCTTCGATTGGCTATCGCGCGCAGAGCGTTGATTACTTGCAGACGACGAACGGCCATCAAAGTGGACTGAACGCAATTTTGCATGGTCCCGTGACGGCGCTCAGCATCCGATTCTGACGGCGCAGCGTTCGCAAGGGTAAGGGAGCCGCCAGTTTGACGTCGTGCGTGAATTCGGCCAAGTTTGTCAGGCAGGCGCGAAATCGGGCGGCGGCGACAATGGCGCTCCAGCGTCGGTCTCTTGGGCGACGCCGCCGCTTGCAGCCCTCGCGCGAGCTCCCCTCGGTGAAATATCGCGGAGGACCCGACCGAAAATATCTCCGCATGATCGCCTCCCAGTCCGCGTGAATTTGACCTATACGCGAAGAAGAGGCCGCCGCCCCGACGCGTCAGGCCCATTCAGCGCTGCGGCCTCCTCCATCCTCACGCGCTCAGCGGCAGCGCGGGTTCGGAAGCAAAGCAGATGGTTCTCTGGCTGAGCGCAGATCACGCGAAGCGGGCTTTCCGGCTTGCGGGCATAGGGGCGCTCCTCCTGTCCACTATCCTTCTCGCGCTCGCTGCAGGACGGAGCGAAACCGTCCGCGCCCAAAGCGCGTCGCCGCCCCTGCACGACCAAGCGGCGACCTTCGTGGGATCGGGCGCGTGCGCGGAGTGCCACAAAGCAGAGCGCGCTGCTTGGCTAAGCTCCCACCATGCTCTGGCGATGCAAAAGGCGGACGCGAGCTCGGTGCTGGGGAGCTTTGACGGCGCAGCATTCGAAAAAGACGGCTTGAAAAGCGTCTTCAAGAAAGACGGCGGCCGCTTCGTCGTTCAGAGCGAGGCTCTCAACGGCCAAGCGACGGAATTCGAAATCAAATACGCCTTCGGCGTCTTTCCCCTCCAACAATATCTCATCGAGCTTCCAGGAGGGCGTTTGCAGGCGTTCGGAATCGCTTGGGATGCACGTCCCCGAGAGACTGGCGGGCAACGCTGGTTCGATCTCTACCCCGGGCAGAAACTCGCGCCCGGGACGCCCCTGCATTGGACCGGCGTCGACCAAAACTGGAACTTTCAATGCGCTTGGTGCCACACGACGAATTTGAACAAGAACTTCGACGCCGCTTCCAACCGCTTCAACACACAATGGATCGAGATCGGCGTCGGCTGCGAGGCATGCCACGGACCGGGCTCCGCGCATCTCGGATGGGCGCGAGGGAACGACGTCCAGCGCGCGAGCGCGCCGCTCAAGGGGTTCGCGTTATCTCTCAGCGAAAGGCGCGGCGTGAGCTGGCCGATGGGAGACAAGGGACAAGCCTTCCGTTCGACGCCACTTTCCGCGCATACGGAAGTCCTGGTTTGCGCCGGGTGCCACTCGCGCCGCACGCAATTTTCGGACGATCCGAAAAGCGTTGCGCGTTTTTTCGACGCCTTCCGCCCGGCGCTGCTCGAGGCGCCGCTTTACCATCCGGACGGACAGCAGCGCGAGGAGGTCTTCGAATACGGTTCGTTCCTGCAAAGCAAGATGTATGCGGCGGGCGTCACTTGCTCCGACTGCCACGATGCGCATTCGGGCAAGCTCCACACGGACGGCGGGGAGGTCTGCGCGAAGTGCCACGCGCCGGAACGCTTCAATCAGCCTTCGCATCATCGCCACGTTCAAGGCTCCGCAGGCGCCCAGTGCGCCAATTGTCACATGCCCGCCACGAGGTACATGGGCGTCGACGCGCGTCGCGATCATTCGTTTCGCGTCCCGCGTCCGGATCGGACGCTCACGCTTCAAACCCCCAACGCCTGCAATCAATGCCACGCGGACAAATCTCCCGCCTGGGCCGCCGATGCGATCAATTCCTGGGGCGTCGAGCCGCGGGGCTATCAGAAGTTCGCGGAAGCCTTCGCGGGCGCCGACCGCAACGCTCCGGACTCAGCGACGGCTATAGCCGAAATCGTCGACGGCCTCGACCATTCCTTCATCGCGCGCGCGAGCGCGATTGTTCGGCTCAGGAGCCTTTCCTCGCGCGCATCGATCAAGCTCGCCGCGCGCGCCGCGGCGATCGACGATCCCCTGGTTCGCCTCGCATCGATCGCCGTGCTCGCGGAGGCCGATGTCGAGACGCGCCGAACGACGCTCGCGCCGCTGCTCGAGGACAAGACCCGTCTCGTGCGCATGGAGGCTGCGCGGGCGCTTGCGGGCGAAGCTGAAAGCGCCTTGTCCGCAGTCGAGCGCCAGCGCTTCGAAAAAGCGCTGAAGGAATTTACCGACGCGCAAACCTTCAACGCCGAGCGCGCCGAGTCGCACGCAAATCTCGGCGCGCTTCATGCGGCGCGCGGAGAAGCCAACGCGGCGCGCGCCGAATATGAAAAGGCGATCGAGCTCGACGGCACATTCTATCCCGCGACGATCTCGCTCGCAGAGCTTACGCGCGCCTTAGGCGACGAAGCTGGCGGGGAGACGATCTTGCGCAAAGCCCTCGCGACGAGCCCGGCAGAGGGAGCGCTCCATCACGCATTGGGATTAAGCCTCATTCGGCAGCGACGTCTCGCGGACGCCATAGGAGAACTGGCGGAAGCGACGCGGCTTGCGCCGGAGAGCGCCCGCTTTGCTTACGTCTATGCGGTAGCGCTGCATGATACTGGGGACGCAGAACGGGCGCGGGCGAAGCTGGAAGCGGCGCTCGCACAAACGCCCAACGACCGGGACCTTCTCTTCACGCTCGCTGCTTACGAAGCCGAGGCTGGCGACATCTTAGCCGCCACGAAGCATGCGCTGCAGCTTTCGAAGCTTGCACCCGATGACGGCGAAGCGCAGGAATTGTTGCAGTCCTTGCGCCAGCCCGAGAAGTGACGCAATTACCAGAAAGCAATGAGCTTGACGAAGGTCGGAGACGCCGAACCGCGCGGGCTGGAGTGTTTTGGCATATGCGCGCAACCCCGCCGCGCGGCGGCTTCACGAGCGATTCGATGAGGCGACCGAATTCGTGCGCCGGCGACTGCTTATCGACTAAATCAGGCTTAAGCCGCGGACAGCCGAACCGGCATGCGTCGCGCGCCCCACGCGCCCGGGCATGACTCGAACACGCCCCCGCAAGCCGCTCCGCATTTCGCGCAACGTCCATCCGCCGTCATCGACCACGACGTGATGTCATACCAGTCGCGGCCGATCAGCCGCTCGCCGCAACGATGGCAATAGGTGCTTTGACCGGCCTCGTCATGCACATTGCCGGTGTAGACATAGCGAAGGCCGTTTTGCAAGGCGATTCCTCGCGCCATCTGCAACGTGGACGCCGGCGTTTGCGGCAGGTCGCGCATCCGCCAATCGGGGTGAAAGGCCGAAAAATGGAGCGGCGTGTCAGGACCCAGCTGCTCCCGGACCCACTCGCTCAACCTCTCGATCTCGCCGGGCGAGTCGTTCTTGCCCGGGATCAGCAGCGTTGTGATCTCCAGCCAGCACCGCGTCTCATGCTTCACATATTCCAGCGTCTCGAGAACGGCACGCAGCTCGGCCGTGCACAGCGTCTTGTAAAACCCCTCCGTGAAACCCTTCAGATCGATGTTCGCCGCGTCCATCGCGCCGAAGAACTCCTTGCGGGCTTCCGGCGCGATGTAGCCGGCCGTCACCGCCACCGTCTTGAGACCCGCCTCGCGGCAGGCGTTGGCGACGTCAACCGCATATTCGAGGAAAATCACAGGGTCGTTGTAAGTGAAGGCGACCGAGCGCGCGGCCATCGCCTTCGCAGCTCGCGCGATCTCGGCAGGCGAGGCCTCGTCCTGAAGGCGATCGAGTTCAGTCGCCTTCGAGATATCCCAGTTTTGGCAGAACTTGCAGGTGAGGTTGCAGCCCGCCGTGCCGAAGGAGAGCACCGGCGTGCCGGGCAAAAAGTGGTTGAGCGGCTTCTTCTCGATCGGGTCGACGCAGAATCCCGACGACCGCCCGTAGGTGGTCAGGACCATCCCGTCACGATCGCGGGCGCGCACGAAGCAAAGACCGCGCTGCCCTTCCCGCAGCTTGCAAAAGCGCGGGCAGAGATCACATTGAATACGTCCGTCCGCGAGCTCATGCCAATATCGGGCGGCGTTCGCCGGCATGCACGCGCTGTGGGGGGATCTTGAGGCGTTCATGACGGCTAGATGGAGACGCTGAATGCAAAGTGAAAGGGGGCGGTGACCATGGAAGCTCATTGGGAGATCAAGATCCGATCGCCGGCCGTGGCGGGCGTCTTCTATCCCGCCGATCCTGCCGCGCTGCGATCCAATGTCGAGAAGCTCCTTGCGAACGCCGAAGTCGCGCAGGCCGAGGCCTCCCTTGCTCAGGAATCCGATCTGCACGCCACGACCTTCGTAGCTCTTCCCGACGACGGCGGCGGGACCGAAGAGGCGACGCCAAAGGCGCTGATCGCTCCGCACGCCGGCTATGTCTATTCTGGCGCGATCGCGGGCGCCGCCTACCGTTTGCTGGCCAAGGCGCGAGGCAAAATTGCTCGCGTGGTGCTTTTGGGGCCTTCGCACCGCTTCGCTTTCGCTGGGATGGCCACGACCTCCGCTCGCGCCTACCAGACGCCGCTCGGAGTCGTTCCGACCGATCAAACATGGCTGGAGCGGGCGCGCGGCCTTCCGTTCCTTGGACTTTCGGATGAAGCGCATGAAGGTGAGCACTGCCTGGAGACACAGTTGCCATTCCTTCAGGTCGTCCTCGGCGATTTCAAGCTCGTCCCCATCGTCTGCGGCCGAGCGAGCAACGGGCAGATAGCCGATGCGCTCGACAGGCTTTGGGGCGGTCCGGAGACGCTCATTGTCGTTTCCTCCGACCTTTCGCATTACCTCGACTACCAGGCCTGCCGTGCGCAGGACGAGACGACCCGCGCGGCGATCGAGCGGCTCGACAGCGTCGCGCTGACGCCCGAGCGGGCCTGCGGCGCGACGCCAATGAGCGGCCTGCTCACCGCGGCAAGGCGACGAGGCATGCGAGTAAGGACGCTTGATCTGCGCAATTCCGGCGACACGGCCGGGCCTCGGGATCGCGTCGTCGGCTATGGCGCGTGGGCCTTCTGGGAACAGGAGACGACAACGACGCCTGGCCACGACATGGTGCGGCGCCATGGCGCCTTGATGAACGACATCGCCCGACGCGCCATTTGCGGCGGCGGCGCATCGCAACCGTCCGAGAATTTGCCCGCCGCGTTCAGCCAAGCGGGCGCCAGCTTCGTGACCCTGCACAAGGCGGGAAAACTGCGCGGTTGCTGCGGCTCGGCGATGGCGCGTCGCCCGTTGCTCGAGGACATCAGGGCCAATGCGGTGAGGTCTGCATTTGGCGATCCTCGATTCGCTCCACTGGAACGGACGGAGTGGAACGAGATTTCCTTGTCGGTGACGTTGTTGTCGCCGCTCCGGCTCATGAACTTCAAGAGCGAAGCCGATCTTTTGTCCCAGTTGCAGCCGCATCGGGACGGACTGATGATAGAGGACGCAGGCCGGGGGGCCTTGTTCCTGCCCACCGTGTGGAAAACGCTGCCCCAGAACCAAGAATTTCTCGCGCATCTGAAGGCGAAGGCGGGATTGTCCTCAGATCATTGGTCGCCGGATTTCCGCGCGAGGCGCTTCTTTGCGACGCAAACCTTCGAGGAGCGCCTGCGCCATGCCGCTTCGGAGGACAAATTCGACTTGGCTTGAGCTTCTCGATGAATCTGAGCGACGCGCGTTCATGGACAGGAAAGACCAGAGCTCGACCTCGCCCGCCGCGTGGGAGCATTTCGCCCATGGCGCGGATATCGGCGTGCGCGGCTTCGGGCCGACGCAAGCAGAAGCCTTCGCCCAGGCCGCGCGCGCCATGTGCGCGGCCATCGTCGACCCGAAAGACGTTCGCCCCGATCAAACAATCGAGATCGAAGCGGAGGCGCCGAGCGCGGACGTGCTGCTCATCGATTGGCTCAACGCGCTCGTCTATGAGATGGCTGCTCGTCGCATGATTTTCGGCGCATTCGATCTAACTATTGCAGAGGGGAAACTGAAGGCGCGCGCCTATGGCGAAAAGATTTCGCGAGAGCGCCATGCGCCGGCGGTGGAGGTGAAAGGCGCGACCTTCACGCAGCTCGAGGTGCGCGAGGATCGACCGGGCCTTTGGCGCGCGCAGTGCGTCGTTGACGTATAGCCCGGGCTTCACGATACAAAGGTTTGGACATGGAAGCGTCCCGCTTCGAGAAACTTTCCGACAATGCGTGGCGAGTCGAGCCTTTCGGCGCCATGCGCGTTCCGGCGATCATTTATGCAAGCGAAAGCCTGCTACGCGAAATGGACGACAAGGTCTTCGAGCAGGTCGCCAATGTCGCGATGCTCCCCGGCGTCGTGCAGGCGTCATACGCCATGCCGGACGCGCATTGGGGCTACGGCTTTCCGATCGGCGGCGTCGCGGCCTTCGATGCCGACGCAGGCGGCGTGGTGTCGGCGGGCGGCGTCGGCTTCGACGTGTCCTGCGGCGTGCGCACGCATCTCACCTCGCTCACGCGCGACGAGATCATCAAGGTGCAGGAGGAGCTCGCCAACGCGCTTTATGAGCAAGTGCCGGTCGGCGTCGGCTCGGAAGGCAAGATCGCACTCGGCGACGAGGACATGGCCGCCATGCTGACGGGCGGCGCGAAATGGGCGGTCGAGCAAGGTTTCGGGCGGCCGGAAGACCTCGACCGGATCGAGGAGCACGGCTGCGCGACGGGGGCGGATGCGGCCGCTGTCTCCGACCGCGCCAAAGAGCGCCAGCGCCATGAGATGGGCACGCTCGGCTCCGGCAATCATTATCTCGAGGTGCAGGAGGTCAGGCGGATTTTCGACGCCGGGATCGCCGCGGCCTATGGCCTAAAGCAAGGCGAATGCGTCGTAACCATTCATTGCGGCTCGCGCGGGCTGGGCCATCAGATCGGCACGGAGTTCCTGCGCGAGATGGCGGTCGCAGCTCCGGCCTTCGGCATCGCCCTCCCCGACCGCGAGCTCGCCTGCGCGCCGATCAATTCGGAGCTCGGCCAGCGCTATCTCGGCGCGATGCGCGCGGCGATCAATTGCGCGCTGGCCAACCGCGAGATCATCGGCCATCTCGCGCGACAGGTTTTCGCCCGCTTCTTCAAGCGCGCCGAATTGCCGCTGATGTTCGACGTCTCGCACAACACTTGCAAGGTGGAGACGCATAAGGTCGACGGCGAGCCGCGCCGGCTGTTCGTGCACCGCAAGGGCGCGACGCGCGCCTTTGGACCCGACGCCAAAAGCCTGCCGCCCGCGCTCGCACGGCACGGCCAACCGGTGCTGATCGGCGGCAGCATGGGCGCCGGTTCTTTCGTGCTTGCCGGGACCGCGGAAAGCGAAGCGCGCGCCTTTTCCTCGGCCTGTCACGGCGCGGGGCGGCGCATGAGCCGTCACGCCGCGACGCGCGCCTGGGCCGGGCGGCAGGTGATCGACGACCTGCGCGCGAAGGGAATCATCGTCAAAAGCCCGTCGATGCGCGGCGTCGCCGAGGAGGCGCCCGGAGCTTACAAGGACGTGGAGGCGGTCGTCGATTGCGCGGAAGCCGCAGGCCTCGCCAAGAAGGTCGCCTATCTTGCGCCGCTCATCTGCATCAAAGGCTGATCTTCAAGCTTTCGCCTTGGCCAACAGGTAGGCGATTGCGCTCTTGAGCGTGAACAGCTTATTGTAGTCCGCCTCGGGGATGTCGATGTTGGTCCGCTTGTGGATCGCCACGACGAGATTGGCGAAATCCATCGAGTCGAGGTCGAAGGTCTCGCGCAAATCGTCCTGATCGCGGGCAATGGCAGGATCGGCCTCCGGCGCGATCTCGCAGATGAGTTCAAGAATCAGGCGTCTCAGCTCCTCGTCCGTCATAGTCTTTCAGGCTCCTGCAATAGCCGTGCGACCGCGGCGAGATAAAGGCCGCCGAGATGACCATCCGTGACCCTGTGGTCGGCCGCAAGGCTGATCGAGACAATGGGGCGGCTTTCGATGCGCTCGTCGACGACCCAGGGGCGCATGACCACGCGCCCGAAACCGACGAGAGCGACCTGCGGCGGATAGATGACTCCCGTCACGGTTTCCGCGCCGCGATCGCCGACATTGGTCACGGTGACCGTCGGCGACATGAGCTCCGAGCCGCGCAGCCCGCCGCGTCGCGCCCGTTCCACAAGGTCACGCATCGACGACATCAGCTCTGCGAGCGACTTCTTGTCGGCGTTGAGGATCGCGGGGGCGATGAGCCCGCCGCCGCGGAGCGCCACCGCCCAGCCCACGTGCACGGCTTCGGCCGCGGCAAAGGTGCCATTCTCGTAAAAGCCGTTGAGCTTCGGCTGCTCGCGCAGCGCCAGCGCAGCGGCTTTGAGAAACAGGACCGCGGGCAGCACACGATCGATCGGCTCCTTCTCGGCGTTGAAACGCTCGAGCCAAGCGAGCGCCGCATGAAGGTCCACGGTCTCGGAAAGGTAATAATGGGGGATCTCGCGCTTCGAGCGGCTCATCGCGGCGGCGATGGCCTTGCGCATCTCGGAAAGGTCGAGCCCTCTTTTGACGGCCGGCGGCGCCGTCGAGGCCTTGCTCGCAGCGGCTTCGACATCGGCGAGCCGGATCGCCCCCTCGACGCCGCTGCCCCTTATGCCGGCGAGATCGAGACGGAACGCCGCCGCGCGCCGCCGAGCGACAGGCGTAACTTTTAGTCGCGAAGCTTGCGGCGCCGCGGAGGGCTGCGCCCGCCGAAACTCAGGCGCTGCGCGCGCCGGCGACGGCGGCGTCCTGGCGGCGACGGCTAATGTTTCCGCCGCTGACGTCGCCTCCGCGGCTCCGGCCCCGCCGATGCGGGCCAAGACCGTCCCGACCGGCACGCGCTCGCCTACGGGAACGAGAATGTTCGAAACGACGCCGTCGGCGAAAATCTCGACCTCGATCGCGCCTTTTTGCGTCTCAACAACCGCGATGACGTCGCCGGATTTGACGTGATCGCCGAGCTTCACGCACCATTCGACGAGCGTGCCGGCCTCCATGTCCGCGCCGAGCGCGGGCATTTTGAAATCGCTCATGACGGCCGCACGAGGTCGAGCGCGGCGGCGGCGATCGCTTCCGACTGCGGCAAGCAAGCGTCTTCGAGATGCGCCGCGTAGGGCATCGGAACCTCGCGCCCGCAGACTCGACGTAGCGGCGCATCGAGCTCGAAGAAGGCCTCTTCGGCGATGCGCATGCCGATTTCGGCAGCGATCGAGCCGCTGCGCCACGCTTCGTCGATGATGATGCAGCGGCGGGTTTTGACCACGGACTCGAGAATCGTCTTCGTGTCGAGCGGCCGCAGCGCACGCAGATCGACGACTTCCGCCTCGACGCCTTCTTTGGAAAGCCGTTCCGCGGCGTCGAGCGTCTTGAACAGGCTTCCGCCATAGGTGATGAGGCTCACGTCCGCGCCGGCGCGCCGCACCTTCGCTTGGTCCATGTCGACGCATGTGATCGCGGGATCTATGTCGCCTTCCATATTGTAAAGCATCACATGCTCGAAAATGAGCGTTGGATTGGGGTCTTTCAGTGCGGCGATCAACATGAAGCGCGCGTCCTCGACCATCGCTGGCGTCAATATGCGCAGTCCGGGAATATGCGCATACCAACCTTCGAGACTATGCGAATGCTGCGCCGCGACGCGGCGTCCGCCGCCCGTGGCCATGCGGATCACGAGCGGGACCGCAAACTGACCGCCGGACATGTAAGGAATGGTGACGGCATTATTGAGAATCTGGTCGAGTGCGAGCAGGCTGAAATTCACCGTCATGATCTCGACGATCGGCCGCATTCCCGCCATCGCCGCGCCGATGCCGGCGCCGACGAAAGCGCTTTCCGAAAGCGGCGTGTCGCGAATGCGGTCTTCTCCAAACTCCTCAAGCAGGCCCTTCGTCACCGCATAGCAGCCGCCATAGCGCCCGATGTCCTCGCCCATCAAGAACACGCGCGGATCGGCGTGGAGCGCTTGGCGAAGCGCTTGCTTGCACGCCTCGCGATAGGTCAAGCGCAAGGGAGAGGGCGGCTCTTGCGGCGCGTTCACGCAGGAATATCCTCCATGGTGACGAAGCGTTCGACGTCGGAAACCGGCTCCAAGGGCCCCGCTTCGGCGAAAGCGACCGCTCGCGCGACTTCAGCGTCGATCGCCTTCTCCATTTCCAGCACCTCCCCGGGCTTGATCAGATGATTCTCCTCGAGCCAGGCCTGGAATCGGACGATGGGGCCCTTCTTGCGCCAAGCTTCGACTTCCTCCTTGGAACGATAGAGTTGCGCGTCGAACATCGAGTGCGCGCGGAAGCGGTAAGTTCTGCACTCCAGAAAGAAAGGATCACTCGTTGCGCGGATTTTCTCGATGGCCTTGCGCGCAGCGCTTTCGACGGCCACCACGTCCATGCCGTCGACTCTCTCGCCTTCGATCCTGTAGCTCGAAGCCTTGTGGACGAAGTCCGTGTCGGCTTCGGCGCGCTCGACCGCCATGCCCATGGCGTAGAGGTTGTTTTCGCAGATAAACAGAATAGGCAGGCGCCACAGCTTGGCGAAATTGAGCGTCTCGTGGAATTCGCCTTCTTCCGCCGCCCCGTCGCCGAAGAAGCAGGCCGTGACCGCCCTGCGCCCCTGCATCTTGTCGGCAAGCGCGACGCCGAGCGCGAGCGGCAGGCCGCCGCCGACGATGGCGTTGCCGCCATAGAAGCGATGCTCGCGGTGGAAAAAATGCATGGAGCCCCCGCGCCCGCGGCAGCATCCGTTGAGCTTGCCCAGCATCTCGCCCATCAGACAGCCGGGATCGACGCCGCGCGCCAAGGCCTGGCCGTGCTCGCGATAGGTCGCAATGACGGCGTCTTGCGGCTCCAGGGCCTCCATGACGCCGACGGACACTGCTTCCTCGCCGTCGTAAAGGTGGAGGAAGCCGAGAATTTTCTGCGCCTGATAGAGCTCGACGCATTTGGCTTCGAACCGCCGGATGCGGATCATCGCCTTCAACAGATGACGAAGATGGTCGTGATCGAGATGAACCTTATGGGTCATCGCTCGTCGCTCTCCAGCGTCGACAAGTCTCCTTCCGGGAGGCCGAGCTCGCGCGCCTTGAGTAGGCGGCGCATGATTTTCCCGCTGCGCGTCTTGGGGAGATTGGCGCGAAATTCGATTTCCTTCGGGGCGACGGCCGCGCCGAGGCGCTTGCGCGCGTGTCCGAGCAGCTCCTTGAGCATCGCCTCGCTTTCTTCGAAGCCCTGCTTCAAGGCGACGAAGGCCTTGACGATCTCGCCCGCGACCAGGTCGGGCTTGCCGATCACGCCGACCTCGGCCACTGCCGGATGCTCCATGATCGCGCTTTCGACCTCGAAGGGCCCAATCAGATGGCCCGACGATTTGATGACGTCATCGGCGCGGCCGACGAACCAAAAATAGCCGTCGCTGTCGCGGCGTGCGAGGTCTCCTGTCAGATACCAGCCGTCGACGAAACACTTGCGGTAGCGCTCCTCTTCGTGGAGATAGCCGCGCATCATCGAGGGCCAGCCAGGCCTGAGCGCGAGTTCGCCCTCCACGTCGGAAGCTTCCACTGTTTCGAGGCCGCCTTCGGCCTTGCGGCGGACGATCCCGGCGTCGATCCCCGGCAGCGGACGGCCCATCGAGCCAGGCTTTATGTCCATGGAGGCGTAATTGGCGATCATGACGCCGCCCGTCTCTGTCTGCCACCAGTTGTCGTGGAAAGGCAGGCCAAAGGCCTCGAGGCCCCAAACCACCGCCTCGGGGTTCAAAGGCTCGCCCACGCTCGCGGCGAATCGCAAGCTCGATAGGTCATAACCTTTCAGCGCATCGGCGCCGAGCTTCATCATCATGCGGATCGCCGTGGGCGCGGTGTACCATACCGTCACCTTCTCGTCCGCAAGAACACCGTACCATGTGGGGGCGTCGAATTCGGCTTCGACGACCAGATTGGTCACCCCATGCACGAGCGGCGCGATCACGCCATAGCTCATGCCAGTGACCCACCCGGGATCAGCCGTGCACCAAAAGCGATCTTCATCGTGCAAATCCAGCGCATAGAGCCCCGTCGCATAATGCGTCACGACGGCTTCGTGCACGTGAATGACGCCCTTTGGACGTCCCGTGGTGCCGCTCGTGAAATGCAGCAGCGCGGGGTCTTGTGGATCGGTTGGAGGGATTTCGAAGGCCTCCGGCGCCGCGCTCATCAGCTTGGGCCACGAGAGCGTCGATTCGCCATGCTCGTCGGCGTCGATCAGAATGACATGCTTAAGCTCGGGCAAGCGCTCCCGCAACGGCGCGACCTTGCGCCGATAGAGCACCTCCGTCGTGACCAAGGCGCGCGCTCCGCCGAGCTCAAGCCTTGTGGCGAGCGGTTCAGGCCCGAAAGCGGAGAACAGCGGCGAAACGAGGCTCTTGTTCTTCAACGCGCCTAGAACGGCGACATAAAGTTCCGGAACGCGGCCAAGCAGAACGAAAACGCCGTCTCCCGCGTTCAGACCCAAGCTTCGCAGCAAGTTCGCGAAACGGTTCGTGGCGCAAGCGAGCTCGACATGAGTCAGGTCGCGCCGTTTCCCCGCCTTTCCGATGCAGCGCAGCGCCACCCGGCTCGCGCGCGGCCCCTGGGCGTGGCGATCAACTGCTTCATGGGCGATGTTCAAACCCGCGCCGCCGGGGAGGCCACTCAGTCCGGCCCGCGCTGACTCCCAACAGAACGACGCTCGCACGGCGTCGTAGTCGACAAGGTTCGGCGGAACGCGGAACGAGGCCGGATCCTTGTGGATCGTTGCGTAGCGGGACGCGTCGTCGTTCTCGCGCATCGTCCTTCCCCACTTCGTCGGCCTTCTCGAACGTCAAGCGCCGAAAGCTTACCCAATGCCCCCGTGGCGGGCAATGATTCAGCTGAAATCCGCGCGATTGTCCCGAGCAGCTGCGGCCCAGGACAGGGTCAGGCTCTCGGGCGACGCTTCACTGACAGCGACGCCGAATGGCGCGCTCTCGCGGGCGAGCCTCCGGGCGAGCCAAGCGGCGTCCGTCGGGCTTGCGGGCTCCAGCCTGAACCTCCGAATTTGCAACGGCGAGAGTTCGAGCGCGGCGAGATCGCCGCTCGCCGCGTCAATATCTACAAAATACATCAGCGATAAGTCGCCGCGGTATTCTTCGTAGCCCGCGATTCCCTCGTAGTCGTTGAGGAAGTCCCCGCACCCATGCAAAATCAGTCGATTCCGGTAGACCTCGATCGCCTTCGGGTGATGCGAGGAATGACCATGGATGACGGCGACGCCGGCGTCGTCGATCAATCTATGCGCAAAGCGTATTTGATCGTCGCCAATCTCGTAGCCCCAATTTGGCCCCCAGTGGATCGAAACGACAGATACGTCGCCCGTGGCGCGCGCGCTATTCAATCTCTCACAAATGAGCTCGGCGCTCTTGTCGGAGAGATCGGCGAGCAGGCTTAAGCCGGGCGAATTGAGTGCGGCCGCCCAATGCGGCGGCGCGCCGCTGCTCGGCAAGGCGAGCGCTGTGACGATCACACTCCCTTTGCTCGGGATATCCAAGACCGCCGGACGCCACGCATCGTCGAGATTGCGTCCGGCTCCGGCCGTCTTGATCCCCATGCGCTCGAGCGTGCGAAGAGTCTCGAGCAGGCCTGGCCGGCCCCAATCGAGAACGTGGTTGTTCGCGAGCGTGCAGCAGTCAATCTCGATGCTCTTCAAACATCGCGCGTTTGCCGGGCTCACCCGATAATTTATGCCTTTCGCCTCGTAGGCTTCGCTTCGAGTGACGCTGGTTTCAAGATTGACGATCCGCGCATCTGGCTGCTTATCTTCCAGCTTGTCGAGCGCGGCGCCCCAAATATAGTCGAGACCAACCGGCGTTTGAATTTGGCCCGAGACCTGTTCCGCAAGCCATATGTAATCCAGTGCGGAAGACAGATAGTCCTCGTGCAGCGCAGGTGGACACGGCGTGGGCAAAATCTGGTCGATCCCGCGGCCGATCATGACGTCTCCACATAGAAAGAGACGGATAAGCTTTCTGCCAGCCGACGGCTGATGAGAAGGTCGTCCCTTGTCAGGGGCCATGCTCGGAGTCCGGAGAACATTATGGGTCGGCGCCAACGCTTCGCTGACGCAACAAAATAGAGATAAGGACGACATGAATGGCTCGCAATCGCTCCCTTCCGCCGCCTTTGACGCCTCGGTTCGAAGGCTTATCTTTTCGGCGGGCGTTCGGGGGACCCGCAATGGGATCCAAAATACAAAGAAGCTCGTCAGGCCGACACAAACCCGCTGTGCGGGAGCGGTCGGTTGAGCCGTCGGGGGCCATTCTTGCGCACAACGAGGACATCGCCCGCGCCCTTGACGAAATCGCCGACATTTACGAGCTCGAGGGTGCGAATCCATTCCGAATTCGCGCCTATCGCAACGCCGCCCGCGTGCTGCGCGGCCTCGCGACGGAAGTCGGCGAAATGCTGCGGCGAGGCGAAAACCTCGCCGAGCTTCCTGGCATCGGCGAGGATCTTGCGGAACAGATCGCCGACATGGCCCGCACTGGACATTCGGCGAGGCTTGAGGAGCTCGCCGCGACGGCGCCGCGCTTGGCGCTTCGGCTCACCCGACTTCCCAACATCGGTCCCAGGCGCGCGATGCGTCTGTGCCACGAGCTTGGCGTTCAGACTCTCGATGACGTAAGACGCGCGGCGAGAGCGGGGAAAATCCGGTCGATCTCGGGGTTCGGCGCCAAGCTCGAGCTGGCGCTGCTGAACAGCCTGGCCAGCGCCGACCTAAAAAAGGAAAAGCGATTCAAGCTTGCGTCCGTTCAAGGCTACGCCGATGCTGTGCTGGCTCATCTTCGCCGGGCGCCCGGCTTCGACAAGGGCGAAGTCGCGGGCAGCTTCCGGCGACGCAAGGAAACTGTCGGAGATCTCGACATCATCGTCGCAGCTCGTCCCGGGCCGCCGGTGATCGATTGGTTCACGCGCTTTCCTGAAATCGAGAAGGTCGTTTCGGCGGGAACCACCCGCGCCACCGCGACGCTCCGCTCCGGTCTGCAGATCGACGTTCGCGTCGTTCCTCAGGAGAGCTACGGCGCCGCCCTCGTCTACTTCACGGGCAGCAAGGCGCATAACATCGCCTTGCGGCGATTGGCGCGAAGCCGCGATCTCAAGATCAACGAATACGGGGTGTTTCGGGGCGACACGGCTATCGCCGGCGATACCGAGGCGTCCGTCTACGGCGCGATCAATCTTCCGTTGATCGAGCCGGAACTGCGCGAAGATCAAGGGGAGATCGAGGCCGCTACAACCGGCGCCTTGCCGAAGCTGGTGCGGCTCTCCGATATCCGAGGCGACCTTCACGCGCATACGAACGAAACGGACGGCGCGCACACGCTCGACGAGCTGGCCCAGGCCGCCAAAAAGATGGGACTGCGCTATATCGCGGTGACGGATCACTCGCGGCGACTGGCGTTCGCTCATGGCCTCGATGAAAATCGGCTGCTCGCGCAGATCGACCGTATCGACGCGTTCAACGAGACCCATTCCGGCGTCAAGGTCTTGAAGGGAATCGAAGCCGATATTCTGGAGAATGGCGCCCTCGATCTGCCCGACGCCGCGCTCGCCCGGCTGGACCTCGTAATTGGCGCGATCCACAGCCAATTCGAGTTGTCGCGCGAGAAGCAAACGGAGCGCATCCTACGGGCCATGGAGCGGCCGCATTTCTCGATCCTCGCGCATCCCACGGGCCGTTTGCTTCTCGAACGAGACGCCTATGACGTCGACATGCAGCGCATCATCCGCGCCGCCAAGGTCAGGGGCTGCTTTCTGGAATTGAACGCCCATCCTGATCGCCTGGATCTGTCAGACGTTCATTGCCGCATGGCGAGGGCCGAAGGGGTTCTGGTCAGCATCAACACGGACGCGCATCGCGTCGACGACTTCGGCAATCTGCGATTCGGCGTCTGGCAGGCGCGACGCGGATGGATGGAAAAGAGCGATATTCTCAACACCCGACCGCTGCCCGCGCTGCGAACGCTATTGAAAGCCACGATGTGACAAGCAGAAGAGCCCCCGCTTTCAGCCTCAACCAGAGGCTGCTAAAGGTTGCAAAGCGAGTCGAAGCGCGAGCGTCGCGGCGCATTGTCTCACCTCGTTCGAGGTGCCGGAAGCCTTTCGCTGTATCGTCGCCGCGCCTAAATTCTCCTCAGGTTGGGGCGAGGCGGCGGACAGGAAAGGGCAAGGCCGCCGGCCGCCAAATTGGAGTCAAGAAAAGGGGTGCGGGATGACGACGATGGACGTGGCGCCGCCCGCTCTCTTGCGGCTGTTCAACCGGCTGGATTTCGCTCCCGCGCCGGCGCAGGGCAGCCTGGCGCTGCTGCTCAAGCAATGGAACGCCGCACGCGCCGACGCGCCCTTCCCGCGCGCGAGCGCCATCGCAAAGCAGCCGGGCGGTTTTCCATCGGGTTTCGTTTTCCAACGCCTCGACGGCGAGCGCGATTACGCTCTGGCCGCCGGACTGGCGGCGGCGGAAGCCGTTCTTGGATCGCTCGGCGCCAACGGCCGGCTGAGCCGCGCCGAAAATCGTCGGACCGCCGTTCGCCTGCGCCGATTGTTCGAGGAGGCGCTCCGGACGGGCGCGCCCTTCTTCGCTCAGTTCATCATCAAGAAGCAGGGGCGTGACAGCGCCGTCGTCGACGCGCTCATCGCCCCACTCTCCGAAGACGGACATCGGATCGATTCCTTTCTCAGCGGATTCTCGACACAGATCATCAAAGACGGGGCGCTGATGGTCGAGGGGGCTAGGTCGTCCGAGGTGGATATTGCTCTGTTCGCCCTGGGCCCCAACCGGGAGCTTGCGCAGAAAGTCGCAAGCTTGCTCCACCTCGAGCTTGCGCCACATGAAGAGCGCCGCTTCGAGGACGGCGAGTTTAAGATCAGGCCACTGACGAATGTGCGAAACCGAGACGTCTTCGTCATTTCCAGCCTCTATGGCGAGCAAGAGGCGAGCGTCTCTGACAAGCTATGCCGGCTGTTGTTTTTCATCGGCGTCTTGAAGGATGCCGGCGCGCGCGGCGTGACGCTCGTCGCGCCCTACCTTTGCTTTCAGCGCAAGGATCGGCAGACGAAGCCGCGCGATCCCATCGCCACGCGCTATCTTGCGCAATTGCTGGAGGCGATGGGAGCCGATCGCGTGATCGCGATCGACGCGCATAATCTTGCGGCCTACCAGAACGCGTTCCGCTGCGACACCGAGCATCTCGACGCGCAAGCGCTGTTCGCCCGTCATTTCATCCGGCTCCTCGGCAAGGAGGAGGTCGCGGTCGTGTCGCCGGATCTCGGCGGCGAGAAGCGTGCGGAGCTGTTTCGCGAGCGCTTGGAGCGAATGCTGGCGAGGCCCGTCGCGAAGGCGTTCATGGACAAGCGCCGCAGCGAGGGCAAGGTCGTCGGCGATATTTTCGCGGGCGAGGTCGCGGGCCGTATCGCGATCGTGCTCGACGATCTCATCAGCGGCGGCGGCACGATGGCGCGCGTCGCAGCGGCTTGCCGCAAGGAGGGCGCGAAGGAGGTTTGGTGCGCGGCGACGCATGGCGTGTTTTCGGCCCACGCCGTCTCGGTGCTCAAAAGCGCGCCAATCGATCGAATTGTCGTCACCGACAGCGTCTCGCTACCGGCCTATATGGATACTGAGCCGTTGCGCCGCCGCCTGACGGTCTTGAGCATCGCCAATCTGGTCGCTCAGGCCATTCGATGCTGCCACGGCGGCGGCTCGATCGTTAAGCTACTGGAAGAGGGCGCGTGAGATCGAGGCAGGCGAGGAGTGCACATGTCAATCAAGGCGCTGTTCGCGGATTATTACGAATTTACAATGCTGCGCGCCTATTTCGAGCTGAATTTGACGCAGGAGGCGACCTTCAGCCTGTTCGTGCGAAAGCTGCCCGCCCCGCGCAATTTTCTTCTCGCCTGCGGCTTGAGCGATCTCCTCGCCGAAATCGAATCGTTGCGCTTTGGCGACGATGAAATCCGTTATCTCCGCTCTCTTGGCGACTTCTCCGAGCCCTTTCTCCAGTGGCTGCGGAGTTTTCGTTTTAGCGGCGAAATCTTCGCGATGCGCGAAGGAACGCCGTTCTTCGACGAAGAGCCCATTCTGGAGGTCACCGCGCCGATCGCCGAGGCGCAACTCATCGAAACCTTGATTCTCAACCGAATCGGATCTCAAACGATCTTCGCCTCCAAGGCGGCGCGGATTGTCGCGGCGGCGCAGGGCCGGCCGGTGAGCGATTTCGGCGCGCGGCGCGCGCAAGGGATCGACGCCGCTATCCGGGGCGCCCGCGCCTTCTATCTCGCTGGGGTCGCCTCGACCTCCAATGTCGCGAGCGGCGCAGCCTATGGCCTGCCGCTTGAGGGAACTATGGCGCATAGCTTCGTCGAGGCTTGCGTCTCCGAGCGGGCGGCGTTCAAAGGCTTCACCAAGATCTTTCCGAACGCGACACTGCTCGTCGACACTTACGACACGCTTGCAGGAGTAGAAAACGCGATCGCCATGGCCAAGGCGCAGGGCGGAGATCGCCCCTTTCGCGCAATCCGGCTCGATTCAGGCGACCTCGCCGAGCTTTCGCGCAGCGCCCGGAAGCTCCTCGACGAAGCAGGCCTCTCTCATGTGGCGATCGTCGCGAGCGGCGGGCTCGACGAGCATTCGATCGAGCGCCTTCTGGCGGATGGCGCGCCCATCGACGCTTTCGGCGTCGGATCCGACATGGCGGCGTCCGCGGACGCGCCCACGCTCGACATCGCCTATAAGCTCACGGAATACGCGGGCGAACCGCGCATGAAGCTCTCTGCCGGCAAGCGCTCCTTGCCCGGGAGAAAGCAGGTCTTTCGGGAGTTCAGCGATGGCGTTGCGGTTAGGGACGTCATCGCGCTTCGCGAGGAAACCGTGGAGGGCTCCCCGTTGCTTCGTCCCGTCATGATCGCCGGCCGCCGCGTCAAGAGCGAGAGCCTGACGCTGGCCGAGAGTCAGAACCACGCGAGAGAGGCGCTAGCCGCTTTGCCTAAAGATTGCCGAGGCCTGTCGGCGCCCCCAGCGCCCTACCCTGTCGCGATCAGCAGCAAGCTCGCCCTGCTCGAGCAGGAGACGCGCGCGCGCTTGCAACGACGCTGAGCGCCCTTGCTTTGCTTCGGTCACGCGAGCGCCGCTTCAGCAAGCGCAAGGTAGCGCCCGGCCAACGGCTCCCATTTCTCCGGCGTGCGCGGCGCCGGATCCAACAGGTGCGCGACCGCGAGCCGCGCCCGCAGCGCCGCTCGCCACGCGGCGTAAAGCGGCATCAGGCGCTCGGGAACTGGAAGGTTCAACCGGCGAGCTACTTCCTCGGCGAGCTTGGATCCCATTTCAGGCGCGCCAAGATGCGCGCATTCCATCCCAAGAAACGCGATCTCGTCGAATGGATCGACTTGGCGAAGCTCGGCGTTGAATTCCAGGCAGTCAAAAATCGCGATGCCGTCCGCAAAGTTGATGTGCTCGGGACGCAGGTCGCCATGACCGTCGACGATGCGGGCGGCGCGCACGCGCTTTTCGAGCAGAGCGCGGTCCGCGGCGAGGCGCGCGTCCAAACGGTCGAGCACAAGGGTCGAGCGGCCATGATCGAGGTTGAACTCGCGGGCGGTTAGAATTTCGCGGTTTTTTTGCTGCTCTCGAAAGAACCGATGGGCGTAGTCGGCGGCGGCAATCGTGGAGCGGTCGGCCTTGCGGTAGAATTCGGCGAGCCTCTGCGCGAGAAGGTCGATCTCATGGGCAAAAACGCGCCCCTCGGTGAGCATGACGTCCAGCATTTGCTGCGCAGGCAAGGTGCGCATTTCGACCAGCCAATCGACGATGACGCCGCCTTCGCCGAACGCCAGAGCGCCGGCTTCGGTCGCGGTCAAAGCGCGCAGGTCGAGATAGACATGGGGGGCGAGGCGGCGATTAAGCCGCAGCTCCTCCCGGCACATCGCCTCGCGCAGCTTAAGCGTCGAAAAATCGAGATAAGAAAAGCGGACGGGCTTCTTCAGCTTGTAGGTTCTTTCGTCGGCGATGAACACGAAAGACATATGCGTTTCGACGACTCGCACCTTTTGCGGCCTCTGCGGATAGCTTGCCGGATCGCTCAGAAAGCGTAACTTATCGGCAAGGCTGACGCAGGCGCTGGCGGCTGTGCTCACTGTCGAATTCATCGGTCGTTCCACACGTCGGATAGCAGAGCCAAGCGGCTGGCGTCACGGGCCCGCCGAGTCAACGTATGGGCCGTGATCCCTTAGGGAAGGACGGATTTATGCGGTTTCGTCAAGATGACGCCTTGATTGTCGTGGATGTCCAACGCGACTTTTGCCCCGGCGGCGCCTTGGCGATCGCCGGCGCGGACGAAATCATCCCCACTATCAATCGGCTCATTGGCGAAGCGACGGCGGCGGGCGCGATGATCGTCGCCTCGCGCGACTGGCATCCCACGGGTCACGCGAGCTTCCGGGCGCAGGGCGGCCCCTGGCCCGAGCACTGCGTGGCGGGCTCCGTGGGCGCAGAGTTCCACAAGTATCTCCGCCTGCCCCCAGAAACGCTCGTATTGTCCAAAGGAGCTGACCGCGACAGGGATCAGTATTCGGCGTTCGACCGGACGGACCTCATCGAGGCGCTGCGTCTTCGCGGAACGCGGCGCGTCGTTGTCTGCGGCCTGGCGCTCGACGTTTGCGTGCGCGCGAGCGCCCTCGACGCGGCGCAGGCGGGCTTTGAAACCCACGTCGCGCTCGAGGCTACGCGCCCGATCACGATGGCGGCAGGGGAGGCGGCGAAAACCGAAATGACCGAGGCCGGCGTGAGTGTAGACTGACTCGGGCGAGGCGCCAGATTCGACGCCGCGCCCTGGCTATTCTTCCAGCGCCGTTTCGATAGGGGCGCAGGCCAATCCATGCGCTTGAGCGACCGCAATCGAAACGACCCTTCCATCCGAAACCTGGAGACCGGCGCGGAGATTGGGGTCCTCGCGCAGCGCTCGGCGCCAGCCCTTGTCCGCAATCGCAAGCACGAAAGGCAGCGTGGCGTTGTTGAGCGCGAAGCTCGACGTGCGCGGAACGACGCCAGGCATGTTCGACACGCAATAATGCACGACGCCGTCCAAGACGAAGGTCGGATCAGAATGCGAAGTCGGTCGCGAGCTTTCGCAGCAACCGCCCTGATCGATCGCGACGTCCACGATGACCGCGCCCGGCTTCATCGTCGCCAGCATCTCGAAGGCGATGAGCTTCGGCGTTCGCGCCCCTGGCAGGAGAACCGCGCAGATCAGCAAATCGGCGCGCTTGACGAGTTCCGCGATCACGGTTTTGGTCGAGAACACCGTGCGCGCCGCGCCACGAAATCTTGCGTCGAGACGGCGAAGCGCCTCCGGCTTGCGATCGGCCACGATGACATTGGCTCCCATGCCGAGCGCGATCGCCGCGGCGTGGCTGCCGACGACGCCCGCGCCCAGAATCACGACTTCGGCGGCCGGCACGCCCGGAGCGCCCGCGAGCAGAACGCCACGCCCGCCGGCTTGCTTTTCGAGGAAGTGCGCGCCGATTTGCGGCGCGAGCCTTCCTGCGACTTCCGACATGGGCGTGAGCAGAGGCAGGCCGCCGTCCGAAGAGGTCACGGTTTCGTATGCGATGCAATGCGCGCCGCTGCGCAGGAGATCTTGCGTCAATTCGAGGTCGGGCGCGAGATGCAAATAAGTGAGAAGCGTTTGCCCGCGCCTCAACATCCTGCGTTCGGCGGCGAAAGGCTCCTTGACCTTGACGATGAGATCCGTCCCCTCGAAGACGTCGCCAGCATGCTCGACGAGGGAAGCGCCGCTCAGCTCGTAGGCGTCGTCGCCGAACCCGGCCCCGACCCCGGCGCCTTTTTCGACCACAACTGTATGCCCGTGCTGAACGAGCTCCGTAACTGAGGAGGGCGTGAGCCCGACGCGATATTCGTTGTCCTTGATCTCTTTGGGGACCCCAATCCGCATGGCCTTTTCTCTTTCACTTTAAGATAGAACGTTCGGCTTCGTAAGCAATTCGACGAGCAGCAGCGCCCGCGTTCGTGATCGGCAAAGGCTTCGCTTCGGCCTCGCATTCCGCGAGGAAATCATAACGGCGGACTTGTCCTCCCGGAAGGCTCCTTTGTTCCAAGGCTATCGAGGATCGAGATGACCTCCTCGTCGCTGATTTGGCGAAAATCGGCGTAAAAGAATCCAATCGCGCCGAAGTCTTCATGGACCTCCAGGCAAATCGTCTCGTCGGCCTCGATGCTGAGCTGGGCGAGCGTGCTCGGCGGCGCGACCGGCGTCGCGAGCACGAGCTTCTTCGGACGGCGCGAGCGAACCGCGCGCAGCGCGGCGCGCGTGGTGGCGCCGGTGGCTATGCCGTCGTCGACCACGATCGCGACGCCTCCTTCCACCTCGGGACGCGGCCGCGAACCGAAATAGAGGCTCCGCCGCCTCTCGATCTCACCGAGCTCGCGGCTCCGAACGGCTTCAAACTCCTCCTCGCTGACTCCGCTCATCTGGATCACGTCCTCGTTGCGGACCGTCAGCGGCTCGCCGCCGTCCGCCACCGCGCCCATCGCGAGCTCCGGCTGGAACGGGACGCCGATCTTGCGCACCAGGACCAAATCGAGCGGCGCAGCGAGCGCCATCGCGATTGGCGCCG
>DASPSI010000039.1:0-7164 GCA_035624015.1 Methylocystis sp.
CCGTGGCCGGCGAAGGCGGTAAAAGTGCGCTCCAGCGCCGGGGCGTGGACCACGCCAGCCACGGGCCGGCCTTCTTCGACGACGGCCAACGAGACGGCCCAGCGCGCGTCGCCGCGCACGAAGGCCGTGGTCCCGTCGATCGGGTCGACAACGGCGATCTCCGGCATCGACAGCCGGTCGGCGCTGTCAGTAGTCTCCTCGGACAGCCAGCCGATCTTGGGCGCGAGCGCTGACATTCCCTCCCGCAGAAAGCGATCCACGGCGATATCCGCCTCGGTGACGGGCGAGCCGCCGTTCTTGTACGTCACATGCGCGCTGGTGCGCTCGCCCGGACGGAAGTAGGCCATGGCGATTTCGCCCGCCTTGCGGACGAGGGCTTCGAGACGTGGCGCCAGCTCGGCTCTTTCGGCGCGGGAATCTTGCATTGCAAGATGTCGTAGGCGAGCCGGGGCCTCGCGGCAAGGATCGATTTGCAGTTTGCCCCGTTTTAACGATGCTGCAGCGCCGCTCAAGGCTTCGGAAACAGCGCCATGGCCTCCTGCGACAAGACGCCGCCCGTGATCGCGACGGTCTCAAAAGGCGCCGCCTCCGCGATCGTGTGGCTCGTGAGCCGGATCTGGCCGATGCGCGTCGACAGCTCTTCGATCGAGGCCGCGAAGACCACCCGCTTCATCCCGCACCACACGATCGCGCTCATGCACATCGGGCAGGGCTCGCCGGAGGCGTAGATCGTCGCCTCGGGAAATTCGGGCGACCGGCCGGACGCGACGAAATTGCGAATGGCGACCATCTCGGCGTGCGCGGTCGGGTCGCGCGTGGTCCTGCCAAGATTGCGGCCTTTCGCGGCGACCTCGCCGCCCCTGACGATGACGGCGCCGAACGGATAATCCCCCTGCGCCGCCTCGCCGATGGCGAGCCGCATGAATTTTTCATCCTCGGCGCGGGCAGGCTCCGGCTGCGCGCGGCTCGCGGCGTTGCGCGGCAGCGCTGCGGCGAGGAGGGCGCTCGCGGCGCCGAAGATCGCCCGGCGGCGGTCATGCGCGCCGCAGCAGCAGCTTGAAAGACGCATCGAACTCTCCCTTTCAGCAATTCCATTGAGTCCTTATACGCTCAAAATCGGAAGGTCCCCTCGGATGAGGCGGTTGACCTCAACAGGAGGCAAGTGATATCTATTCTCGATAGATATCTTGAGACAGCCGGATGGCCACCAACGCCAAAAAATCCAATGAGCAACCGACCGCCAAGCTGTTCATGCATGGCCGCAGTCAGGCCGTGCGCCTGCCCAAGGAGTTCCGTTTCGAGGGCACGGAGGTGCGCGTGAGCAAGGTCGGCGAGAAGGTGATCCTGGAGCCCATGGAAAAGCCGCCCTTCGACGTCGAGGCGTGGCGCGCGAAGCTGGACGCGATGGGCGCCGAGGACTTCCTGCCTGAGGGATTGCCGGATGATCCTCCGCTTGAGCCCGACGACTCGATTTCCTTCGACTGACGCGAAGCATGTTCTGTCTCGACACGAATGTCGTGATCTTCGCGCTCAACGCACGCCGGCCTCGAGTCAGCGAGAGGCTGACGGAAGAACTCGATAGGGGATCGCGTCTGATTATCCCATCCATCGTGCTGTTCGAGCTTGAATACGGCATCGCCAAAAGTCGGCGATCGCAGCAATCCCGGATTTTGCTTCGCGATTTCCTATCCGCCGGCTTCGAACATCCGGCCTTCGATGCCGAGGACGCGCGCGAAGCCGCCGACATCCGCGCTTACCTCGAAGGCAATGGAAGGCCGGTCGGCCCGTTCGACTACCTCATCGCGGCGCAGGCGCGGCGGCGCGGGGCGGCGCTCGTCACCTTGAACCGACGCGAATTCGACCGTATCCCCGGGTTGCTCGTCACCGACTGGGGCGGCGCAGAAAGGCCAACATGAAAAAGGTCGTCACCCCCCGCTGGGGCTGGGCCATCACCGGCTCAGGACATTTCTTCACCGAATGCCTCGACATGATCCGCACGCTCGATCACGTCGATTTGTTCGTCTCCAAGGCCGCGGCGGAAGTCGTGCGCATGTACAAGCACGACTTCGCGCTGCCGGACAACATCCGCGTCTACAAGGACGTGACTGCGAGCGCGGCGCCGGTCGGCAATTTCTACTACGGCGTCTATCACACGCTCGTCGTCGCGCCGGCGACCTCGAACACCGTCGCCAAGTGCGTGCTCGGCATCTCCGACAATCTCGCGACCAACGTCTTCGCACAGGCCGGGAAATGCCGGGTGCCGACGATCGTCTTCGCCTGCGACACGGCGCCCGAATTGGAGACGCGTGCGCCCAAGGGGATGGTCAAGGTCTATCCACGCCGCGTCGACCTCGAGCACACCGAGCGTCTGAAGAGCTTCGAGGCGACCACGGTCGCCGAGAGCCTTGCGGATTTGACGGCGATCGTCGAGCGTCGCCGCAAGGAGCTTGCGGGCGATGTCTGAGCGCCTGCTGTTCCTGACCGGCCACCTCGCCTACCCGCGCCTGGAGCGCATGGTCGCGAGCTTCGGCGAGGCGGGACGCAGTTGGCGCATTCGCGACATCGGCGTGAAGGTCGCGGCGCTCATGACGCAGGAGATCATCCGGCGCCGATTGGAGCGACCGGTCGAAGCCGACCGCGTGATTCTTCCCGGCCGCTGCCGCGCCGATCTCGTGGCGCTTTCACGGGAGTTTGGCGCGCCCTTCGAGCGCGGCCCCGAGGAGATCGCTGATCTTCCGGCCTATCTCGGCCGGGGTGGCGCAGAGCCCGATCTCTCGCGCTTCGACATGCGCATCTTCGCCGAGATCGTCGACGCCTCGACCCTGACGGTGGAGCAGGTGGTTTCATGCGCGAAGCGGCTCTCCGCCGCGGGCGCGGACGTGATCGATCTCGGCTGTCTGCCGGACACGCCCTTCGCCCATATGGAAGACACCGTCGCCGCTCTCAAGCGGGAAGGCTTGAAGGTCAGCGTCGATTCGGCCGACGTCGCCGAGCTGGAGCGCGCCTTCAAGGCCGGCGCCGATCATCTGCTGAGTCTCGACGAGAACTCGCTCGATATCCTGCCCGACGGCGCGTCGCTCGTTCCGATTCTCGTGGCCTCGCCGCATGGCGATCTGGATTCCCTCCAGCGAGCGGCGGCCAAGGCGCGCGCGAAGAACATCGACTTCATCCTCGATCCCATTCTTGATCCGATTCATTTCGGCTTTGCCGCCTCGATCGCGCGCTATGTCGAGCTGCGGCGGCGCGAGCCCGAGGCCGAAATCATGATGGGCACGGGCAATCTGACCGAGCTGACCGACGCCGATTCTTCGGGCGTCACGGCGACTCTGCTCGGCCTGTGCTCCGAGCTGAACGTTCGCCAAATTCTCACCGTGCAGGTCAGCCCGCACACGCGGCGCACGGTCGAGGAGCACGACGCCGCCCGGCGCATGCTCTTCGCCGCGCGTGCAGAACGGTCGCTGCCCAAAGGCTATTCCAACGCGCTGCTCCAAGTTCACGACAAGCGCCCTTACGCTTCGACGCCGGACGAGATCGCCGAGCTCGCGCGCGGCTTGCGCGACGAGAATTTCCGCATCGAGGTGGCGGAAGACGGAATCCATGTCTTCGCGAAGAATTTTCACTGCGCGGCGCAGGACGCCATGTCGCTCTACGCCTCGCTCGGCGTCGAGAAGGACGGCGCCCACGCCTTTTATCTCGGGACGGAATTGATGAAGGCGGAGACCGCTTTTCGCTTGGGCAAGCGCTACCGGCAGGACGAACCGCTCGATTTCGGCGTCGCCGCCAAGAAGGAGGCCGAAGATTTGGAGCGCTTCAAGGAGATCGGCCATACGCTGCGCAAGGCCGGCGGCGATGCAGGCTGATATCGGCCGCCTCGCCGGTGAGCACGTAAGCGCCGCACCGGCCGCCGAGAGCCGCACAAGCGCCGTATCATTCGTTGATACGCGCCGGTTGACGTAAGTATCATTCGATGATACGTGCGTTTTGTGATCAATAGCTTCCGGGACAAGACCGCCGAAGCCGTCTTCAACGGCGAAAGTCCCAAGGGATTTCCGCCGGATCTGGTCAAAGTGGCGCGCCGGAAGTTGCGCTACCTCAACGCTGCGGCCGATCTCGGCGACTTGAGGTCGCCTCCGGGCAACCGCCTCGAGGCGCTGGCGGGCGATCGTCAAGGACAACATTCGATCCGCATCAACGACCAATTCCGGGTGTGCTTTGTTTGGACGGCAGAAGGCCCTGTAGAGGTCGAGATCGTGGACTACCATTAGAAGAGCACGCCACAATGAACAAGAAGCTCAAGCCCATGCATCCCGGTGAGGTTCTGCGGGAGGAGTTCCTCGTTCCGCTTGGAATTTCGGCGGGCGCTCTTGCCAAGGCCTGCGGTTTGCCTCGGACGCGGATCGAACGGATCGCCGGCGAACGCACCGGCATTACCGCCGATACCGCGCTTCGGCTCGCCAAGGCGCTTTCCACAACGGCGCAGCTTTGGCTCAATCTGCAAAACGACTATGATGTTCAAATCGCGAAGCGGGATCTCGGCAGGATTCTCGATCGCATCGAGATCGTAAACAAGCCGAAGGCGGCCTAACCGACGGCGCTGGAGCGGGTCTGCGGACGGTTTCCGCAGCGCCTTCGGCGAGGCGCGACCGTCCCGGCGCGCCTTATCGCGGGCCTAGGCAGGGAAAATTGCAATGTATAAGCTCGACGCCAATCTTTCGGAGGGCGGCGCTGCGGTCGGAGCCTCGCCGGTCAGCTCCCACAACGAATGGGACCCGCTCGAGGAGATCATCGTCGGACGGCTGGAAGGCGCCGTCATCCCTTCGGGCCATCGCGTCGTCACCTGCAACATTCCGGGCCTCGCCGCGCGCGCGCAGGCGATCGCCGCGGGCTTGCGCTATCCGAGGATCATGATCGAGCCGGCGCAGCGCGAGCTCGACGGCTTCATCGCCCTGCTGCAATCGCTCGGCGTCGTCGTGAAGCGGCCCGACGCGACCGACTTCCGCCAGGCCTTCGGCGGACCGGGCTGGAAGTCGCGCGGCTTCTGCAACTCCTGTCCGCGCGACAGCCTGCTCGTCGTCGGCGACGAGATCATCGAGACGCCGATGGTCTGGCCCTGCCGCCAATATGAGAGCCAGAGCTACCGCACGCTGCTCAAGGACTATTTTCGACGCGGCGCCCGCTGGACTTCCGCGCCGCGCCCGCAGCTCGAGGACGATCTGTTCGACCCCGATTTCCGCACGCCCGAGCACGGCGAGCCGATCACCTACATTCTCACCGAATTCGAGCCGGTGTTCGACGCCGCCGACTTCTTCCGCTGCGGCCGCGATCTCTTCGTCACGCGCAGCAACGTCACCAACGCCTTCGGCATCGACTGGCTGCGCCGGCATCTCGGCGACGCCTATCGCATTCACGAAGTCCCCAGCCGTTGCCCGCGCCCGATGCACATCGACACGACGATCCTGCCGCTCGGGCCGGGGAAGTTCCTGGTCAATCCCGAATATGTCGATATCGACGCCTTGCCGCCGATTTGCAGGAAGTGGGACATTCTCGTCGCGCCCGAGCCCGATCCGATCGACGATTCGCTGCTCAAGATCACCTCGCTCTGCGGCAAATGGCTCAACATGAACGTGCTGATGATCGACGAGAAGCGCGTGATCGTCGATCCGCACCACAAGGGCACGATGAAAGCGATGAAGGAGTGGGGGCTGGAGCCGATCCCCTGCCCGTTCCTGCACTATGCAGCCTTCGGCGGCGCTTTCCATTGCGCGACGCTAGACGTGCGCCGGCGCGGGGAGCTCAAGAGCTATTTCTGACCGCTCTTTGTGGTGAGAATTGACCACAAAGACACGAAGAGCACGAAGGTTTACGCCGTGAGCCGCAATCCCACGACGCCGACCACGACGAGCGCGATGCATAGCAAGCGCAGCGGCGTCGCCGGCTCGTGAAACAGCGCCATGCCGAGCGCCGCCGCGCCCACGGCGCCGATGCCTGTCCACACCGCATAAGCCGTGCCGATCGGCAGCGATTTGATCGAGAGCGCGAGCAGCCCGGCGCTCGCGCCCATGGCCACCAGAATCCCGATCGACGGCAAAAGCTGCGTGAAACCGCCGGCGGCTTTCAGCGAAATTGCCCAGATCACTTCGCACACGCCGGCAAGCAACAGATACACCCAGGCCATGCTTCGCCCCCTGTCATGCCTCAAGGCCCAGTGAAGCGCCGGGGCCGTCATTGCGAGTGAGGCGAAGCAATCCAGGAGTCGAGGGCGTAACGCTCTCCTCGGTTCAGCGTCACCGCGCAGAGCGCCTATGGTCCGCTGATGCGGCCTCTGGATTGCTTCGCTTCGCTCGCAATGACGGCCGTCCTGCGCTATGCGGCGGCGCCGCAGCATTTCTTGTATTTCTTTCCCGAGCCGCAGGGACAGGGATCGTTGCGTCCGGGCTGCACGCCCTTGACGATCGGCGCAGACTTGCGGTTCGCCTCCTCGACGAAATACCAGCGCCCGTCCCCCTCGTCGAAGCGGAACTTCGAGCGCTCCCGATGCGCGCGCTGCTCGCCGTCGAGCACGAAATGGGCGACGAACTCGACATAGCCTTCCCTATCGCCTTCTTGGCCGAGCTCGGTCGAAAGAATGTCCAATCCGAGCCATTCGGCCTGTGTAGACCAATGAGTGACCGCCTTGCGGTCGAAATCATAGCGCGACTCGGGCGCGAGCGAGGTTAAGAGAAAGTCGATCTTGCCGAGCGCATAGGCGCTGTAACGTGCGCGCATGAGCGCTTCGGCGGTGGGCGCCGGCCTGTCCGCTTCGAGCTGCGACGCGCAGCATTGCGAATAGGGGAGGGGAGAGGAGCGCAGGCGGCAGGGACAGGTGATCTCGGTCATTTTGGCGCGTGGTCCGGAAGTTCTGAAGCGATTCGCATGAGAGACTTGTAATCCCTCTTGCAAAGCTTGTCGCCTTGGCTGCGGGCCTAAATAAGCCCGAAAGCTTTCCGAGGCTCAAGGCCTCGTTTTGACAAGAAGGAGGCCGATATGTCGATGACTAGCAGTTCCCCCGCACACACCGTTCCTTCCCAAGCCGCGCCCTGGACCGACCGCATCGCGACCTACGCCGACGCGATGCTGCGCGCGACGACGGGGCTGTTGCTGGTTCCCCACGGCGCGCAAAAGCTC
>DASPSI010000087.1:0-13366 GCA_035624015.1 Methylocystis sp.
CCGCGTAATCCTCGGCCACGCGCGCGACGCGCAGGATTTCCGTCAGCGTCTCCTCATGGCGGTCGGAGCTTTGGCGCAGGTCCACGGTCGCGAGATGGAAGCCGAAGACCTCTACGGCGCGGATCAGCGGCTCCAGGCGCTGTGTGGCGATGACCTCGCTGTTGTGCGTGCGCAGCGATTCGTCGATCGTCACGAGATCGGCCAAAAACACCCAGCTGTTGGGGTAGGGGTTTCCGGGCGCGACGGCGTGGCGCAGCGCTTCCCCGCCCGTGAGTCTCTCCAGGGTCGCGGCAAGGCGCGCATAGATGCCGATCAGCGCGCGGCGATAGGGCTCGTCGTCCCGGTGCGGATTGTCGTCGCCGGATTTCGCTGCGAGCTCCTCCACCGCCGCGCTGCATCCCGCATATTTGCGCGAGATCGAGAGCTCGGCGCCGAGCTCGTGCACCTCGGTCAGATAAAAGCGCAGCGCGACCTCGGCCTGCATGCGCAGCGCCGTCTCCAGCGATTTCGCGGTGACGTTGGGATTGCCGTCGCGGTCGCCGCCGACCCACGCGCCCATGCGCAGGAACGGCGGCACGCGCAGCCCGTCGATGCGCTGCTCGATGTCGGCATAGAGCTTGGGGATCTCGCGCAGAAAGGTCGTGCGGTAGTAGCTCAGCGTGTTCTCGATCTCGTCGCGCACGGTGAGGCGCGAATGGCGCAGGAGCTGCGTCTGCCAAAGCTGCGAGATACGCGCGCGCAGCTGCGCTTCGTTTTGCGCCAGCGCCTTCTTCGAGTGCACATGCTCGCGCGCGGCGAGCAAGGAGAACAGCGCGTGCTCGGCGTCGAGCAGGCTCTTGCGTCTGACTTCGGTGGGATGGGCGGTCAGCACCGGCGAGATCCACGCGCGCGCGAGCACGCCGGCGATCTTGCCGGCGCCGATGCCCGCCTTGTGCAGATGGGCGAAGGAGCGCGAGAGGCTCGGTTGCGAGGAGGGGCCGATCTTCTCGCCCGCGGCCTCGGCGCGCGCGCGCTGCTGCAGGGGATGCAGGTCCTCGGCGATATTGCCGAGATGCAGGAAGTAGCTGAAAGCGCGGATGACCGCGAGCGCCTCCTTGGCGGTCAGCCCCCGCAGCAGCTGGTCGAGCTTGCGATCGGCCTCGAGATCGCCTTTGCGGCTCGCCGCGACGGAGAGGCGGCGGATCGTCTCGATACGCTCGAAGGCGTCGACGCCTTCGTGCTCGCGCACGGTCTCGCCGAGCAGGCGCCCGAGCAGCCGCATGTCCTCATGCAGGGGATCGCTTTTGACCGGCTCGGGCCTCGGGGAGGGCCCGGCTTCGGCGGCGAGCGCGAGAGAGCTGGTTTCGGCGTGCATGGCGACCCTTCGAGACGAAGCTTCAAGCCCAGCTCCTATAGCAGGCCGCGGGGCGCAAGACGACCCGTCGCGCTCGCCTGGAGCTCCCGAAGTCCAACCCGTCGCACGGTTTCGGGCTAAAAACCGACTGCCCGCGACAGCTTGCCTCGCTCGCTCTCTTTCGGCTGCGCGAAAGGCGAGACGAGGCGCACGCGTCGGCCGAGGTAAGCGTCCACCTGCGCTCTCGTAATGCGCGCGACGTCCTCGCCGAAGGCGAGCGCGCGCCACCACTGCGCCGTCCAATCGACGGCTTCAACGAAGTCGAGCGTCGGCGACCAGCCGCGAACCTCTCCGGCCTCGGCCGCCTTTTTCCGTGGCGAGAGCGCGTCCGGCGGAGGCGCGTCGTCCGGGGAAATCCAGTCGCCGGCGCCGAAGGTTTCGCGAAAGCGCGCGACGAACGCCTCTGCGCTTCGCTCGTCTCGCGGCTCAGGAGCAAAACTCCAGGGGCTCTCGAGGCGCGCATCGCGCGACATGGCCGTCTCGACGAGCTCGAGACAGCCGGCGACCGGCTCCATGACATGCACCCACGGGTGCTGCGAATGTGGATTGCGCAAGGACAACGGGCGACCGGAAGAAAAAGCGCGGAACGCCTCCGCGGCAATGTGGCCCGAGGCGAAATCGCCGCCGCCGATCGTCTCGCCGGAGCGGGCCGAGAGAATTTTCATCACGCCGCCCCTGAAGGCCGCGCTCGACCCCTCGTCGTCCCCGTCCGAAACGACGAGCGCCACCGCCACGCTTCCGCAGGCGCGCGCGGCTTCGAGCGCATTGAGCGCGTCCATCAGCCCGAGGGCGCGGGCAGTGCGGCGATCCTCTTGAGCTTCGGGGCGCTGTGGCGGCTCGGCCAGATGGATGACGATCTCGGGCTCCGCCGCCTTCATCGCGGCGCGCAGCCGCGAAAGATCGCGGATGTCGCCGCGAATGTCCTCGATATGCTCGCCCACGCGGGCGAGATCAAAGAGGCTCGGCGTGGTCGGGGGCTCCAGCGCATAACCGGTCGAAACCGCATTGAGGCGCGATAGCGTCAGAGAAAACCACGAGCCCATAAAGCCCGTGTGGCCGGTGACGAAAATCCGTTTGCCGAGCCAGAATGCGGAGGAGATCACCGGCGTCGACCGCTCGTTCGAGATGATTGCGCGCCAAGCAAAGACGCGAGCTCACTTATGCATTATGCGAAGAGATCGTTAAGGCTCGCCTTACGGGGATCGTCGCGCCGCCGGGCGAAAGAGAAAAGGCGGCAAGAGGAGCCGCTCTTGCCGCCTCGGTCCTGGCTTTTGGGAATGAGACGTCGCCTGTCGCCAAGGAGACGCCGGCAAAAGCTTGAAAAGCCGCCCTGAAACCACCCCCGTCCCGGAAACGAAAAAACCATAGCCCGTTGCCAACTAGCGCGCCTCATCCGTTTGGATGAGGGCGCCGAATTTATTTCTGTCGAGCGAATTCAGCCGCAGGAGGAGCCGCGGCGACGAAAAACCGGCAAGAGAACTCCCCCCGGCGTTCTCTTGCCGTCTTCGCGTTTGGGAGCAGCGCGGACGCCCCAAGCCGATCCTCAATGTCGTCTTGAAAATTTGCTCGAAGAACTTCGCAATGCGCCCTGGCCTGAGAACCGCCCGGAGGTTAATCGCTTCTTCTCCCGCTCGCCTCACCCATTTGGGTTAAGTCGCCAAATTTCGTGCAAGAATTTGCTCGGCGGAAGCGTCCGAGCTCGGCGTCTCGCCCGGTTTTTCGTTGGGTCTCCGAAAAGCAGCGAAGTCGGCGAGACGCCGGCGCCGTCCGCGAATTCCGATCCTCGGGCGTCCGGGCGAGGCGCGACGATTGCGCGACCGCGCCGCCCGAGGCGGCCTCCCGCTCAGGCGTCTTTTTGAAATCAAGAGGAAGAGGAGACGCTCAGCTGAGCTCGGGTGAGCGCCTTATGGAACGTTCCAACGCCTGGCGGGAAGGCTTCGAAAAGATGCCGACCCTCGTACGGAAATCGAAGCTATCAGAAGGTTTTTGGGGCCGCCTCATCCAAATTGGTGAGACCGTGGACATTTTTAGGCGTCCCTGTTCAGGTCTGCTCGCTCAAGAGGCGCTCAGGCGCTTAATCAACCATGCCGCGAGGAGGAAGAGGAGGCCGAAGGTCGCGATCGACCCGATGACCTCGAGGGAGAAAAGGTAGACTTGCATCGCCCGACGTCTCCCGGCGCCCGGGTCGCGCGACACTGGAGCCTTCGCGACGGCTTGGCGGGCGGCGGTCCTCGCCGCCTCGGCGGCGCCCGAGCCGCTCGCATAGTCGGTCGCTAGCGCCTTCTCACGCTCGACGAGGCGATGCGCGATATAGGCGGTGATCGCTTCGACCAGATTTTCGGGCCGCTCGCTCTCGCAGACTTGCCTGCGTCCATATCGCGTGTCCTGCAGGAACCGATAAGCGCGCCGGTCGCGCCCCATCTCGACGAAGCCGATCGAATCGATGAACAAGCGGGGACGCTCGCTGGGCGATACGGCTACGTCGAACAAGTCGCAGTCTTTCGGAAGCTGCGCGAGAATGGGGTCCAGCTGGTCGCGCAGGATCTCAAGCCGCGCGATCTCCGCCCCGCGCAAGTCGGCGATCGCGCTCGCGCGTTCGGCGTTGTCGAGCCGCGCGCGCGTGATCGCAGCGGAAAGGTTCGTTACGCGCCGTTCGAGCCCGTTCTGCGCCGCGATGGTTGAAAGGCTCGGGGGCATGGGACCGTCGGTCAAGGCCGCCACCGGCTTCTCCCGCAGGGTTGCAGGGCTTGTGCGCGGCCGGTCGGTCACCGCGTCGCGTCCGCTCTCGTCCATGTCGCTCATCCGCTTCCGCAGGCCGCGCCGGCAAGTTCACAGCTTTTTACTATAGCCTCTTCCCGGCGCGCTGCGAAGGGGCGCGCCGCCTCTCATTCGACGAGAGACGCTGGCGCTGGCGCCGGCCACAGTCGCGCCGCGCAACGACTGTTCATCGGGCGCCGCTGTTCCATATGGACTCAACTACCGCAGTGCGGATGGCGTAAATTGTCCTATGCTTAGAGATCCCGCCAGTCCAACGACCGGCTCTGAAGCGCCACAAGACCGCGAAATTTGCGCGGTTGGCGGGGGGCCAATTCCAGCGTTTCGCGAGCGCCCCCCCTGGATCGGCTGTGACCTACAGACTCTACGCAATTTCCTGTGCGGCGGGCCGCCTGAGCTGCCCGGCGGCGAGCGGCTTTGGCTCCCGATGCCGGACGGCGACAAGCTGGCGGCGCGGCTCGACAGGCCGACGGCGGACGCTGGGAAGCCGCTCATCGTTCTTGTTCACGGCCTCGCCGGCTCCGAGTCGAGCCAGAATGTGGTGGCGACGGCGCGTCACCTTGTCGGCGAAGGCTGGACGGCGCTGCGGTTGAACCTGCGCGGCTCGCTGCCGTCGCGCCCAACCTCGACCGGGCGATATCACGCCGGCAAGACCGAAGACCTGGCGCAGGCGCTGCGCGGATTGCCGCCGGCTTTCGTCCGGCGCGGGATTTTCCTGGTCGGTCATTCCCTTGGCGGCAATCTCGTGCTGAAATTCATGGGCGAAGGCGGGTATGGGCTGCCCGTGCTGGCCGCCGCGTCGGTCTCGGCTCCGCTCGATCTGGCGGGGACCTGCGCCCGCATGATGGCGCGGCGCAATTTCGCCTATCACCGTCACATGCTGCGCGCGATGAAAACCGAGGCGCTCATGGATGGCGCCGCGCTCACGACGGCGGAGCGGGCGGCGATCGCGGCGGCGCGGAACGTCTATGAATTCGACGACCGATTCATCGCGCTGCATTTCGGCTATCGCGGCGCGCCCGCCTATTACGAGGCCAATGCATCGAGGCGTTTTCTCGCCGGCGTCAAAAGGCCGACCCTGATCATGCATGCGCTGGACGATCCGTGGATTCCTCCCGCCTGCTACACAGAAGTCGACTGGTCGCGTTTGCCCATGATCGAGACGGCGCTGACGCCGCGCGGCGGACATTTGGGCTTCCATGGCGTTGGGAGCCGCGTGCCGTGGCATGACCGGGTCACGGCGCGGTGGCTATCGATGCGCGCCTCCGAGTGAACCTTCAAAGCAAGAAAGGCCCCGTAGGCCGCCGGCGATTGCCCGCCAAATCGCCTTGCTCAATTGCGAATCAAGGGCTATGCATTAGTTCTAATGCATCTACAACAAGAACTCATGTTTGAAGCATGATCACCGCCGCCCAGCTCCGAGCGGCGCGCGCGCTCGTCGGTGTCGATCAGCGGAAGCTCGCCGAGCTGTCAGGCCTTTCTCTGCCCACAATCCAGCGCATGGAGACCAGCGAAGACCTCATCCGCGGCAATGTGGATTCGCTGACCAAGTTGATCGCGGCGCTGGAGAGCCTCGGCATAGAGCTGATCAACGAGGGCACGGTCAGCAAAAAGGGAGGACGCGGCGTTCGTCTCAAGAAGGCCATCGGCGCGCGCCGCGAGCGTACGGAGCCGGAAGAACGATCAGAAAGCGTTTCGTCGAACGGGGAGGGGAGATAGGCCGCCATGCCCTTGACCATCGCCTTGTGGAGCGCCGCTGCGCTGCTCGGAGTGGGAGGGCTCGCCGTCGCGCTCAACGGGCGCATCGAGGCGACGCGAATCGTCTATGGGCTTTGCTTCTGCCTTTGTCTGATTTTGTTTATGACGGCCGTCGTTCCTCGGGGCGCCGTCGCGCTGACGATGGTCTTGCCGCTCGGGCTTCCCTGGGTGGAAGCGCATTTCCAGTTGGACGTGCTGAGCGCCTTTTTCCTCGCGATCGTTAATCTCGGGGGCGCAGCGTCGAGCTTCTACGCAATCGGCTATGGCGCCCATGAGAAGCATCCTTCGCGCGTCCTGCCGTTTTTCCCGGCCTTCATTGCCGGCATGAACCTCGTGGTGTTGGCGGACGACGCTTTCGGGTTTCTGGTCGCCTGGGAATTCATGTCGCTCTCGTCCTGGACCCTGGTTCTGGCGCACCACGAAGACGCCGAGAACCGTCGAGCGGCGTTCATCTATCTGATCATGGCGAGCTTCGGCACGCTGGCGCTGCTGATGGCCTACGGCCTGCTTGCAGGCCCGGGCGGAGACTACTCCTTCGCGGCGATCCGGGCGGCGGGCCATGAGCCATGGAAGCTCGGCCTCGTCCTGGCGCTGGCGCTGCTGGGCGCGGGATCCAAGGCTGGGCTCGCCCCGCTTCACATATGGCTGCCGCTCGCTCACCCGGCGGCTCCGAGCCATGTTTCCGCGCTGATGAGCGGCGTGATGACGAAAGTTGCGGTCTACGGCTTTGTCCGCATCGTCTTCGACCTCTTGGGGACGCCCGCCTTCTGGTGGGGAATAGCGCCGATGACGCTCGGCGCCGCCACCGCCGCGCTGGGGATTTTGTTCGCCACGATTCAAAGCGACCTGAAGAAGCTCTTCGCCTACAGCACGATCGAAAACATCGGCGTTGTGTTCATCGCGCTTGGCCTCGCCCTGGCGTTCAAGGCGAACGGCATGGCCTTGCCGGCGGCGCTGGCCTTCACCGCCGCCTTGTTCCATGCATTCAACCATTCGCTGTTCAAGAGCGTTCTGTTCTTCGGCGCGGGCGCCGTGCAGACGGCGACCGGCGAGCGCGACATCGAACGGCTCGGCGGACTGATCCACGTCATGCCGCGCACGGCCTTCGTCCTCCTCGGGGCGTCCGTGGCGATCTCCGCGCTGCCGCCGTTCAACGGCTTCGTCTCCGAGTGGCTGATCTTTCAGGCGATCCTGCTCAGCCCGTCGCTGCCCCAATGGAGCCTGAAGCTGATCGTGCCGGCGGTCGGCGCCACGCTTGCTCTCAGCGCCGCCTTGACGGCCGGGTGCTTCGTGCGCGCTTACGGCGTCGCCTTCCTTGGCCGCCCCCGATCGAAAGAGGCCGCCGCCGCCCGTGAATCGGACCCATGGTCGCTCTCCGCGATGGCGACCCTGCTGACGCTTTGCCTCGTGACGGGCGTTCTCCCGAGCTTCATGATCGATACGATCTCGCCGTCCGCGCGCCTCTTCGTTGGCGGACGAATGCCGGCGCAAGAGGAAATTCCCTGGCTGACGATCGTCCCCATCGCGGAGAGCCGCAGCTCTTACAATGGTCTGCTGGTGTGCCTCTTCATCGCGATGTCGGCGATACTGGCCGCGCGATTGATTCACGTTTTTGCGTCGGGCAGCACGCGGCGCGGTCCGCCGTGGGACTGCGGCTGCCCGGACCCGAGCCCGATCACGCAATACACCGGGAGCAGCTTCGCCCAGCCGGTCCGTCGCGCCCTTGGCAATATTGTGTTCGTCGCGCGTGAGCGTCTGGACATGCCTGCTCCAGGCGATACGCGAGCGGCGCGGCTGGGAATAGAGATCCGCGACCGTGTCGTCGAGGGGCTTTACGCGCCGATTTCACGGGCAACGGATTTCTGCGCGGATCAGCTCAACAAGGCGCATTTCCTCACGATCCAGGGTTACCTCGGCCTCGTCTTCGGGGCTCTCGTGATGCTGCTTCTGATGGTGGCGATATGGCAGTGATCCTCGACATCGCCGCGCAGGGCGCGCAAATGGGCCTCGTCTTGACCCTCTCGCCCCTCCTCGTCGGCTTCATCCGCAAGGTCAAAGCGCGGCTGTTACGTCGCCGCGGCCCGCCCATCCTTCAACCCTACCGCGACTTGCTGCGCCTGCTGCGCAAGGAGACCGTGCTCGCCGAGAACGCCTCCTGGCTGTTTCGCTCGGCTCCCTATCTGATCTTCGCGACCACGTGGGTCGCCGCAGCGCTCGTCCCGACCTTTGCGACGCACTTGCTCTTCAGCTGGTCGGGGGACCTCATCGCCATCACTGCGTTGCTTGGGGGCGCACGGTTTTTTCTGGCGCTTGCCGGAATGGACGTCGGGACGAGCTTCGGCGGCATCGGCTCCAGCCGCGAGACGATGTTCGCCTCGCTGGCCGAGCCGGCAATGATCATGATCGTTTTCACAGTGTCGCTGATCGCGGGATCGACGCAGCTCTCGGAAATTGCCGCGAGCACGCTTTCTCATTACCAGCTGCGCGTATCCTTCGGCTTGGCGTTGATCGGCCTCGCTATTGTCGCAATCGCCGAGAACGGAAGGATTCCGGTCGACAACCCGGCGACGCATCTTGAATTGACGATGGTCCACGAAGCGATGGTTCTGGAGTATTCGGGGCGCCACCTCGCCATGATCGAGCTTGCCGCAGCTTTGAAGCTGCTGCTCTATCTGTCGATGATCGCCTGCATTTTCGCGCCCTGGGGAATTGCGCCCGCGGGAGCGGGTCCACGCGCGTTTCTTTACGGGGCGCTCGCCTATCCCGCCAAATTGGCCATCGGCGGCTTCCTCCTGGCTTTCTTCGAGGTTTCGACCGCCAAGATGCGCGTGTTTCGCGTTCCCGACTTTCTTGGGGCGGCGCTGATGCTCGGATTGCTCGGGACTCTCCTGCTATTCGTGTCGAGGAGCCTTTAGATGGAACGGCTTTACTTCGATGTCGCGCATCTCCTCGCAGGCAGCCTTGTCTTGACGAGCTTCGTGCTGCTCTATCAGGATCGCCTGTCGGGACTGATCAACGTCTTCACGATTCACGCGGTTGTTCTCTCCTTTTCGGTGGGATGGCAGGCCTATGCCCAGCACGCCTCGCACCTCTATGTGACCGCCGGGATCGCGCTCGTCTTCAAAGCCTTGATCATTCCTCTCAGCTTGCAAAACATGATCGAGCGCATGCGCATCCATCGCGAGATCGAGGTTGTGGGCGGAATTGGCGTCACGATGCTCGTCGGAATCGCGCTCGTCGCGCTGTCGCTGGCAGTGATGCTGCCTGCGACGGCCGCCGCCGACCCTTTGGCGCGGGAGGACATCGCCTTCGCGCTTGCAGTCGTGCTGCTCGGGCTCTTGATGATGGTCACTCGGCGTAACGCGGTGAGTCAGGTGATCGGCTTCATGTCGCTCGAGAACGGGCTCATACTCGCGGCGACCGGCGCCAAGGGCATGCCGCTGGTCGTCGAGATCAGCGTCGCCTTCTCGGTGCTGATTGCTTTCATCGTCATCGGCATATTTCTGTTTCGCATTCGCGAGCGCTTCGACACTGTCGACGTGCAGGAGCTCGATCGCGTTCGAGGAGAACCGCGATGATGCTCGGAAGTCTGGACGTCGTAAGCCTCCTGCTGGCTATTCCAGGCGCCGCAGCCTTGGCGCTCGCTGCGTTGCCCGGCTATCGCCTCACCTCTCGCATCAACGTCGCAGCTTCTGGGCTGACGTTTTTATGCGCCACGTGGCTGCTCTTCGAGCGTCCGGCGCCCGGCCTCTATCTTTTTGTCGACGACTTGAACGTCGTCTTCGTCGTGCTCTCAACCTTCATCGGCTTCACGACCAGCGCCTTCAGCGCCAGTTACATCGAACACGAGATCGGAACCGGCAAGCTCACTCCCGCTTATGTGCGCTTCTATCACGCGATCTACCAAGCGTTGATGCTCGCGATGAATCTGGCTTTGCTCGCGAACAACATCGGCTTAATGTGGGTCGCGGTCGAGGTCGCGACGCTGACGACCGTGGTTATGGTCGGCATCTATCGCACGCCCGAGGCGCTGGAGGCGGCCTGGAAATATTTCATCCTTGGCAGCGTCGGCATCGCGCTCGCCCTGTTCGGGACGATCCTCGTCTACATGTCCGCCGAGCCGGTGCTTGGCGAGGGCTATGACGCCATGGTCTGGACCTCGCTGATGCAGCAGGCGGCGGCTTTTAGTCCGCGCCTGCTCAATGTCGCCTTCGTGTTCTTGATGCTCGGCTATGGAACGAAAGTCGGGCTCGCGCCAATGCATGCGTGGCTGCCGGACGCCCATGCCGAGGGACCGACGCCGATCTCGGCCGTGCTGTCGGGCCTGCTGCTGAATGTGGCGCTTTATGCGGTGCTGCGCTTCAAGATGCTGCTCGCCGCCAACGCGGCGGCCATCTCTCCGGGGCCGCTCATGGTCGCTCTGGGGCTGGCGTCGCTGATCTTTGCCGGCTTCATGCTATATCGGCGGGACGACATAAAACGGCTGTTCGCCTATTCGTCGATCGAGCACATGGGCATTATCACCTTCGCCTTCGGCATGGGCGGGCCGCTCGCCAATTTCGCGGGCCTTCTGCACATGACGATGCATAGCCTGACCAAATCCGCGATCTTTTTCGCCGTGGGCCACATCGCCCAAGTGAAGGGCACGCAGAAGATCGCCGGGATCACTGGCCTCTCCGAAAGCCATCCTGTGATAGGCTGGGGGCTCGTCGCCGGCGTCATGGCCATCGCCGGCCTGCCGCCGCTCGGCATCTTCATGAGCGAATTCCTTGTCGTCAGCTCCACCTTTGCGCGTCAGCCTCTGCTCGCCGTTCCGCTCGTCCTCGGCCTGCTCGTGGCTTTCGGCGCGCTGCTCATGCGCGCGATCGAGATGGCCTTCGGCGAACCAACGGGACGCGCAGAGAAGATCGAAGCTTCCGTGGTCCCTCTATTCGCTCATTTGTCTCTGGTGCTGCTTGCGGGGCTCTATTTGCCGCCGCATCTCGTGACTTGGTTTCAGAACGTCGCGCGATTGCTGGGATAGGGAAGGAGGAGCCCTAAGGACATGATGTCGTTGCGCGAGACGATGCGAAGCGGACGCGAGGCCGGCCACTCGAAGCCCTGGCCGCGCCGCCTCGTCGATCAGACCGGATGGCTGCGCGCGATCCGCGAGATCAGCAAGGGCCAGGGCGATCTTTTGAGCCTTTGGAGCGATGGCTCAGACGTTCACATGGCGATCTTGGAGCACGACTCCTCGGAAATCGGTTTGGTCACCATCGCATGTCCGGAGGGACGCTTCCCTTCCGTTGCGCATCTGCATCCGCCGGCCATAAGGCTGGAGCGGACGATTCAAGATATCTATGGAATTGCGGCCAAGGGTCTGCCCGACGCGCGCCCTTGGCTCGACCATGGGCGCTGGGGCGCGCGCCGCCCTGGGCGCGATGCGGAAGCGTCGGAGCCGAATGGCGACGCATACGAATTTTTGCCCGCGGAAGGCGCGCCGCTGCATCAGATTCCCGTCGGTCCGGTCCATGCGGGAATCATCGAGCCCGGACACTTTCGATTCTCGGCGAACGGGGAGCTGGTCGTTCGCCTCGAGGAGCGGCTGGGCTACGTCCATAAGGGAATCGAGCAATTGATGGTCGGGGCGCCGCTGGAGCGGGCGGCGCGTCTTGCCGCCCGCCTCTCGGGCGACAGCACGGTCGCCTGCGCGCTCGCTTTCGCGCAGGCGGTGGAGTCGGCGCTTGAAATGGAAGTTCCGCGCAGAGCGATCTGGCTTCGCGCGCTGATGGCCGAGCTCGAGCGGCTCGCCAATCATTTCGGCGACATTGGCGCGATCTGCAACGACGCGTCGTTTTCTCTGATGCACGCGCATTGCGGCGTCATGCGTGAACGCATCTTGAGAGCCGCGAACGCTTGCTTTGGCCACAGGCTGATGATGGACAAAATCGTCCCCGGCGGCGTCGCGGTCGATTTGAGCGGAGAGGGCTACGTCGCACTTCTCGCGCTTTTGCGCTACGCCAACAAGCTGGTTCCCAATTTCGTTCGGCTCTATGGCGACACGACGTCGTTGCAGGACCGCACGGTCGGCGCGGGGATTTTGCGCACGGAGCTTGCGCGACAATATGCGTGCGGCGGCTTTGTCGGGCGCGCTTCCGGGCGCGCCTTCGACGCGCGCCGATTCCCAGGCTATGCGCCCTATTCCGAGCTGTCCTTCAAGCTCGGGAGCTCGACCCAGGGGGATGTCGATGCGCGGGTCTGGGTGCGCTTCGATGAAATCCGGGCGTCATTGCCGCTCCTCGAGCAGATCCTCGATTCGCTGCCGGAGGGGGAGATAAACACGGAAATCCCGTGTCCGGGCGAAGTCCGGGAAGGCGTGGCGCTCGTCGAAGGCTTTCGCGGGGATATTTTCGTTTGGGCGCGGCTCGACGCGGCGGGAGCGGTCGAGCACTGCCATTTGCGCGATCCGTCCTGGTTTCAGTGGCCGCTCTTGGAGGCGGCGATCGAAGGCAATATCGTCGCCGATTTTCCGCTCTGCAATAAATCCTTCAACTGCTCTTATTCTGGGCACGACCTGTAGGAGGGCGCCGCCATGCGCAAGTTTCTCTTATCGGGCCTGCTTCAACGGCCGCTGACGGAAACGGCGCCGTCCCCCGATGAGGCGCTCCTCAAGGAGGTCGGCGAAAAGCTTGCGCGGGCGGCGCGGCGAAGGCTCGGCCGCAGCCTTGCGATCAGGGAGGTGGACGCCGGCTCCTGCAACGGCTGCGAGCTCGAAATTCACGCGCTCAACAACGCGTTTTACGACCTAGAGCGATTCGGCCTTCGATTCGTCGCTTCGCCAAGGCATGCCGACGTCTTGTTGGTCACCGGCCCGGTCACCAAGAACATGCGCGAGGCGTTGGAGCGCACATACGGCGCGACCCCCGATCCGAAGTGGGTGGTTGGCGTCGGAGACTGCGCCTTCGATGGGGGGGTGTTCGCCGACAGCTACGCCTGCATTGGCGCCGTTTCAAAGGTCGTCCCCGTTGACCTGCACATTCGCGGCTGCCCCCCGGATCCGGTGGCGATGCTGAAAGGGCTTCTCGCGCTCATCAGCGCCTCATGACGCCTGTGTCCGGCGCAGACGAGCGGGCGCCGACGTGATGGGGCGAACAATTATGATCGCTCCTGTGTCGATTTCGGGAAGTTGGTTGCGGGGGCCAGATTTGAACTGACGACCTTCAGGTTATGAGCCTGACGAGCTACCGGGCTGCTCCACCCCGCGCCAAGGGCATGCTGGCGTGATATAGGCGTCGCCAGCCAATCTTCAAAGCCATGTTTAGAGGCAACATTGTCCATAGCGGGCCTGGCGGCGACCTACTCTCCCAAGTCTTGAGACTTAGTACCATTGGCGCTGGCGCGTTTGACGGCCGAGTTCGGGATGGGATCGGGTCTGATCGCGTCGCCGAGGGCCACCAGGCC
>DASPSI010000092.1:0-21307 GCA_035624015.1 Methylocystis sp.
GCACGGCTGTCCGGGGAAAGTTAGGCATAGCTCAGCTCAAGCTGTGCCGCGGATTTCCAGCGCCGCGCCGCCTGATATTTGGGCGGCGGTCGGTCGAGCCGCTCGATCGGTCGCCGCGCGAACAGGAACCTGCCGACAAGCTCTGAAAACCGCAGCGGCGGCAACTCGACCTCCTTCCTGTTCGCGGCGATGCGCAGCAGCACGAAGGCGATCATCGCCGCGATCAGCTGAAGCCGCACGGCGTTCTCATTTTCCCCGAGAAACTTGCGGATCTCCAGATGCTGCTTGATCCAGCGGAACAGCAGCTCGATCGCCCAGCGCGCCTTGTAGAGGGCCGCGATCTCGATCGCCGAGCGCGTCATGTCGTTGGCGACCACGATGATGGTTTGCGGCTTGCCGTCCTTGAGCGCGTCGCGCTGAATGCGAATGCGGCGCAGCCGCATCGGCAATTTCGAATCGCCCTTGCTCGCGAGCTTCACCTCGCAATCCTCGAGCACGGTGAAGCCGTCGCCGCGCGTCTCGCTCAGAGGCCGCTTCGCGACCTCATTGAGACGGGTGTTGGTCTTGGGCCGCGTGACGAAGAAGGCTCCCGCCTTGTGGAGGCTCGTCCACCACTTGAAATCGCAGTAGCCCTTGTCGAAGACATAGGTCGCGCCGGCCTCGATCGGCGTTTGCTTGCCGATCTCGACGTCATTGACGTTGGCGGGCGTGACCGCGACGCAGAAGGGGCGATCGGCGGACGGATCGTAGACCACGTGCATCTTCATGCCGTGGATGCGGCCGTTGGAGCGCGCGAAGTCGTGGAACTTGCTCAACGGGATCGGCGTGGAGTCGATGAGGCGCAGCAGCTCGGCGCCGTCGCGCCGCGTCTTGCGGTCGAGCTCGGCCGAGAGGCTCGCGAAGAGATCGGCGAAGACGCCGACGGGACGGCGGGCGTTCGCCTCGGCCAGCGTCGAGCGGGCGAGCTTGCGGGTCCCGAGATGATAATGCGCGCCGCTATTGGCGTTGAAAGCGGCTTCGAGCCCGCGCAGGCTCGTTTCGCTGGAAAGCTGAGCGAAAATCAGGGTGAGGAGATGATCCCAGCTTTTGAAGGATTTGTCGTAGGCGTCGCCGTTGTGGCGGGCGACGATTTGGCTGAAGGCGCGGCGATCGATCGGCTTGAGGAGTTCGACGAAGACGTTATTGTGGAAGCGCATGTCCGGTCCTTTTTTCCAGTCTCGACAACCGGAAAATACCCCGAAACCTTCGGGAGAACCGGACATGCGCCTGCGACCTATCGACTCATTCCCCGGACAGCCGTGCGCAGCCGGGGAGAGGGGGCAGATTCGAGACTTCACGAAAGGGCGCGGCGTTTCACGTGAAACAGGCGGAGCGGATGTCCGGGCGCAGCTATGATGTGGTGGTGATCGGGGGCGGCCACGCCGGCTGCGAGGCTGCGGCTGCGGCAGCGCGTCTCGGCGCGGCGACGGCGCTCGTGACCCACAGAAGCGGAACCATCGGCGCCATGTCCTGCAATCCGGCGATCGGCGGCCTCGGCAAGGGCCAGCTCGTGCGCGAGATCGATGCGCTCGATGGTCTCATGGGCCGTGTCGCCGACGCAGCGGGCATCCAGTTCCGCATGCTCAACCGCTCCAAGGGCCCCGCCGTGCGCGGGCCGCGCGCGCAGGCTGACCGCAAGCTCTACGCCCAAGCAATGCAGGCCGCGCTTGCGGCACAAGAGGGTCTTTCGATCGTCGAGGGCGCGGTCGAGGACCTGCTCATGGATGGAAATCGAATCGCTGGCGTCGTTCTCGCGGGTGGCGAGGCGCTGCGCGCCGGCGCGGTCGTGCTGGCGACGGGCACTTTTCTCAACGGTGAGATCCATATCGGCGCCGAGCGCATGGCGGCCGGTCGCATGGACGATCCGCCCGCCAATGCGCTGGGCGAGAGGGTGCGCGACGCCGGCTTCAAGGTCGGCCGGCTCAAGACTGGCACGCCGCCGCGGCTCGACGGCAAGACCATCCGCTGGTCGGAGCTCGAAATCCAGCTGGGAGATGCAGAGCCGGAGCCTTTCTCGCGGCTGACCGTAAAAATCGAGAATCCGCAGATCGCCTGCCACATCACGCGCACGACGCCGGAGGCGCATCGCATCATCGCTTCGTCGCTCGGCGAGTCGCCCCTGCGCACCGGCGCGATCTCGGGCGCGGGACCGCGCTATTGCCCGTCGATCGAGGACAAGGTGACGCGCTTCGCCGACCGCGGCAGTCATCAGATTTTTCTGGAGCCGGAGGGCCTTGACACCTGCACCGTCTATCCAAATGGCGTCTCGACTTCCCTGCCGCGGGCGGCGCAGGCGGCGTTCATCGCTGCCATTCCGGGCCTGGAGCAGGCGCGGATTCTGAGGCCGGGCTACGCTATCGAATATGATTACGTCGACCCGCGCGAGCTCGAGGCGACGCTTAAGACCAAGCGCATCGAGGGTTTGTTTTTCGCCGGGCAGATCAACGGCACCACCGGTTATGAGGAGGCAGCGGCGCAGGGCCTCGTTGCTGGCCTCAATGCGGTGGCCTTCGTGGGCCGAAGCGCGCCGATTCTGTTCGACCGCGCCGAGGCCTATCTCGGCGTCATGATCGACGATCTCGTCACGCGCGGCGTGAGCGAGCCCTATCGCATGTTCACGTCGCGCGCCGAATATCGTCTGTCGTTGCGCGCCGACAACGCCGACGAGCGGCTGACGGGGCGGGGGCTTGAGATCGGCTGCGTCGGGTCAGAGCGCGGGGCCGTGTTCCGCGTCCGGACCGCACGGCTGCGGGCGGCGCGCGAGCTGCTGCTGCAATTGTCCCTCACTTCCGCCGCCGCCGCGCGACATGGCTTGCCGGTGTCTTCCGACGGGCAGCGGCGCAGCGCCTTCACTCTTTTGTCCTTTCCCGACATCGATCTGGCCCGCCTTCGCCTCATTTGGCCAGAGCTCTCAGATCTTAAGCCAGAGATCGCCGCGCAAGTGGAGATCGACGCGAAATATGCGGTCTATCTCGATCGCCAGGCGGCCGATATTGCCGCCTATCGTCGCGACGAGGAGGCGATTCTGCCGGCCAAGCTGGATTATGGCGCGATCCCGGGATTGTCTGCGGAGCTGTCGTCGAAGCTCGCGTTTTTGCGACCGCGGACGATCGGGCAGGCGCAGCGGATCGAGGGGATGACGCCGGCGGCGCTGACCCTGCTCGCCGCGCGAAGCCGCGGGAGAGCCATGCCCGCTCCCCAGCCCTCCCCCGCTTCGCGGGAGAGGGAGCCGGTTGCGGTCTTCATCGAGGTCTCGCGCAACGTCTGCCGCCCCCTCTCCCGCGAAGCGGGGGAGGGTGAGGGAGGGGGCGCCGGCGCGCCGCCGCGCCCCTGACATGACCCGCAGCCCCTCGCCCCGGCCCTCTCCCCGCAAGCGGGGAGAGGGAGCAGACTCGACCACGACGTTCGACGCCGATCGCGCCGCAGCGCTCAAACTCTGCCCTGCGCTTAGCGGCGGCCTCGAAGAGCTCGAAACCTACGAGCGGCTCTTGCGGCAATGGCAGCCGAAGATCAATCTCATTTCCGGCCAAACGCTCCCCCAGCTTTGGACACGCCATTTCGCCGATTCTGCGCAGCTCATAAACCTCTTCCCCGATTTCATGCGATGGGCCGATCTCGGCTCCGGCGCTGGCTTTCCGGGCATGGTTGTCGCGCTCCTGCTGAAAGGCCGGCCTGGCGCGGCCGTCCATCTCATCGAGAGCGACCAGCGCAAGGCGGCCTTCCTGCGCGCTGTTTCACGTGAAACAGGCGCGCCCGCGCAGGTGCATCTGGCGCGAATCGAGCAGGCGCTGCCCCCCCTCGTCGGCCAAATCGACGCGATCTGCGCCCGCGCGCTGGCGCCGCTGCCGCAGCTTGTCGACCTGTCGCGCGAACATCTGTTGAAAAATGCTGTCGGCGTCTTTTTAAAGGGCGAAGACTGGGCCGATGAATTGACCGCCGCCGGGCGGACAGATATTTTTCAGTATAACTGCTTCGAAAGCCGCACCAACCCCGCCGCGCGCGTGATCGTCGTCTCCAAAGCCGCGCCGAAATAGAGAGCGCCCTCGTGACCGAGCCCACCCCGCCGCGCATTCTCGCCGTCGCGAATCAGAAGGGCGGGGTCGGAAAAACCACCACCGCCATCAACCTCGGCACCGCGCTCGCCGCCGTCGGCGAGGATGTGCTCATCGTCGATCTCGATCCTCAGGGCAACGCTTCGACCGGCCTTGGCATTGACCGCAAGAACCGCGCGGTGTCGACTTACGATGTTATGGTCAGCGAGGCCAGCCTCGACGACGCCGCCGTCCCGACGGTGGTGCCGCGGCTCGCGATCGCGCCCTCGACGCTCGATCTTCTCGGCGTCGAGCTGGAGATTTCCGGCGACAAGGATCGCGCCTTCCGGCTCAAGCGGGCGCTCGCGGAGCACGCCGCGGCGGAGCGCCAACCCGGCGCCTCCCGCTACACTTACATCCTCATCGACTGCCCGCCCTCGCTCAACCTGCTGACGATCAACGCGCTGGCGAGCGCCAATGCGGTGCTGGTGCCGCTGCAATGCGAGTTTTTCGCGCTGGAGGGCTTGTCGCAGCTGCTTTCGACTGTGGAGCAGGTGCGTCAGAACCTCAATCCGGGTCTGAGCATCCAAGGCGTTGTGCTGACCATGTTCGACGCGCGCAACAATCTCGCGACCCAGGTTGTCGCTGATGTGCGCCGGTTCATGGGCGATAAGGTCTATGAAACGATGATCCCCCGCAATGTGCGCGTCTCCGAGGCGCCGTCCTACGGCAAGCCGGTGCTGCTTTACGATCTCAAATGCAGCGGTAGCCAGGCTTATCTGAGGCTCGCCTCGGAGATCATCGAGAGAGAGAAGGCGCTGCGCGCAGCATGAGCGCTCCCTCCCCCGCGAAGCGGGGGGGGGGCCGGGGAGGGGGCGTTGCCACTCCAAAGCCGACGAAGAAGGAAGAAACACGATGGCGGAGGAACCGCGACCCCGTTTGGGCAGAGGCCTGGCCGCGCTCATTGGCGACGTGAGCGAGATGGCGCCCGCGAGCGAGCGGCTGCGCGGGCAGCGGCGCGTGCCGATCGAGTTCCTGCGCCCGAACCCCCGCAACCCGCGCGTAAACTTCCGCGAGGAGGATCTGGCCGATCTCGCGGCGTCGATCCGCGAGAAGGGCATTATCCAGCCCATCGTCGTGCGCACAGTGCGGGGCGTCGCCGACGCCTATGAGATCATCGCCGGCGAGCGCCGCTGGCGCGCGGCGCAGCTCGCGAGCCTCGCCGATATCCCCGTCGTCATCCACGAGGCCGACGATCGCGAGGCGCTCGAGCTCGCCATCATCGAGAACGTGCAGCGCGCCGATCTGAACGCGATCGAGGAGGCGCGCGGCTATGAGGCGCTCTGCGCGCAGTTCAACTATTCTCAAAGCGATCTCGCCAAGATCATCGGCAAGAGCCGCCCGCATATCGCCAACACGCTGCGCTTGCTCAATCTTCCCAACGGCGCGCAGCGTCTCGTGTCGGAGGGCGCGATCTCGGCGGGGCACGCCCGCGCGCTGCTCGCGGTCAAGGACCCGGCTGCGGTGGCGCAGCGCATCGTCGACGACGGCCTCACGGTGCGCGATATCGAGAGGCTGGCGCAAAAGGAAGCCAAGGACCAGGGCGCGAAGCCGCGCAAGCCGCGCGACGAAAAGAGTTCGGAGCTGCGCGCGATGGAGCGGGAGTTGAGCGAGCACCTGGGACTGCATGTCTCGATCCATGGCGGCGACGACCACGGCGAGCTGCGGCTGCGCTATGAGACGATGGAGCAGCTCGAGGATCTGCACCGACGGCTGATGATCGAGCATGTGCTGTAGTTTTGCTGCGTCGAACGCACTCGCGAAGGCAGGTTGGCGATGCTTGAAGATGTCAGTGACTGTCTTGACCGCGCTTTGGCGAACCGCGGCCGCGACTGTCGAGTAAACCTCGCAGAAATGCCAGCGGGCGCTATCAAAGCACTGGCCGTCCCCTGTGAGCAACGTGCAAAGAAGGTTGTGGATTTTATCAACGGTCGTATCCCGCCTCATAAGCGGCAGCAAATACATATAATTTTCTGCGAAGATCGAAGATACGGCACCTTCGCAATCTGTGAGCAATACAATTTCATTGTCTTGAAGACCGGCACCATACTGAGACTTTTGTATTTTTGTGAATGCATGATGGACAAGCCGGAATTATGGCCAAATATCCGATCAGAAGCGATCCAAGCCTTCTCAGTCGTATTAACTTTCCAATGCTTTGATTTAATTGTACTGCATGAACTCGCGCATTTACTTCTTGGACACTTGGACGAAGACGCCCAAGAGGCCAAGGGGAATCCGATGGTTTCGCAGGCGTTGGAGTTCGTCGCAGACGGCCACGCCGCAATTTGGGGCTTTGAGGCGCTTCGCACGCTTGAAAATTACGGACATCACGACGCGGCTGCTGACGGTCTCCGCGAGTTCCACCGGACCCCGACCGACGCGCTGACGAACTTCCTACTGACACTTTTCTTTATGTTCCGCATAGGAGACGAAAAGACCCCGACAGAGGGGGAACTGGCGAACGCGGGTCACGCCCGCGCCGATGCGATTTAACGTTGCCAGCATCCATCTTGGCGAGCATTTCAAGCGCGCTGGAGACAAGGAAGCGCTCGATCGATTGGTGCGAGCAGACACCTGGGAGCGAGGGGAGCACATATTCGCCAAGGTTCTTGATCGCCAGCCGGAAACTGGACTCAGACATTGGACGATGAGCAAGGAGAGCGAAGAGCATTACAACCAGATATCCAACCTAGCTGAAACCATGCCACGGCATTGGTTTGGATTGGCCGATTAAGTTGTCGACTGTGACGAGCTATATTCCCGCCGTAGAGGCGGGAGATCGATCAAGGGAATCCTACGATTGGCTCAAGCCGCCGTTCGGGGCGCGATCGAGCCATAGTCGTGCGTCGCCAGCGCGGATGTCAAATCGAAGCTCGCTTGCGCCGCAAGCCAGAACTCGGCCGACATGCCGAAATAGCGGCCAAGCCGGATCGCCGTATCCGCACTGACGCCGCGACGTTTGCGAACGAGGTCCGTTATGCGGTTTGGAGCGACGCCAATTGCAGCGGCGAGCTGCGCCCCGCTCATATTGAGCGGCGCCAAAAATTCCTCTCTAAGGATTTCGCCGGGATGGGCGGTTCAGTCAGCGGTTCTTGGGGATTATAGATCGTCCCTTTTAGTCGTAGTCAAAAGTGTTTTTGCGAAGCTATACCTCAAGTTCACCCGCAACGTCATGGCCGGGACAAGCCCGGCCATGATGTCGCCGGCAAGACCGCTCACTTCAAGGCATAGACTTGCAGCGGCCCGACCCCATCGATCTCCCGCCGCTCAAGCCACGCTGGCGCCTCGCCGCGCGAAAGCATCGCCGCGAGGCCGTTCGGCGCGCGCTTGGCGAACGCCGCCGTCTCCGCGGGACACCACAGCACGAGGTCCGCGCCCGCCTGGCGCAAGATTTGTTCCGCCGTGCCCGCATCGGCGAGGAAAGCGTCGATGACGATGCGGTTGCCGTGGTTGTCGCGGTGGTAGGGGCCCGAGAAAACCGAGAGCGGCGTATAGGCCAAGAGATATGGCCCGAAGTCGAAAGACGCGGCGACGCGCGCCGGGGCGAACCCCGTCAGCCGCGACAGGACCTCCGGCTTGCGGCACTCGCCGACCTCCAGCTTCTTGCCGGTCCCGCCCGCGGCGTCCGCCTCTTCCGTCGCGGCTCCCGTGGCGCTCGCCGGCGCGAACAGCCCCAGGCCGATCGGCGAAACCGCGAGACAGATCGCCGCCGCGGTCAGGGCGCGGGTCAGGGGGCTGAAAGCGCGCGTCAGGCTCTCGGCGGCAGCGGCGACCGGCAGGCAGAGCGCGGCCATGGCGATCGGCGTGACTGAGGTGAAGATGCGCACCTGCCAGAAAATGCCCCCGAGAGCGCCGACGGCGATGAGTGCGCCAGTGATGAGCCAGCGCCGCCGGGCCTCGCCGCCGCTCCGCGCGCCCGCAACGAGCGCCGTCAAGAGGGCGAGCAGAACCGGAACGCCCATGGCGACGACCGTGGCCGGCTTCTTCGCCCAGAAGAACCACAATGGCCACGCTTCGGTGACGTGCGAAAGCCAAAGTTCGCGCGCCAGCGGATCTATGCCGCCGAGCGGATCGCCGAGGCACTGCGGCGCGATGAGGAGGAAGGTTGCGACCGCTGCGACGCCAGCGACGGCGACTGCAATAGCTCGCGCGCGCCAGTCCAAAAGACGCGGCGCGAGCAGCGCCAGCAGGCCCATTCCCGCGGCGCCGACGAGAAGACCTGCGAGATAGGGCGATGAATAGGCGTCGCAGGCGGCGACAAGATAGCGCGAGGGGCCGACGGTCAGCGCGTAAGCCGCCGGGCATGCGGTCGCGAGCGCGACGGCGAGCCAGGCCAGCGGCGCCTGCATTCGCGCCCCGTCGATCACGAAAAGCAGCGGCGTCGCCGCCAGCATGATCGCGAAGAACGGCAGGTTCTCGAGACAGATCGCGAAGGACAACGCCATCGCCGCGCCGGCGGCGAGCATGAGGCGCGCCCTGCGCGGGTCGAGCGCCTGCAGATAGAAGCCGAGCGAGACCAGCAGGAGCAGGGCTCCTGGCGCGTGATGATCGATGCGCCCTGGCACGAACTGCGTAAGGTTCTCGCCCGAGAGCAGCGCCAGCAGCACCGCGATGTGACGGGAGGCGTTCGGGGCGAGGACGCGGGCGAACCAGGGCGAGAGCAAGAACAGCGCGCCGAGCAAGCCGAGCGGGAACAGCAGACGCGTGGCGATCTCGGCGGTTTCCGGGGAAAGGAAAAGGCGAAAGAAGAGCTGCGTCGCCGCGAGCGGCGCATCGACGATCCGCGACCAATGGCTGAACACGCCTCGCGGCGGATCGAGCCGATAGACAGTCATGTCGAACCAGGACTGGCCGGCGAGCAGGTCGCGGACCTGCACGGCCCGCATGGCGTCGTCGGTGTCGAAGAAGGCGCCGGTGGACCAGATCTTCTGCGCCTGAGCGAAGGTCAGGGCCGTGGAGGCGGCGAGCGCGAGCAGCGCCGAGCCCCAGACTGGGAAGCCGAAGCTGCGGGCGCCGATCTTCTCAGCGTCCACCGAAGCGATCGACATAATTTGCGGCCCAGGCTCTGGCCCCGTGCGAGAACAGCAGCGCGCGCCGGGTGACGAAGTTGAAGGAGAAAACGAAGCCGACCGTCGAAATCTTGGCGAGCGCGACGCCGAGGCCGCAGGCGCCGACGAAGAACCCCATCAGCGTGACGCTGATCGCGAGGCCGGCAAGCCCGGTGATGAAGAAGCCGATCGCCTCATGTGTGGGCCGCAGGGCGCGACAGTCCTGGAACACGTAGCGCACACTCAGGAAATAGAGAAAGACAAGGCCGGTCAGGAACCCTGTCGCCGAGGCGACGAGATAATTGACGCCGAGCGCCTTGTTGAGAACGAGCAGCGTGCTCGCGTCGAGCGCAAGCGCCGCGCCGCTGGCGGCGCCGTATTTGAGGAGATCGACGGCCATCCGCGCGAGCGCGGCGAGGCGCGTGCGGCCTAAGAGCGCCGCCGAGGGGGCGTAGAGAGCTTCCTGCGTCATGATCAGGCGACCTTCCTCGGCACGAGGCGTTCGCTCGACAGCGCCTCCTGAGCGCCCGAGACCCCGGCCTCCGAATATTCAGCGTCCTCATTGACCTGCCAAACGTCGTAGAGCGTCGCGCCGGCCATAATGTTAAGCGCTGTCAGCACGCCGGTCATCATGGCATGGTCCTGGTTGTTGTATTTGTGCATACCGTTGCGGCCGACGAGATGCAGCGTCGGGAAGCGCGTCGCGATCTCGAGCCGGATCGCTTGAACGTTGTCGGCATAGGCGTCGTCATAGACCGGATAGGCCTTGGGCTGGCGCACAACGCAGGCGTCGAAGACGTCGGCGGGGTCCATGAGGCCGATCTGGCCAATCTCGCGCTTGGCGAGGGCGATGAGGTCCGCGTCATCGGACGACCACAGGCCGTCACCCTCGAAGCAGAAATATTCGAGGCCGAGGCAGGTCGAAACGCCGTCGGCGATCATCTCCGGCGACCAGGAACGGAAGTTCTGAACGCGTCCAACCGTGACCGCGGGATCGTGGATATAGACCCAGTTGTCCGGCAGCTCCTTTTGCGGCCGGCCGATCAGAACCACGGTCAGGAAGTCGCGATATTTGAGGTTGCGGGCGTTGAACAGCGACAGTGGCTTCGGCGTGATCGCGTTCATGAGCTCGCGCATCGGCGCCGAGGAGAGCACATGACGCGCGCGATACGTCTCGGTCTCGCCGTCGGCGCGTTTGACCTCGACGGTCCACAGCTTCGACGCCTCGTCATAGTGGAGCTCCCGGGCGCTGCGGCCCATAAGCACCTTGCCGCCGAGCGCCTCGATCTTGCGGGCGGCGGCCTCCCACATCATGCCCGGGCCGCGGCGCGGATAGCGAAACGACTCGATGAGCGACTTCGCGCCCTCGCCCTGGGCCTTGCGCAAGCCGAAGGAGCGGCGGAGCGCATCCATGATCGCGGCGCCGAGGGAGAGCCCCTTGATGCGCTGCGCCGCCCAGTCGGCGGAGATTTCGTCGCAGCCCATGCCCCAGACCTTCTCGGTGTAGGTCTTGAAGAAGATGCCGAACAGGCGTTCGCCGAACTGGTTGCGCACCCACTGGTGGAAGGTTTTCGGGTCCTTGACGGGAAACGCCTTAGCGTAAGCGAAGGAGGCCATGCAGATCGCGCTCTCGAAGAAACCGAGATTGCGCAGCGCCTCGAAGGCCTTCAGCGGATAGGCGTAAAACTTGCCGCGATAGAAGATGCGGGAAAGCCGCGGGCGATCGAGGAAGTCGTCGGGCAGAATCTCGTTCCAAAGATCCACGATTTCCTTCGACTTCGAGAAGAAGCGGTGGCCGCCGATGTCGAACAGGAAGCCCTTGTAGTTCACGGTGCGGCTAATGCCGCCGACATAGGTCTCGTCCTGCTCGAGGATCACCACGTCGCGTCGGTTCTTGGCGAGGGTGTAGCCTGCGGTCAGACCGGCCGGGCCGGCGCCGATAACCAGCGTCTCGATGATCTTGCTCATTGCTCGCCTTGAAACTTGAGGCCACGGCTTCGCGCCGTCTTGGTCGGGCGGCTGGGCGCCGCCTTGAGACAAGACTATGGAGAGGCCGGGTTAATGTGGACTTACGTGAAAGGAAGGGCGCAAGCAGAGGGACCGACGAACGAGTGAAGCGTCTACTTTAAGCGCGTTAAGGTGTATCGCTCGTTTCCATCTTCACTCAACTTGTCCCGGCAGCGCGCAGAAGCAGTCGGTTCCGGAGGCCACGCCGGCGGGGCCCGGCACTTGGCAAGTCTCGCCGCTGTCGGCGACGAGGCAAGTGTAGAAATGGGGCGCGGCCAGCGATATCGCGCCGTATTGGACCCGCCCGCCGAAGCGGCAGTTGCAGACAGCGCCCGAGACGATGCCGATCGGGCCGGCGATCGAGCATGAACCGTTTCCGTCGAGCAATCTGCATGTATAGATGGTTAGGTTCGACCCCGAAGCAACGTATTGTGAGTTCTCTTGCTGCATATCGGTTTGCATATTTTCGGAGGTTTGTTGGCCGTATGGCGAGTGCACGTATGGATACGCCTGATAGTCTTGAGAATATAGTTCGAAAACTTGTGGATCGAAGGCGACGGCAGGTGGATAGGGGGCTGTGAAGTAGGTTCCGTTCGGTCGGCCGTAGACGGATTGCGGGCCCGGTCTTCCATTTTGTGCGCGCTGGGGCGACTGTTGGCCCGGGATGAATTGCGGCGGGAGCGGGACGATGTTGGGGGGCGGCGCAGGACTCTGGCCGACGGGAGGCGGCGGCGGCTCGCGAGGGGCCAGGGGCGCGGCGCCTGACGATTCGGCCTGATGCTTTTCTTGGGCCAGCGTCGGCGAAGACTGCCAGAGCGCGGCGAGGAGCGCGATCATCACGCCCATGCGGGCGTCCGCGCGCCTCTGCGGCGCGCAAGGAGTGCAGGACGAGTCCCGCAAGATGATGAAGATGGGTGGATGAAACATAGCCCGCTCCGCGTCCGGCGACTGGCGCGGCGACCGGGGTCGCGCTCCCAACCAGCCACAGATAATCTGAATAAGGGCTAAACATGATCAAGGGTCGGCGCGGGCGATTGCGCTCCCATCGAGGCGGCTATGGGGGCGCTGGCCGGTCTCGTCGAGATCGAGCATGCTTTGGGGTAGGCGGTTGCGTGGAGGGGGAGCTGTGCTTTAAACGAAATCAGCGCGCCCCTCCCGTCGAAGAACGACGAAGTCTCAAACAAGCCTATCGCAAACCCGGATGAGGGACGGCGCCGCCACCGATCCTTCATCTCGAAAATGCAGCCCATGCCCAGCAACCCTCATCCGAGCCCTCCCCGGACCAAGTCCGGGGATTGCGGGGTCATCTTCTCCCGCGAGCGGGAAAAGGGAACTGCATACGTCATCGGCGCGGGGCTCGCCGGACTCGCCTGCGCGGCGAAGCTCGCCGAAGCGGGGCGGCGCGTCGTTCTCTACGAAGCCGCGCGCTTGGCCGGGGGCCGGTGCCGGTCCTACTTCGATTCCACGCTCGGGCTCGATATCGACAACGGCAATCATCTGCTGCTTTCAGGCAATTGGGCCGCGCGCGACTATCTGAAACGCATCGGAGCTGGCGCCGACGCGCTGGTCGGGCCTGACGAATGCGCCTTCGATTTCCTCGATCTGCGCGATGGCGCGCGCTGGCGGCTGCGCATCAACGACTCGCGCCTTCCATGGTGGATCCTTGTCCCCTCGCGCCGGGTTCCCGGCAGCCGCTGGCTCGACTACCTGGATGCTGCGCATTTGCTGCGCAGCAAAACTGGGGCGACCATCGGCGAAACAATGACTTGCGCCGGCCCGCTCTATGAGCGCCTGTGGCGTCCGGTGCTACTTGCCGCGCTGAACATGGAGCCGGCGGACGCCAGCGCCGAGCTTGCCGGCTCCGTGCTGCGGCAATCTCTCGGCGCGGGCGGCGCCGCTTGCCGGCCGCTCGTCGCCAAAAATGGCCTGGGCCCGGCTTTCATCGATCCCGCGCTGAAGACGCTGGCTGACGCCGGAGTCGATGTGCGCTTCGGCGCGCGGCTGCGTCAAATCGACTTTGAAGGCGACCGCGTCGCGCGGCTCAATTTCGGCGACGCCGGCGTCGAGCTGGGCGAAAGGGACCTTCTCGTGCTGGCGGTTCCGCCCTGGGCCGCGGCGGATCTCGTCCCCGGCCTCGAGGCGCCGAACGATTATCGGGCGATTCTCAACGCCCATTTCAAGATTGCGCCGCCGCCCGGACAGCCTGCCTTGCTCGGCATGATCGGCGCGCTCAGCGAATGGCTGTTCGCCTTCGAAGACAGGCTGTCGGTCACGATCAGCGGCGCGGACGGTCTCATGGACGAGCCCCGTGAAGACCTCGCAGGCCGCATCTGGGCGGAGGTGGCGCGGGCGACGGGTCTCACGGGCGGCCTGCCGCAATGGCAGATCGTGAAAGAGAAACGCGCGACCTTCGCGGCGACGCCGGAGCAGGAGCGCCGCCGCCCCGGCGCCGAGACGAAATGGGGCAACCTTCTGCTCGCCGGCGATTGGACCGCGACGGGCCTCCCGGCAACGATCGAAGGCGCGATTCGTTCTGGCTATCAGGCCGCGAAACTCGCCCAGAGAGAGGCTTGACGTCTCAAGCCGCCCTGATCCGTCCTGGGGCGCAATGAGACGCGCTCCCGCAGCGCAAGGCTCCCGTCTGGCTTCCCAAGGAGAACGCGATAGTGGTCGTTTGTGGTCGTTTGCTCTTGGCCCAAGCCGGTGAACGTGAGATCATACGCGCCGGTCTGGTTTGGTAAGGTCGAGGACGTAAAACGGAGGCGAGCATGTTGGCAGTAGCAGCCGCGCTGATGTTTCAAATTATATGCGCTGTGGCGCTGGCCTTCGTGCTATCCCAGAATCGCATGCGAGCGCTCTAAGCCGCTATATGCTGTAGCCAATAGTCCGCGAAATCTGAGCTGGCCTTCTCGTTCGTCGCCAGCGCGGTCGCGCGCTCAACCCGTGCGCACTCCCCGCCTTGCCTTCGCCGGCGTTGATAATCGTTCCTGTAGCGATGCGGGAGCTGGCAGGCTCCCCCTAACGTCCCTATCTCCTGTCAGGTTTTCCCCTGTGCGAAAGCTCACAGCGGGCCGCCCCGATTCAGTGTCTTCTCCTCATGCGCCCTCGAGGCGTTCAAGGAGAAACGCGCCATGCTGACCCACCCCATGCTTCGCCGCCTCGTTCTCAGCTTTGGCCTGATCGGGCTGTTTTGCGCCGCGGCGGCCCAGCAAAAGGTCTCAATCAGCGCCGCCGTCCAATCGCCTGCCGCCCACGCCCTGAGCGGCCAACCGTCGATGCTCGCGAAGATGGATGCGCGAGCGGCGGCCCTATAGTTTTTCTTTCGACGGCGCTTTATACCGGGCCAGCTTGGAAAGTCGAAAAAACCCGCTCGCTGGAGAGGAGCCCGAGGCTTCGCAACATGCCGAGCCTGTCCCCTCTCCCGCAAGCGGGGAGAGGGGACAGGCTCGGCAGTCGGGCGTCTTTCCGCCTTCCAAGCAGAACAAGAATCTAAACCAATAAGGCCCGCCTTGAACGCCTCTCCTCCCGCGCCGAAACCCCTGCGCTCGCTGCGGGCGAAAGCTCTGAACGGCCGCTTGCGCCCGCCTGGCGACAAGTCCGTCTCGCATCGCGCGCTGATCTTCGGCCTGCTGACCGTCGGCGAAACCACGATCGAAGGGCTGCTCGAAGGCGAGGACGTGCTGCGCACGGCGGACGCCTGCCGCGCGCTCGGCGCGACGGTCACGCGATGCGGCGAAGGCCTCTGGAGCGTCCGCGGTCTCGGCGTCGGCTCGATTCTGGCGCCGCGCGAGACGCTCGACTTCGGCAACGCCGGCACGGGCTCGCGGCTCATGATGGGCGTCATCGGCGGCCATGCGATCACGGCCCGCTTCGATGGCGACGCCTCGCTCCGCAAGCGCCCGATGCGGCGCATTCTCGACCCGCTGCTGCTGCAAGGCGCGCGCGTGCTGGAGGAGGCGGAGGGCGGCCGATTGCCGCTCGTGCTCCAGGGGACGAGCGAGCCGCTGCCGATCGTCTACACGACGCCGGTCGCCTCGGCCCAGATCAAGTCGGCCGTCCTGCTTGCGGGGCTCAATTCGCCGGGCCGCACGACCGTCATCGAGAACGAGGCCTCGCGCGATCACACCGAGAAAATGCTCGCTCATTTCGGCGCAAAAGTGAAGGTCGAGCCGCACGGCGTCCACGGCCGCAAGATCACGCTCGAAGGGCGGCCCGAGCTCGTCCCCAAGCCCGTGCGCGTGCCGGCGGACCCTTCCTCCGCCGCCTTTCCGCTCGCCGCCGCGCTGATCGTTCCGGGCTCCGACGTCCTGATCGAAGGCGTCATGACCAATCCGCTGCGCAGCGGCTTCATTGAGACGTTGCGCGACATGGGCGCGGACCTCGCTTTGGAGAATCCGCGCGTCGAGGGCGGCGAGGAGGTCGCCGACATCCGGGTGCGCCATTCGCCGAATCTGAAGGGCGTCGACGTTCCGGCGGCGCGCGCGCCCTCGATGATCGACGAATATCCGATTCTCGCCGTCGTCGCGGCCTACGCCGCGGGCAAGACGCGCCTGCGCGGACTGGCCGAATTGCGCGTGAAGGAGTCCGACCGCCTCGCCGCCATCGCTGCGGGGCTCACGGTCAACGGAGTCGAATGCGACATCGAGGACGACGACCTGATCGTTGAGGGCGGGGCGGGCGTCGTCAAAGGCGGCGGCTCCGTCTCCACGCATCTCGACCACCGGATCGCCATGAGCTTCCTCGTCATGGGGCTTGCTGCGCAGCATCCGGTCGAGGTTGACGACGCGACGATGATCGCCACGAGCTTCCCGAGCTTTCGCGCGCTCATGGCCGGGCTGGGGGCCTCATTTGCCGAATAGGCTCGTCATCGCCATCGACGGACCTGCGGCCTCGGGCAAGGGCACGCTGGCGCGGCGGCTCGCGGCGCACTTCAACCTGCCGCATCTCGACACCGGCCTGCTCTATCGCGCCACTGCGCTGGCGCTCATCGACGAAGGTCTGCCGCTTGACGACGTTGCGGCGGCGACCGCGGCGGCGCGCGGACTGTCGCTCACCGATTTCGACGACGCTCGGCTCCGCACGCGCGAGATGGGGGAGGCGGCCTCCCTTGTTGGCGCGCTCCCGGAAGTGCGAGCGGAGCTTGTCGATCTGCAGCGTCGCTTCGCCGGGCGCGCGGAGGGCGCGGTGCTCGACGGGCGGGACATCGGCACAGTGATCTGCCCCGACGCCACCGTGAAGATCTTCGTTGTCGCCTCGCCGGAAAAGCGGGCGCAGCGCCGGGCGCTGGAGCTTATGAGCCTCGGCGAAAAGGCCGACTACCAGGAGATTCTCGCCGACGTGAAGAAGCGCGACGCGCGCGACCGCGATCGCGCGGCGGCGCCGCTCAAGGCCGCAGAAAACGCGGTGACGCTGGACACGAGCGAGCTCGATATTGAGGGCGCGTTCCGAGCGGCGGTGGATATCGTGGAGAAAAGCACGAGCCGACGCGCGTTCTCGCCTCGCTGAGGCTTTCGATTGTCGCCTAAGTTAAGGCCAGGTTAAGAAAATTGCGCAGGCGTAGCAAATTCTTCAGCAGTGCGACGATTTTTCGCTCTTGCCGGGAGCAATATTTGTGTCACACTACCGTTTGGCCGGGGTGCCGACCCGGCTCCAACCACGGAGGTTGCTGATGTCCTTGCACGGCCACATTGTCGAACTCCAACGCCGTCACGAGGCGCTCGAGAGGGAAATCGAGGAAGAGCAGAACCACCCGTCTTCCGACGACGCCAAGGTGACGGAGCTGAAACGAAAGAAGTTGCAGCTCAAGGATCAAATGAAGAAATTGGAGCAAGAGACACGCCACTAGGGTTGATTCGCGTTCGTGGCGCGGGGCGGAGAGCGATCTCCGCCTATATTTTTTGGCCAAACGGCAGACGTTTTGCATCGACTGCCCAAAGGCCGCAAAGAAATGCCGGTAAGCGCCAAGTTCCTTCCCGAAACCCTACACGCTGCTCTCGGCGCTGATTTCTTCGACGAGGTCGAGCCAGCGCGCTTTCCCAAGACCATCTTGCGCTACCGCAACCAGCGCTGGGCCGCCCGCGTCGGCCTGGACGGCCTGAGCGACGCCGAATGGATCGCGCACTTCGCCCGATTCGAGCCGCTGCCGGGCGCGTTTCAAAAGCCGCTGGCGCTGCGCTATCACGGCCATCAGTTCCGCAGCTACAACCCCGATCTCGGGGATGGTCGCGGCTTTCTCTTCGCGCAGCTGCGCGACGTTGAGGATGGGCGTCTGCTCGATCTCGGAACGAAAGGCAGCGGCCAAACGCCGTGGTCGCGTCGCGGCGACGGCCGCCTCACGCTCAAGGGCGGCGTGCGCGAGATCCTCGCTGCCGAAATGCTGGAGGCTCTCGGCGTCGACACCTCCAAGAGCTTCAGCCTCATCGAGACGGGCGAGGAGCTTATTCGATCCGACGAGCCATCGCCGACGCGCTCGAGCGTGCTCGTTCGGTTATCGCTTTCGCATATCCGCATCGGCACCTTCCAGCGTCTCGCCTACCATGAGGACCGCGAGGGGATCGAGCGGCTGACCGCCTATGTGCTCGCCCAATATTTCCCACAGCTCGCGGAGGCCGAACGGCCGGCGGAAGCCTTGCTCCGCGCCGTGACGGCCCGCGTGGCGAAGCTCGCCGCGAGCTATATGGCGGCAGGCTTTGTGCATGGCGTGCTGAACTCCGACAATATCAACGTCACGGGCGAGAGCTTCGACTATGGCCCCTGGCGCTTCGCCCCGACTTGGGACGCGGGCTTCACCGCCGCCTATTTCGACGAGATTGGGCTTTACGCCTTCGGGCGGCAGCCCGGCGCGATCGCCTGGTGTCTGGCGCGGCTGGCGGAGTGCCTGCTGCCTCTGATCGGGCTGCAGACGGCGCAGCGCATCGCCGAAAGCTATGCCGATCTCATGCGCGCGGCCTTTCGCGAGAGACTGCTATTTCGGCTGGGCCTCGACTCGGCGGGGGAGGAGCAGGACGCAGCGCTCGCGAAGAGCTTCGTCGACTTCATGCTCGCCTCGCGCGCGCCGTTCGAGCAAGCTTTCTTCGACTGGCGCGGCGGGCTCGCGAGCCTCGCGCGCGCCGAAAAGAGCCCGGCCGCCGCGCTCTATGAAAGCCCGTTCTTCGCGCCGGTGCGCGCGGCGCTTGCTCCCTATCGAGCGTCAGCGCACGCGCATCTCGACCACCCCTATTTCGCCGGCGTGGAGCCCTGCACTATGATGATCGACGAGGTCGAGCGCATTTGGGATTCCATCGCGAGGCGAGACGACTGGGGACCGTTCGAGGAAAAAATCTCGCAAATTAGCGTGCTGCGAGAAGCATGCTCATTGCAGGCTTGAGCGCGCCTTTTTTGCGCTTGCTCCCAGCCCGCTGGCGGGTGGATAATGCTGAGCGCAAATCATCCTCAGGGCGCAGATCGCGCCGTCGGCGAACGCATGGCCAGAGATCGGACGAGCGAGGAAACCGACGCAATTCGCGGGGAGATCGAGCGGTTGCGGCTCGAGCACAGCGACCTCGAGGCGGCGATCGAGGCGCTGCTCACCGTAGGCAGCGCCGATCAGCTGCAGATCCAGCGGCTGAAGAAGCGCAAGCTCGTCTTGCGCGACCGCATTCAGCACCTCGAGGACGAGATCACGCCCGACATCATCGCGTAACGCTTAAGCGCGCTCGAGCTTGGCCGGCGAAAGCGTCGCGGGCGCTCTGGCGGCGCCGGGCAGCGCGCGCGACAGATAATCGCGCAGCGCTGGCGTTCTCGCCTCGGTCAGCCGCGAGAAGCCGTATGCGAAGGCGATCGCGACGAAGATCAATGCAAGGCCCAAGATCCAGTGCAGCGGCGTGGGCGACTGCCGGTGGAAGTCAGTAGAGACGAGCGCGCAGGCGCCGGCCCAGACGAAAAACACCAAAGGCGCATGGGTGGCGTAGAGTGAATAGGAGAAATCCGAGAAGCGCGTGTGGATCGAGCCGATATTGGCGAAGAGACCCTGCGGCGGAGCGAAGCGCAGGGCGAGCAAGAGATTGGCGAAGCTCGCCGCGGTCGCCATGTCCCCAGCCGTCGAAACGAAAGGATGGGCTTCAACGAGGGGCCCGCGCGCAGCGAGACGCACGATGGCGATCGTCGCGAGAAACAGCGCAAGAGAGGCCAGCACGCTCTTGATCGCCGGCCGCGGCGCCACGCGCAGGAAGGCGCCCAGAACCCAGACGCCGTAACCGAACAGAAACGGCGACTTTGGGATCGACATCGCAACGGCGGCGCCCGCGCCGAGGCAAAAGCCGGCGATCTTGACGTTTCGCGAATAGGCGCCGCTGAAGGGCAAAAGCAGCAGCGGGAATGTCGCGTAGTACCACATTTCGCAGGCGAGCGACCACAAGGGGCCGTTGGTTCCGGCCTGCGTCGTCCAGATCGTCTGCTGCTGGAACAGCGCCCAGACCGTGTTCATAGGATTGTAAACGCCCTCGAAGAAAGGCGCGTCATAGATTCCCGAATGCGGAAACAGCTCGCGGCCGATCCGGTCGAGCACGAAGCCATAGAGCAGCGTCGGAACCATCACGATATAGATGCGCGAGAAGCGGTTGGTCATATAGGCGCGCAAAAACGGCTCGGTCCGCGCGCGCTTGCGCAGCACGTCGCCCCCGACGAGAAAGCCAGAGATCACGAAGAACACCAGCACCGCCTGATGCGAGAAGGCGGTCAGGAACCACCAAGCGTAGACGCCGGGACCGTGCGGGGCGACCATGATGTCGGGGATTTGGATGAAGCTCGCGACATGGCCGAGCAGAACCATGGCCGCCGCCACCCAGCGCGCGAGGGCGATGAAATTGGAGAGTCTCTCGTTCACGACGCCTCGCGGAAAAGGCCGAGCCTGTCGGGGTTTCGTATCGCCGGGCAATGCGGCGACAAAGCGGCGTCAATGCCCGAGCGTGAAATGGGAGAGTCGAAAGAAGGCGCGAAAGAGCCGGATCGCCAGCCCGAGCAGCCCGCATCGCTCGGGGTCAGGCGGGCTTGGTCGCGGTCATCAGGGTATCGACGCCCTCGCGCCATTCGACGACCACCTCGAAGCCGATCTTGCGCAAGGTTTCCTGGGCCGGCGCGAAATACATGATGTGCTCGGGCGATTCGTCGGAAAAGAGATGCAGCACCCATTCCTCCAGCAGGTCATAGCGGTCGAGCTCCGCGAAGGTTTTGAACCAGTGGCGTACTTCCCTCTGCGTGTTTGCAAGATGCGCGGCGCGGTCGTCAATCGCAAAGCGGTCGCCGTTGACGAACAGGCCGCGAGGCTTCAGCACGCGAAACACTTCTTTGAAGACGCGCTCGCGATAGCCCTGAGAGAAATTATGGGTCGCGTAGTTGGAAGCCACGACGTCGAAGCTCGCTTCATCACGTGCTTGCAGGGCTGCGAGCGCGTCGGCGAGCTCGAAGGCGACGCGGCCCGAGCTCACGTGGTTCGCGAGATTGCGTCGCGCCTGCTCCAGCATTTTGGGCGAGGAGTCGACGGCGACGAGAAGGAGGTTTTCGCGCGCGTTCAGCAGCGACAGCGTGCTGATGCCGGTGCCGCAGCCGATTTCGAAGCCTTGCAGGGAATAGCCCGGTCGAAAAGCCGCGACCCGGCGCCCGAGCCGGCCGGCGAGCGTAGCGGCCGGCGGACAGATCAGCCGCAGCATTTCATATTCCTCGCCGATCGCTCCGGTGAATGGGTTTGCCTGCTGCGACATTGAAGCCTCCTGCATGCGAGGTTTCGCCCCAGACGGGGTTCGGAGCCTCGGAGCCGTCATCTCTACTCCGTCTCGACATATTTTTTGAAGCCTGTGGATAGAGCCGCACATCCCTTTGAAGCACATCCATTATCTCGGCTGCTGCAGCCTAAGTCACAGGCCGGCGGCTCACGCTTTTGCGGCAATTTTGAAAAAATGTCACATGCGATGGTTGACAGGTCTGGACGGAGGATTCTATACCCCATCCATCGACGGCGGCGCTGTTGTGAGGCAGCGTGTGAGGTCGTTTCTTCGCATTTTGGCTGGGCGTGAGGGCCTGACGGTTGTCGGGTTGTTTTGTCGTCCCTATATGTGGAGAGTTGGGCCTGTGTGGGCCGTGGCT
>DASPSI010000094.1:0-39907 GCA_035624015.1 Methylocystis sp.
GACGGCGTCGTCGTGGTCCTTGGCGTCGGGGGGATCGATGGTGACGAGCGGCAGGTCGCGCCAGTCCTCGCGGTGTGCATCGAGCCGCGCCTTGTGGGCCTTCTCGGCCTCGGCCAGCGTCTCCGGGCGGAACACGTCGGGGATGTCGTGCGCGCGGAGCGCAATGAGGCTCACGGCCTTCTCGCTCGTGACCGACCCCAAGTTCTCGCGCACGCGGGCGCGGCCGGCGCCGAAACGCGTCTTGCCGAGAAAATCGACCGAGACGAGATCGCCGTCCTTGGCGTCGCCGCGGTCCTCCTTGGCGACGACGAGGTCGCGGGAGGCCTGCTTCTTGTCGATCGGCTCGAGCCAGGCGTGGCCCCCGTCGCCCTCGCGCAGCACGGCGAGCAGCCGGTGCTTTTGCCGAAAAAGCAGCTTGATCACGCGCCCGGCGAATTGCGGGTCGTTCGGGCCGGCGTCGCGGTCGAGCTCGGCGCGCACGAGCGCGCGGTCGCCGACCCCCGGCAGGGGCTCCCCGGCCTTGGCGCGGCGCGGCGCCTCGATGCTGATGCGCGGCGGCGGACCGAACTCGTCCTCGTTCCACTCGACCGGCGCGGCGATCAGCTCGCCCTCGGCGTCGCGGCCGATGATGTCGGCGAGCGTCACCGGCGGCAGCGCGCCGGCTTTCGCGACGCGCTTGCCGCGCCGTTCGATCGCGCCCTCCTGGCTAAGCTCGGCGATGAGCCGCTTGAGCTCGACGCGCCCCTCGCCCTTGACATTGAAGGCGCGCGCGATCTCGCGCTTGCCGATCTTGCCGGAGCGCCCGGTTTTCTTCGCGGCCTCCTTCTCGCGCGCGAGGAAGTCGAGGATGTCCTCGCGGGTGGGGGCTGGGGGCTGGGCGGGAGCGGGATTGCGGGACTTGGGCAAGGGCGTTGGCGTGGTTGCGGCTAGGAGTCGAGCCGCAAGATGATTCCTTCTGGCAGATAATAGCCTTCGAACTTGTTTCCCGGAAAGAAGATGTTGTTCAGCCCCGGGACCTTCATGTAGCTGCGCAGCCCCTTGATGGCGGGATGATCGTCCAGGACCATTCGGGCGTCGCCAGTGTCGAATCCGCCCAGCCGCAGCCGATTCTCGGCAACGATTTTCGCAATCTGCAAGAAGAAGTCGCGCCTGTCGGTCGTTCCCTTCGGAGGGACGAGCCAGAGTCTCCAGTTGTCGTTTTCGGTTTCGTGCACCCACATGGCTGCGCGGGGCGGCAACCCGGACTCGTCGAGCGCGCGCACGAGCGCCTGTCCCGAACTCACCAATGAGCCTTGATCCATCGCATCACTCCTGAGCTCGGGTCGGTCACGGCGACGAACAGGGCTTCCGCCGCCTGAGGATCAGTCATTCTATACCGGGAATCCGGGGACCAGTCCAAAGCGGTCGCCCAGTTCACGGCAAAAACCCGGTCCGCATCCTCAGCCGCCCTCAGCGCGGCGCCGAGGCCGGCAAGCGCCGCCAGTCCCGCGAACTGGTGGTTCAAAATGCCTTTGACAAAGTCCTTGCCGGGAAGCGTTTCGGGTGCGATCTGGGCGGCGATGCAAGCCTTTAGTCCGATCTCGACCGCATAGCCGCAGAGGTAATAGGCGTTCGCATGACGCCCAGCCTCAAGAAGGAGATGCGCGTCCTCAAGCTTCGCTTCCGCAATCGCCCGCAGCTCTGCGCGCGTCAATCCACGTTCCATGGAACTCAACCAACGCAGTCAGGTCATTCTCCGGTATTCTGCACTGATCACGCTGCGCGAGCAAGCGCTATGACAGAGGTTTCGGTCAGCGACCGAGCTACTTGAACTGCTTCGTCCATTCGGGCGCCAGATATTTGAAGAACACCGCGGCCGGAACCGAAATTCTTACGTCGTCGACGACCCTCGGCCACGCTTCGCCCGCGCCCCAGAGCAGCACGATGCCGTTGGCCAGCTCTTCGCCCTTGGCGTAGGTCAAGGCGTAGTGGCCGAGCCTCAGCGGTTTGGCGGAGATATGATCCTCGACCGCGTAGTAGCTGTCAGACAAGTCGCCTCCTCGGCGCGATTTGAGGAAGGCGCGACTGGCGTAAAGGGCGATGTCGCGTAGCGCGTCGGCTTGCTTGTCCTTGAGGAAGATGTCCGTCAGCGGAGTTTCTCGCAGCGCCTGCTTGTCCCAGACGATCGTCTCGAAGTCGTCGTAGGCGTGCTTGCAGTCCTCGGAGTAGACCTTGCCCGAGAGGCTCAGCACCTTGGGGTTCTCATAGGTCACGCGCCAATTCATCGAGAGCAGATAAGGGGAATGTGAGGCTTCGTCCGTCTTGCACGCTTCTCGCACCAGATCCTTCAAATTCTTCGTGCGCTCATCGAAGCGACGCAGCAGCTCGGCTTTGAGCGGCTCAATGGCCAGCGCAGCCTCGGGAGCACGCAGCGTCAACTCGTAGCCGTCGGATTTTTCGTTCTCCAAGTCGACCGCGCCCCAAGCGGGTGCCCCGAGCGAGGTCAGCAGGAGCGTCCCAAGCAATAGCGTTCGCATCGAAGAATCTCCAGCCATGACGCCAACCCCGAAGTCGGCGCGAGCAAGCGCGAAACGCCTCAGGTATTGAACCTAAAATGCATCACGTCCCCATCCGCCACCGCATACTCCTTGCCCTCCAGCCTCAGCTTCCCCCCTTCCCGCGCCCCGGCCTCGCCCTTCAGCGCGACGTAATCGTCGTAGGCGATCGTCTCAGCGCGGATGAAGCCTTTCTCGAAATCGGTGTGGATGACCCCCGCCGCCTGCGGGGCCTTGGTTCCCTTCTCGATCGTCCAGGCGCGCGCCTCCTTCGGGCCGACCGTGAAATAGGTGATCAGATGCAGCAGGTCGTAGCCGGCCCGGATGACACGGTTCAGGCCCGGCTCGTCGAGCCCGACGGCTTCGAGAAAATCCCTCTGCTCTTCGAGAGGCATCACGGCGATCTCGCTCTCGATCTTGGCCGAAACCACCACGCAGGCGGCGTCCTCTTCCTTGGCGCGCGCGAAGACCTTCTGCGATTGCGCATTGCCCTCGGCCGCCGAGCTCTCTTCCACGTTGCAGACGTAAAGCACGGGTTTCGACGACAGAAGCCCGAGGCCCGCAAGCGCCCCGCGCTCCTCCGGCTTGATCGCAACGAGGCGGGCGGGCTTGCCCTCGCGCAGCAGCGCGAGGCAGGCGCGCATGAGCTCCAAAAGCTCCTTGGCCTCCTTGTCGCCGCCCTTGGCCTTCTTCTCCAGCGCGATCGTGCGCTTCTCGAGGCTTTCGAGATCGGCGAGCATGAGCTCGGTCTCGATCGTCTCGATGTCGCGCAAGGGATCGACGCCGCCTTCGACATGCGTCACGTCGCCGTCTTCGAAGCAGCGCACGACATGGGCGAGGGCGTCGCATTCGCGGATGTTCGCAAGGAACTGGTTGCCGAGCCCCTCGCCCTTCGAGGCCCCGCGCACGAGGCCGGCGATGTCGACGAAGGTCAGGCGCGTCGGGATGATCTGCTTGGAGCCGGCGATGCTCGCGAGCGTCTCGAGACGAGGATCAGGAACGGCGACCTCGCCGACATTGGGCTCGATGGTGCAGAAGGGATAGTTCGCCGCCTGCGCCGCAGCCGTTTGAGTGAGCGCGTTGAAGAGGGTCGACTTGCCGACGTTCGGCAAGCCGACAATGCCACATTTGAAGCCCATATCGGTCCTGTGGAGGTTTGGTCTCGGTTGCGGCGCGGTATGCGGGGCGGGCGCGGAAAAGGCAAGGGGCGGAACGACGAGCGCCAGCCTCTCCAGCGACGTCACAAAATCGCCTACCTATTCGGGCCTTCTTAACCATGGAACCGCTAGTTTCAGCCCGGGCGGCGAAAGCCGCGACGCTAAAGCGCGTCAAAGCGGCCCCCCTCGCAATTGGAGACCTCCCCTTGCTGAAGGCTTCGACCTTTTCCGTTCTGGCCCTGATGCTCGGCGTCAGCGCCGCACAGGCTGCGCCCGAGTACGACGGCCAGGCCGAGTGGGCCCAGAGCTACGACGCCGCCGAGCGCCTCACGGTCTCGCGCTCGACGACTCCAATACTTTCGCAACAGACTCTCGCCGCCACCGAAGCCGCGATCGAGCAGTATCAGCAGATCGTCGCCAATGGCGGCTGGCCGCAGGTGCCGGCGGGCGCGCAGCTCCATCTCGGCTCCAACGGGCCGGCGGTTTCGGTCCTGCGCCGGCGTCTCATCACCTCCGGCGACATCGGCCCCGAGACCGGCTTCTCCCCCGTCTTCGACTCTTATGTCGAAGCCGCCGTGCGCCGCTTCCAGGTCCGGCACGGCGTCATCGAGAACGGCGTGGTGAACCAGCCGACGCTGACCGCGCTTAACGTGCCCGCCGAGCAGCGGCTGCATCAGCTCGAGATCAATCTCGTGCGCCTGCGCAGCTTCGCGGGCGACCTCGGCCCCCGCTACGTGACCGCCAATATTCCTGCGGCGCTTGTCGAGACGGTCGAGAACGGGGCGGTCGTCACGCATCACATCGCCGGCGTCGGCAAGATCGACCGCCAGTCGCCGGTCATGCAAACCAAGGCGATCGAGATCAACTTCAATCCGTTCTGGACCGTGCCGGCCTCAGTCATCCGCAAGGACCTGATTCCGAAGATGCAGGCCGACCCGAACTACTTGCACGACAATCACATCCGCGTCTACAATAAGGAAAACCAGGAGCTCGCGCCCGAGCAGATCAACTGGAACTCCTTCGACGCGCTGAACTACCGCTTCCGCCAGGACACTGGCGGCGACTTCAACTCGCTCGGCGTCGTGCGCATCGACATTTCGAACCCCTACGGGGTCTATATGCACGACACGCCGGCCAAGGGCGTGTTTGGCGACGACTTCCGCTTCGTATCCTCTGGCTGCATCCGCCTGCAGAACGTGCGCGACTATGTGGCCTGGCTCCTCAAGGAGACGCCGGGCTGGGATCGCGACCACATCGACGAGCTGATCCGCTCGGGCGAGCGCGTCGATGTGAAGATCGCGCCGCCCGTGCCGGTCTACTGGGTGTATGTGACCGCCTGGGGTGCGCCCGACGGGGTGACGCAATTCCGCGAGGACATCTATCAGAAGGACAGCGGCTCTGGGGTTATAGAGCCGCCGCCGATCCCGAAGGAGACGCGGCGTCCCGTCGCCGAGAAGGAGACGCGCCGCCCGCTCGCCGACAACACGCGCGCCGCGCGCGGCGGAGGCGACGTCAAATGGTACGACTCGCCGCGCTGAGATGAGCGGGGCCGAGGCGCTGAGCGCCGAAAATCTACGCCTCCCCGGCGTGCGTCACGGCTTTTTCACGCGCAGGGGCGGCGTCTCGGCAGGCGTTTACGACTCGCTCAACGGCGGCGTCGGCTCTCGCGATGAGCCGGCGAAGGTGCGCGAGAACCGGGCGCGCATGGCGGCGTCGCTCGGCGTCGCCGCGTCGCGCCTGCTCGTCCCCTTTCAGATCCACTCCATCGAAGCCGTTGCGGTCGCCGAGCCCTGGGCGGACGACGCCCGCCCGCGCTGCGACGCGCTGGCGACACGGGCGAAAAGCCTCGCGCTTGGCGTGACGGGCGCCGACTGCGGCATGCTGTTGTTCGCGGACGTGCGCGAGGGCGTGGTCGGCGCCGCGCATGCGGGCTGGAAAGGCGCGCTCTACGGCGTCGTCGAGGCGACGCTCGCCGCGATGGAGCGGCTCGGCGCGCGCCGCGCGGACGTTCATATCGCGCTCGGGCCGATGATCGCCGCCGCGAACTACGAGGTCGGGCCGGAGTTCACGCCGCGCTTTTTGGCGGAAGACGCGAGCTACGCTCGCTTTTTCTCGCCGTCCGAGCGGCAGGGCCACGCCATGTTCGATCTCCCCGGCTTCATCGCCGCGAAGGTGGAGAAGCTCGGCGTGGCGTCCTTCGAGAATCTGCAGATCGACACCTACGCCAACGAGGAGCGCTGCTTCAGCTACCGCCGCGCGACGCACCGCGCCGAGCCGGACTATGGCCGGCTCGTTTCGGCCATCGCGCTCGCGTGAATTTGCGGTGACGACGGCGCGGCTCGCGCCCTGAATCCGGTCCAGAGCGGCGCTCCGAGCGTTTCATCGCGGAAGCTTGATCCTTGCCGAGATAAGCAATACCTCGACATTGCTCATTTTACGTAAGAAACAGCGGGAGCATGTCAATTGAAACCACGCAGCGTCGAAAGGACCGCGAGCGTCGCGTGGATAACAAAGTCGTGAGGCCCCTTGTGTTTCGGCATCCTCACGCTTTGGCTACGCCTCATTTCTCGATTGGCGATTTGCCTCATTTGCGGGCTTCGCCTCACCTCACGGACGGAAGGACTTCATCTCCGCCCGCCGCCCCTTGCATCTCACCGGCCTTCAACGCATCGCTTCGCCGACGCGGCGCGCTGTCTCCGACTATTTCTTGCCGCCCACCACATGGCCCCGCGCCTTGTCGATGAGCCCCTCAACCGCAGAAACCGCCAGCGTGGGCGTCTTCGACTTGTTCTTTTTCGGCTTTTTCGCCTCGCGGTGACTATGTTGCTCCCTGTTAGCCATGATCGTCGCTCCTCTCGCGCCGCCTCCGCCTATGAGATAGTCATTCTGACGCGCAAGAAAAGCTCGCGACGGCAAGCGGTTCACGCTCATGGGAGGGGCCCCGCTCCCACGGCGATCAGCGGCTTCGCGCGGGTTCTGTCGCCGGGAGGATGCTCCCGTTCGCCGCTGCCGCTATATCGTAAATCGATGCCGAGAAATTTTCCGGCGCGCCCTATCTTAAGAGGTCGCCATGATCACTCCTGCGCAATGCCGCGCCGCGCGCGGGCTTCTCGATTGGTCGCAGCAAGACCTTGCCGACGCTGCGAAGGTCGGGAACACGACCATCTGCAATTTCGAAGGCGGACGGTCATTGCCGCAGAAGTCCAAGCTCGCCGCCTTGCAGGGCGCCTTCGAAAGGGCAGGGGTCACGCTCGTCGAGGAAGATGACGGCGGCATCGGCGTCCGGATGATCCCCAAATCGCTACGGCCGGCCAGCATTCCGCTCGAAGAGCTCAACGCCGAGAACGACGAGTAGGTCTCAACCAAAATCCTTGAGTTCCCGCGACAGATCGCTCAGCCGGCGGATCTCCATCTTGCATATCTCGCGGGCGCGCCAATCCCAGTTGCGCTCGAAAGCCATGCGCAGCCTCGCCCTCCAGCCGCTTAGCTCGATCTGCAGCCTCCGAGCGCGGGCGCCGTTTTCAAAAGAGAGAATGCGAGCGTTCGCCACGACGAAACCTTTCGCGAATTCGGCGTCCCGCTCACGCCTCGGGCGCCGCTTTGTCTGGTGCAAACGAGTGCTGGACGAGATATATATGGCGCAAATCGCGTTTGGCGCGCGAAGGCGTAAAGGCTCAGGCATGTTGACGAATGGCTTGGGACTCGGCGCGCTGGCGTCGGCTCTTCTGGTCTTGAGCGGAGGAGCGGGGTCCTGCGCCGCGCTCAAGGTCGCGGCGCCCGCCTGCTCGGACGAGGCGACGCTGAAGAAGGGCTATCAGATTCCCGCCGACGCCGACGGCCAAAAAGCCGCGGCCTATTTCAAGGGCCGGATCGACGAGGGAGAATGCCAGCAGTTCGCGCGCGGCCAACAGGTCACGGTCGACGAGCGCCATGAACCTCTGTGGTGCGTGCGGCCTTCGGGCGGCCTCGACTGCTTCTGGACGCTCGCGAAGGCCATCGATCTCAATCCGCCGATCGTCTCGAACGGGAGCGGCCGCGCTGGCGGCGGCCGCAAAGGCCGCCATTGACCCCCGACCTTACAGGCGATCGAGCGCGAGGTTGAGCGCGAGCACATTGACCCGCGGCTCGCCTATGAGGCCGAGCCAGCGCGGCTCGGTGCGCTCCTCGACCAGCTTCTTGACTCGAGCTTCGTCGAGACTGCGCGCTTTAGCGACGCTTCCGACCTGCGCCAGCGCAAATTGCGGCGAGATGTGCGGATCTAGCCCGGAGCCCGAAGCCGTGGCGGCGTCCGCCGCCACCACATCGATGCGTCCCGCCGCGAATTCCGCCTCGATCGTCGCGCTGACGCGATCGATGAGCTTCTTCGAGGTCGGACCCAGGTTGGAGCCCGTGGAGTTGGCGGCGTTATAGGGCGCGTCGATCGTCTTTGCCGGGTCCGTAGGGTCTGGCGCGCTCGTCGCCGACGGACGCCCGTGGAAATATTTGTCTGAGGCGAAATTCTGGCCGATCAGCGTCGATCCCACCACCGCGCCGTCCCGCTCGACGAGCGAACCGTTCGCCTTGTCGCGGAGCGCAAGCTGCGCAACACCGGTCATCGCCAGAGGGTAGGCGACGCCCGTGATCAGGGTCAGCAGCGCAAGCAGCACGATGGCCGGACGCAGTTGATTCAGCATGGAAGCGGGCTCCTTTGGGGTGCGCTCAACATAATACCGCGGCGCAAAATGGCAAGTCTGCGTTATCCGGTCCGCCGTGCGGTCTGGCCGAAGAGAATCTTGCGCTCCTCTTCGGTGAAATTGCTGCGCGGCTTGGCAGTGGCGTCGCCGATCTCATAGGCGCGCTTGACGGCTGGCCGCGCCGCGATGGCCTCGAACCAACGCTTCACATTTGGGAAGTCCTCAAGCTTCTGGCCCTGCGCCTCATAGGGGACGATCCAGGGATAAGCGGCCATATCGGCGATGGAATAGGCGCCAGCGAGATATTCCGCCTCCGCGAGCCTCCGGTCGAGCACGCCATAGAGACGGTTGGTCTCGTTGACGTAACGCTCGATCGCATAAGGGATTTTTTGCGTGGCGTAGCGGGCGAAATGGTGGTTCTGCCCAGCCATCGGCCCGAGCCCCCCGACCTGCCAGAACAGCCATTCGAGCGCGCGCACGCGCCCGCGCAGATCGGAGGAGAGAAACTCGCCGCTCTTCTCGGCGAGATAGAGGAGGATCGCCCCAGACTCGAACACGGAGATCGGAGTGCCGCCGTCTTGCGGGGCGTCGTCGACTATGGCTGGCATGCGATTGTTCGGCGAGATCACCAGAAAGCCGGGTGTGAACTGCTCGCCCTTGCCGATATTGACCGGAGCCAGGCGGTATTCGACGCCGGCCTCTTCAAGAAAAATCGTGATCTTGTGGCCGTTCGGGGTGGGCCAATAATAAAGGGTGATCATTGGCGCTAAGCCTTTTTTGATCCGGGCGGCGACGGGCGACACTAGATCGTGATTTTTTACTCCTTGGCAAGCCGACCTGGCTAAGCTCAAGGCAATATCACGACCCTTGGGACGTAAGATGAATCCGGTTTTCACGCACTGGCCCGGACACGCAGCGCAAGATCTCGGACGCCGCCTGCTCAAGCTGCGCCACAGCTTGGCCGGTCATCCGCTGTTCTCGGACGCCGCGTTGATCCGCCTCATCGAAAAGACGCCGCGCGAAAACTATCACGTCAACACCATGCTCCGCGACGCGCATGATCCCCGCACTTGGCGCGAAGGCGACATGAGCGGCATTGCCGGCCGGGAGGTCATGGATGCGGTGGCCAAGGGCGAGCTCTGGGTGCATCTTCAGCGCGTGCAGGATGCAGAGCCAGGCTATGGCGCGATCCTCGACGCGGCCTTCGAAGAACTGGCGCGGCGCATCCCAGGTTTCGACACCTTTCGCCGCTCGATGAGCATCCTGATCTCCTCGCCGCGCATGAATGTCGCCTATCACGCCGACGTGCCGAGCCAGAGCTTGTGGCAGGTGCGGGGCAGAAAGCGCGTCTGGATCTACCCGGCGCGGGCGCCCTTCCTGCCGCAGCCGGCGCTCGAGAACATCGTGTTGAAGCGCAGCGTCGACACCGACCTGCCGTTCGAAGAAAGCTTCGACGCCGAGGCGGAGAGCTATGTGATGGAGCCGGGCGACATGGCGACCTGGCCGCGCATGTGCCCGCACCGCGTCGTGAACGAAGATTGCGTCAACGTCTCTTTCACGACTGAGCACTGGACCCCTGAGCTTTCGGCGGGCTATGCGGTCGATTACGCCAACGGCCTGCTGCGGCCCTGGTTCGGCGGGCGCGATCTCTCGCGGCAAACGCGGGGCCCGGCTTTTGTCGGCAAGCTCGCGCTTGCCGGGACCCATAAGCTCATGCGCCGCGTTTTCGTCAAAACCCTGCCGCTCAGCGTCGATTTTCGCGTCGCGCCACAGGCTGAGCGCGGGTTCGAGGACATCGCGCCGCAAGTGGTGATGAAGTAAACCGTGTCGTCATTTTACGTCGAAACGCTGGCCTCGCCGGAGGCGATCGACGCCTCGGCTGCGGCGTGGCGCGCGCTCGAGGCCGAAACGCCCGAGGCCACGGGCTTCCAGTCCTTCACCTGGTGTCGCGCCTGGATCGAGGCGGCGTGCGAGGAGGGGCTCGCGTTTCGCGTCGTCGCCTTGCGAGTCGACGGGCGGCTCGCGATGCTGTGGCCGCTGCAGGTCGAGCGCCGTTTCGGCGCGCGGATTTTGCGTTGGCTCGGCGAGCCGATGACGCAATATGGCGATGCGCTGGCGCTTGCGAGCGACGAGCGCACGCGCTGGCGGGACGCCGTTCTCGCGGAGATCGCGCGCTGGCGCGACGTCGATCTCATCGCGCTGACGAAGCTGCGCCGCGACGGCGTGCTTGCGAGCGGGGGGCTCGAGCTTGCCCGTTGCGGCGAAAAATTGGCGGCGCCTTTCGTGGAATTGCGCGCTTTGCACTCGCCGCGGCGGGAGAGCAAGAGCGCACGGCGACGACGGCGGAAGCTCACCGCCTTCGGCCAGGTGCGGCTCGAGCAGGCCGCGACGGCTTCGCGCGTCGGCGAGCTGGTGTGGATGGCGCTCGCGCAGAAGCAGGACTGGCTGCGTGAAAGAGGCTTCTTCAGTCGCGGCCTGTCGCACAGGGCCACTTCGTCGTTTCTCGACCTGCTGGCGCAAGGCGACTTGTTGCGGCTTCACGCGTTGACGGCCGGTCCTCATGTAGCAGCGATCGACATCGGCTTCGTCCGCCGCGGCGCCTATCGCTCGCTGATCGGCAGCTACGACCTGCGCTACGCCGAGGGCGCGCCGGGTCGGGCGCTGACCACGCTGCTCATTGACCGCTGCGCAGCGGAAGGCCTTGCAATCTATGATTTTCTCGCGCCCGCCGATCCATACAAGATCGAATTTGCCGACGGCGCGACGCCGATCGGCGCCCATTTCGAGCCTCTGTCGTTGAAGGGCCACGTCGCAGCATTCGTCTTGACGCGGATGCGGCCAATGGCGAAACGCCTGGCGGGCGCCGCCGCCCATCTTGCGTTCTTCCGCGCATGCCGAAGGTTCTTAGGGCACGCCGCGACGCCGCGTCTCGACCGAAATTTCTTCGCAAGGCCGCCTTGGCCTCGGCTAGACTCCTAAGGCCCGATAAGGGAAGCTTCAAGCGAAGGAGGGGCCGCCATGATTCTGCGTCACGCCAAAATCTTCCTCGTCGCCTGCACCGGCGTGCTGATGGCGATCGTCAGCTTCGATAATATCTTCGACTATGGGACCAACTTCGCTTGCGTTCAGCACATCCTCGCCATGGACACGCTCGGGCCCGACACTGCTTTCACTTGGCGCGCCATCACGAGCGCGCCGCTGCATCATCTCGCCTACGCTCTCATCATCGGAACGGAGCTCGCCGCCGCGGCGCTGTGCCTCGCCGGCACGACGAAGCTCTATCGCGCGCGGGCATCGGATGGGCGCGTTTTCGACGCTGCGAAGGGAATCGCGATTCTCGGCCTTGTCGTGGCCTTCTCGCTCTATTTTTTAGGCTTCATGGCCATCGGCGGCGAGTGGTTCGAGATGTGGCGCTCGCAAGGCTGGAACATGCAAGAGGCGGCGTTCCGCTTCATTGGCGCGATCGGAATCGTGCTGTTGCTCGTCGCGCAGAGCGACGCGGAGCGGGGATGATCCCCGGCGAAACCGCCGGTTGTGCGGAGAGCTTTCCCGTCCCATCCTTACGCTATGAGCGCAATGAGCGTCACCTTCGACCGCCTTACCGTCTGGCGCTTCCTTCGGCCCTTCTCCCACAAAGGGGAGAAGGGGCAATTCCCGCATTCCAGCTTACGATGCCGCCATCGCGTTGGCCTTCTCGATCAGCGCCTCGGCCATGCGGATCGAAGCGATGTCGATCAGGCGGCCGTCGAGTGAGACCGCGCCCTTGCCTTCCTTCGCCGCCTGCGCCATGGCGTCGAGGATGCGGCGGGCCTTGGTCACTTCCGCTTCCGACGGCGTGAACACCTCGTTCGCGAGATCGATCTGCGAGGGGTGGATCGCCCACTTGCCCTCGTAGCCCAGCACCGCCGCGCGCTTCGCGGCAGCCTTGTAGCCTTCCGGATCGCCGAAATCGCCGAACGGGCCGTCGATCGGACGCAGGCCATAAGCGCGGCAGGCGACCATCATGCGCGTCTGCGCAGCATGCCACTGGTCTGCCCAATAATACTCGCGCTTGCCGTCCTTGTCTTTGTCGGTCAGCACGCCGTAGTCCGGATTCACGCCGCCAATGACCGTCGTGCGCGCCCGGGTCGAGGCGGCGTAGTCGGCCACGCCGAAGGACATGGCTTCGAGACGCTTCGACGACTGCGCGATGGCTTCGACATTGGCCATGCCGAGCGCGGTCTCGATGAGGATCTCGATGCCGATCTTCTTCGTGCGCTTCTTCGCCTGCTCGATCTGCGTAATCAGCATGTCGATGGCGTAGACGTCCTGCGGCACGCCGACCTTGGGGATCAGCACGACGTCGAGGCGCGGGCAGTTCTCCAGCACGTCGACCACGTCGCGATAGCAGTAGTGCGTGTCGAGGCCGTTGATGCGAAGCGTCATCGTCTTCTTGCCCCAATCGATATCGTTGAGGCCCTGGATGATGTTCCTGCGCGCCTGCTCCTTGTCGTCCGGCGCCACGGCGTCCTCGAGGTCGAGGAAGACCACGTCGGCTTTGGAGACCGCGGCCTTCTCGAACATCTGCGGCGCCGAGCCCGGCACGGCCAGCTCGGAGCGATGCAGCCGCGAGGTCGCCTGCTCGATGAGGGTGAAGCTCATATCACTTTCCTTTCTTGTGGTTGGATGAGGGTTGAGGATTCGTCGCGCCTTTGAGCCATTGTGGTGAAACTCAACCACAAAGACACGAAGGACACGAAGGTTTTATCCGGCTGACACGTTTCACTACCCCGTGGCGCCCATGCCAGAGGCGATGCAGCTGATCGAGAGCAGGAGCGGAATCTTGATCGCTTCCCGCGCCGTTTCGTCCTGTGCGCTACGAAACCGTCGCAACAGCTCGACCTGCTCGCGGTTGACTTCGTTGATCGTCGGCAGCCGGTCGTCGAGCCGGGCTTTATGCTGCAGGAAGCGCTCGCCGATCTCGCTCGCGCCCGTGACGCGAAGCACCTGCGCGATCGTTCGTTTATGCTCCGCTTCCATTCGCGTGAAGATCTTCTCGCGAACGCTTTCGTCCTCAACCAGCGAGGCATAGGCGCGCGCGATGGAGAGATCCACGAGCATCAGCGTCTTCTCCACCTCGTCGAGCACGAGCCGGAACAGCCGCGATCTCTCATGCATGCGCTGCAGCAGCTTAACTCCGGCGTCGCCATGCGCGCTAAGATACGCCTCGAGCCCCGAGCCCACGCCGTACCAGCTTGTGATTGAATGACGGTTCTGCGCCCAGGCGAACACCCACGGGATCGCGCGCAAATCGGCGAGGCTCTTGGCGCCGAAGCGCCGCGCCGGGCGCGAGCCGATGTTCAGCATCGCCAGCTCCTCCAGCGGACTCGCCGCCTGGAAGTAACTTACAAGGTCCGGATCGCCGACGAATTCGATATAGGCCTTCAGCGCCGCGGCCGATATTTCCTCGAAGGCCTCGTCGTACTCCTTATGGGGCGCGAGCGCCTCCTCCTTCTGTGAGACGAGCGCGTGGGTGAATATCGAGGAGGCGAGCAGCTCCATCTGATAGGCCGCAGTGCCGCGGTTGGCGTATTTGAACGAGACAACCTCGCCCTGCTCCGTCACACGGAAGCGGCCGCGGATGGAGCCCGCAGGCTGCGCGGCGATCGCGTGGCCGGTCGGCGCCCCGCCGCGGCTGACCGAGCCGCCGCGGCCATGAAAGAAGGCGATCGCAACGCCTTCCTCGATCCCGACCGCCGTCAGCCGCTCTTGCGCTTTGAACAGCTCCCAGTTCGACGGCAGAAAGCCGCCGTCCTTATTGCTGTCGGAATAGCCAATCATAACTTCTTGCAGATCGCCCTGCGCCTTGGCGCTCGCGCGCACCACGGGAATGCGCAGCAGATCGCGCATGATTGCGGGCGCATCCCGCAGATCCTCGATGGTCTCGAACAGCGGCGAGATCGGCAACGTGCAATAGACCCCCTTCGAGCCCTGGCGGACGAGTCCGGCTTCTTTCGCCAGCACATAGGCGCCGAGCACGTCGGCGGCGCTATGCGTCATCGAAAGGATGAAGCTGCCGAAAGCCTCGCGATCCAGCTTGCCCTGCAACTCGGCGACGACCTCGAACATCTCGATGGTTTCGGTCGTGTCCTTCGAGAACTTCTCGCGCTCCTCGCCCGAGAGGGGCGGCGTGACGAGCTGCGCATCGAGCCACTCGCGCCACTCCTTAGAATCCGGCGCCGCCGGCTCGTCCTCGCGTGTCGCCCGCCATAAATCGCAGAGCGCGCTGGTCGTCCGCGTCGTGTTCTCGCGCAGGTCGAGCCGTACCGTCGAGAAGCGGAACACTTCGACCGCGCGCCGCAGCGGCCGCACGAGATCCTTGGCGAGTCCTCGGGACTCGCCCTCGATCAGCGCCGCCTCCATGACCTTGAGATCGCTGATCAACTCGTCGGCGTTGCCGTAGCGCAGGTCGGTCTGGGGCTCGCCCTTGGTCGCGCGCACGGTTTGGTCAAGCTTGTAGAGAATGACGTTGATGAACTGCCTATAGGGCTCCATGTTGTTGCGCGCGCGGATGGAGCTCGAGTCCTTGAGCGCCGACAGCCGCTTCTCCAGCTCCTCGCGCAGCATCAGCGGAATTGTCGCCGCACGTGGGCTGATCGACAGCATCTTGCCGAGATCGAGCACCCGGCTGCGATGATAATTTAGGCTCGCGAGCGCGTTGTCGCGCATCGTGCGCCGCGTCACCTCGTTGGTGACGTAAGGGTTGCCGTCGCGGTCGCCGCCGATCCAGGAGCCGAACTGGAAGAACGGCGGCACCTCGAACTGTTCGCCCGGATAATGCTGCGCGAGCGACGCTTCGAGCGAAGAGATGAGGTCGGGCGCAAGGTCGAAGATCGTCTCGGAGAAGAAGTGCTGGCCCCAGGAGACCTCGTGCTCGACAGTCGGCTTTTCGAGATGCAGGTCGCCGGTCAGGAACAAGAGCTCGACCTGATCGCGCACTTGCGCGCCGAGCGCGTTGCGTTCGCGGTCGGTCCAACGCGTCGATTCGAGCTCGCGTAGCAGCAAATAGATGCGGCGGTTCTTCTCCAAAACTGAAACGCGCTTGGCTTCCGTCGGATGCGCGGTGATGACCGGGCGGATTCGCAGGCTCGAAAGCTGGGCCCGAATCTCGTCCGCCGTGACGCCGGCGGCCTTCGCTTGCGAGATCGCCTGATCGAAGGTGCCGAGGAGCTTGTCGTGGCCGCGCTCGCGTTCGATATGCCGGCGACGGCGCATGGCGTAGGCCTGCTCCGCGATCGAGACGAGCTGGAACAATATGCCTTGCGCCTGCAGGGCGCGACCCATCTCATAGTCTGTGAGCTTCGAGCCCGCGGCGAAGCCGCGCAGCACCGGCTCGATGCGAGGCATGTGCCTGCCGACGACGCGCTGGAGCAGCTCGATGAGATAGCCAGACGCTTCCTTGGCGGAACGCGTCGCGAAGGCCGAGGGCGCGTCGAGCGCTTGCTTTTCGGGGAGGGCGTCGGTCATGGGGGTAACTGTCGAGCTCCACGAAGGACGTTTGCAGAAGCCGAACTGCGACTTGGCGCAACAGAGCGCAGTTATGCGCTCTGCAGCACCTTGGCGACGGTCTCGCCGAACTCGGACGGATTCGGCGCTACCGTCAGGCCGTAGGACTTCATGATCTCGGTCTTCTCGGCCGCGCTGTCGCCGGTCGAGGAGATGATCGCGCCGGCGTGGCCCATGCGGCGGCCCTTCGGCGCCGTGAGGCCGGCGACGAAGCCGATCACCGGCTTCGAGAAATTATCCTTGATCCAGGCCGCGGCCTCGGCCTCTTGCGGCCCGCCGATCTCGCCGATGAGCAGCACAGCCACCGTCTCGGGATCCTTATCGAACAGCACGAGGTGGTCGAGGAAGGACGAGCCATTGATCGGATCCCCGCCGATGCCGACCGAGGTCGACACGCCCAGGCCCAGCGCCTTCAACTGCGACGCCGCCTCATAGCCGAGCGTGCCCGAGCGCGAGATAATGCCGACATTGCCCTGCATGTAAATGTGCCCCGGCATAATACCGAGCATCGCCTTGCCGGGGCTGATGATGCCGGCGCAGTTCGGCCCCACCATCATCGGCCTGCGGTCCTTGGGGTAGCGCAGAAAATAGCGCTTCACGCGCATCATGTCCTGCGCCGGAATGCCATCAGTGATCGAACAGATCAGGCGAATGCCGCCGTCGGCGGCTTCCATGATCGCGTCCGCAGCGTAGGGTGGGGCGACGAAGGTGATGCTTGTCGTCGCGCCCGTCTCTTTGACCGCTTCTTTCACCGTGTTGAACACCGGCACGCCGTGTTGCGTCTTGCCGCCCTTGCCAGGCGTGACGCCGGCCACGACATTGCTGCCGTAGTCGATCATCTCCTTCGTGTGGAAGCTGCCCTTGTCGCCGGTGATGCCCTGCACCAGGATCGGCGTCTTTTCGTCGATGAGAATGCTCATGATGTCCTCCCGCGCTCACACGTTCTTGATGGCGGCGACGGCTTTTTCCGCAGCTTCCTTGAGCGTGTCGGCGGTGATGATGTGGATGCCGCTCTCCTGCAAGATCTTGCGTCCAGCCTCGACATTGGTGCCGGCGAGGCGCACGACGAGCGGCACGGCGATTTTGGTCTCGCGCACCGCGTCGACGACGCCCTGCGCCACCCAGTCGCAGCGGTTGATGCCGGCGAAGATGTTTACCAGCACCGCCTTGACGTTGGCGTCGGAGAGCACGAGGCGAAACGCCGTGGCGACGCGCTCGGCAGAGGCGCCGCCGCCGACGTCGAGGAAGTTAGCCGGGCTCGAGCCCGCGTGCTTGATCATGTCCATCGTCGCCATGGCGAGGCCCGCGCCGTTGACGATGCAGCCGATCTCGCCGTCGAGGCCGATGTAGTTCAGCGCATATTTCGCGGCTTCCGCCTCGCGCGGGTCGGACTGCGACGGATCGCTCATCGCCGCGATCTTGTGGCGGCGGAACAGCGCGTTGTCGTCGAAAGACATCTTGGCGTCGAGGGCAAGCACCTTGTCGTCCTTGGTCACGACCAGCGGGTTGATCTCCAGCATCGTCGCGTCGCAATCGCGGAAGGCGCGATAGGCGCCCATGATCGTCTGCACCGCGCGCGACACCTGCTTCAGATTCAACCCGAGCTGAAACGCCAGCTCGCGCGCCTGAAACTGCTGCAGGCCAACCGCAGGCTCGACGATCACCTGAAGCAGCTCGTCCGGCGCGTTCCTGGCGATCTCCTCGATCTCCATGCCGCCGTGCTTGCTGGCGATGACGCGCACGCGCTCCTGCTTGCGGTCGAGGACATAGCCGAGATAAATCTCGCGCTCGTAAGGGTCCGCGAGCTCGACATAGACGCGCTGCACGGGCTTGCCCTCGGGCCCCGTCTGCGTGGTGACAAGCCGCTTGCCGAGCAGGTCGCGCGCCGCCTGCTGCACCTCGTGATAGGTGCGGCAGAATTTCACGCCGCCCGCCTTGCCGCGCGCGCCGGCGTGGATCTGCGCCTTGACGACCCAGTTCGAGCCGCCGAGCTCGGTCGCTGCGTAGACGGCCTGATCCGGGCTGAAGGCGACGGTCCCGGGCGGAATCGCGACGCCGTGCTCGGCGAGGATTTCCTTGGCCTGATACTCGTGGACGTCCATAGTCTCCTCCCTGGAGGAATTTCGTTTTTTATGAGCCGATCTTTCCGCGCACGATGTCGTAGACTTCCTCGGTCTTCCGGGCTGAGAGATCGAGCAGCGCATTGACCTCGCCAAGCCTGATCTCGGCGAACTCGCGATCCTTGATCGACTTGGCGTTGATGAATACGTTGAGCGCTGCGCTGCGCAAGCCGGCGTTGGCCGCGAGCACAGCGACGCCCGCGTCGCTGATGACGTTGAGATTGCCCTTGTCGGCGACGACGCCGGAGAGCTTGATGACCTCGTAACAGGCCTTGACCGCGCGCAGCGGCGCGTCGGTGGCGAGCTTCAACGCCGACTGGATCGCGCTCACGCGCGCCGCCTTCTCCTCGTCAGTGCCGCGCGGCAGGCCATAGGCTCCCATGACCGCGTTGAAGGCGACGACATCCTCATCGATCGCGGCGGTCAATTCTGCACGCAGCGTCTCGGCTTCGGCGGCCGTCCTCTTGAGGTCCGCGTCAAACGCCTCATAGCCCTTCTTGCCGATCGTGAGATTGGCGACCATCGACACGAGCGCGGCGCCGACCGAGCCCATGATGGCGGCCGCGCCGCCGCCGCCCGGCGTCGGCTTCTCGCTCGCCAGCGCATCGAGGAAACTGCCGATCTCTTCGTTCTTGGCGCTCATGACGGTCTGAATTCCTTTTTCGCTTAAGCGAGTTCCTTGGCCTGGGCGTAGATGTTTTCGGCGTCGAAGAGCTTATCGGAACTCTCGAACATTCTGCCGACGCACTCACGATGCAGCTTGAGCTTCAAGCCGCCGAGGCCGAGCGCGCCGATGACGATCTTACCATGGCGCTCCTTTGCCTTATCGATCGCCTCCACGCCCCCCAAGCCCAGCGGCGGCTGGGCGTTGCAGTCGGCGAGCAGCTCGATCGTCGGATCGTCTCGCCAATCCTTCTCGTCAAGCAGCGGCACGCCGATCGCGCCGGCGGCGAAGACGATCTGGGCGCCCTTGACGGCTTGCGCGCGAGCGGTGTTGTCGAAGGCCTCGATCGGCGTCGGCGCGAAGCCGAAGCGTTCCTTGATCGCCTCGGAGGAGGCTTTCGCGCGCGCCATCTGGCGCGACGTCAGCGCGACGTCAGCGCCCTCGATGTGCAGCATCGCGGCAGCGCGCATGCCGACGGGGCCGGTGCCAGCGAGCACGACGGCCTTCTTGCCGGCGAGCGGCTTGGCCTTGGCGAGCAGTGCGACACCCGCCGCCGCTGTGGTGTTCGAGCCGTTGGAGTCGAGCATGGTCGAGACGCGGAAGTTTGAAAAAAACCGGTTCTTGACCGCCTTAAACAGCTCCTCGCCCTTGACCATGCTGCCGCCGCCAACGAAGAGCGCCGTGAACTGCTTCTCTTTCGGTCCGCGCGTGTAAATCGCGCCGTCGACGAGCGCACCGACGTTCTCGGGGCTGACGCCGCCGTAGCCGATCACGTGATCGGCGCCGCCGTCATAGCCGACCACCGTATCGAACACGCTCGGAACGGGATCGGTGTCGAGCAGGAAGAGGAGTTTTTGGATCATCTGCGTTTCATTCCCTGGCGGGGCCTGGGCGTCATTGCGAGCGAAGCGAAGCAATCCAGGGGGACTGCTGTTTACTGCTCGTTCCGGCGCTGTTGCGGCTCCTGGATTGCTTCGCTTCGCTCGCAATGACGGGACTGCGGCGCAGCGACTGTTTGATCTCTCTATCTTACGCCGTCACCACATTGCGCGGCGCGCCAGCGACATAGGCGTCGATATTGTCGATGAGCTGATCCGCGAGCACCTGCATCGCTTCCTTTGAAGCCCAGGCGACATGCGGCGTCACGATGAGGTTCGGAATCGTCGGATCGAGCAGGACGTTGCCGTTCTTCGGCGGCTCGACCGTCAGCACGTCCATGCCGGCGCCGGCGATGACGCCCTTGCGCAGGGCGTCGGCGAGCGCCGCCTCGTCGACGATGCCGCCGCGCGCCGTGTTGATGATGCAGGCGGTCTTCTTCATCGACGCCAGCTCTTTCGTCGAGATCATGTTCTTCGTCTGCGGAGTGAGCGGCAGATTGAGCGTCACGATATCCGACTCGCGCAGAAGTGTCGGCACATCTACCTTGTTCGGCAGGTCGATGACGTCGTTGACCAGCACCTTCATGCCGAGCGCTACCGCGCGCTTTTCGATCTCTTTGCCGAGGGCGCCATAGCCGATGATGCCGAGCGTCGAGCCGGCGATGTCGTAGATTGGGTAGTCGAAGTAGCAGAACTGGTTGTTGTAGCCCCAACGCCCATGAAACACCGAATTGTGGTAGTTCACGAGATTGCGGCGCAGCGCGAACAGTAGCGCGAACACGTGCTCGGGCAGCGTGTTGAAGGCGTAGTTGCGGATGTTCGAGACCGTGATCCCGTGCGCCGTCGTATAGGCCTTGTCGATCACATCCGTTCCGGTCGCGGCGACCGCGATTAGCTTCAGATCGGGAAGCTGCTTCAGCGCGTCTTCGCGTAGCGGCACCTTGTTGGTGATGCAGATGTCGGCGCCCTTCAGGCGCTCGACGATATCGAACGGCGCGGTCTGCTGGTATTCCGCATATTCATGCGGAAAATTCGGCTCGCGCAGATTGGCGTCGAGCGTCTCGCGATCGAGAAAAACGATTTTATGCGACATCTGGCGCTTCCCTCCCACGCCTGTTTTCCTTTTGGGCGAATAGCGAATAGCGAATGGCGAATAGAACCCTATTCGACCGTTTCCCTGCTCGCTATTCGCTACTCCCTATTCGCTTCTTAGATCTTCAGCAGCGGGTTGGCGCGATAGACCGCCTGCGCGGCGGCGACGCCGGAGCCGGCGTCGATCTTGACGCCATTGTCGAGGAGAGCCATCTCCGCGCCGGCGATGGCGCCGAGCAGCATGAGCTCGTTGAGGTCGCCGAGATGGCCGATGCGGAACACCTTGCCGGCCACCTCGGAGAGGCCCGCGCCAAGCGCGAGGTTATAGCGCTTGTAGGCCGTCGCGATGACCTTGGCCGCGTCATAGCCCTCCGGCACGACGATGGCGGTCACCGTGTCCGAGTTCCACTTCGGCTCCTTGGCGCAGGTCTTGAGGCCCCAGGCCGCGACAGCCGCGCGCACGCCTTCGGCCAGATGATGATGGCGCGCGTAGACCTGATCGAGGCCTTCCTCGAACAAGATCGCCAGCGCTTCCTTGAGGCCGTGCAGCAACGGGATCGACGGCGTGTAGGGGAAGTAGCCGGTCTCGTTGTTCTTGATCATGTCCTGGAATTCGAAATAAGCGCGGCGATGCTTGTTGGACTTGCCCGCCTCGATCGCCTTCTGGCTCGCCGCCATCAGCAGCAGGCCGGCCGGCAGCATGAAGCCCTTCTGCGAGCCCGACACGATCACGTCCACGCCCCACTTGTCCATGTGGAACGGCAGCGAGGCCACCGAGGACACGCCGTCGACGAAGAGCAGCGCCGGGTGCTTCGCGGCGTCGATCGCCTTGCGCACCGCGCCGATGTCGGAGGTCACGCCCGTCGCCGTCTCGTTATGCGTAGCGAAGACGGCCTTGATCTCGTGATTCTTGTCGGCGCGCAGCGTCTCTTCGATGAGCTCCGGATCGTTGCCGGTGCCCCACGGACGCTCCTGCTTGATGACCTCGAGACCGAGACGGTTCGCGAGGTCGATCCACAAATGCGAGAACTGGCCGAAGCGCTGGGCAAGCACCTTGTCGCCGGCCGACAGCGTGTTCGTGATCGCCGCTTCCCAGCCGCCGGTGCCGGACGCCGGAAAGATGAAGGCGTGGCCCTTCTCGGTCTCGAACACCTTCTTCAGCGCGGGGAACAGCGGCTTCACGAGATCGGGGAAGACCGGAGAGCGATGATCTTCGGAAGCCACCATCATCGCGCGCTGCACGCGATCGGGCAGATTGGTCGGCCCCGGCACGAACAGAAAATTGCGACCGGGAATTCTGGAATTCGACATTTGGGGCTCCCTTCGAGCGCTTTAGGTTGGTTTTATGGAACGCCCGCGACGCCAAGAGGCTTAATCTCTCGGCGCAATAGGCGTCGTGGCGATTGAACGTGTGGCTAGAACAGACCGGCGATCCGCCCGTCCGCTCCGACCTCGATGTTGTTAGCTGCCGGAACCTTCGGCAGGCCCGGCATGGTCATGATGTCGCCGCAAACGGCGACGACGAACTCGGCCCCCGCGGAAAGCCGCAGCTCGCGCACCGGAATTACATGGCCTCCCGGCGCGCCCTTGGCGTTGGCGTCGGTCGAGAAGCTATATTGCGTCTTGGCGACACAGATCGGCAGGTGACCGAAGCCCTCCTTCTCGAGCTCCGCGAAGCGCGATTTGATGCTCGAGTCGAAGGAGATGTCCGCCGCGCCGTAAAGCTCACGCGCGATCGTGCGCAGCTTCTCCATGAGCGGCAGCTCATCGGCATAGAGCGGCTTGAAGCGCGACGGCTGCGTCTCGATGGTTCTGACCGCCGCGCGCGCGAGATCCGCCGCGCCTTCGCCGCCCGAACCCCAGTTGTCGGCGACCACGCATTCGACGCCTTCCTCCTTGCAAAGCGCCTCGAGCCGCGCCATCTCCTCCGCAGTGTCGGAGGAGAACTTGTTGATCGAAACCAGCACCGGCACGCCGAACTTCTTCACATTGGCGATGTGACGCTTCAGATTCGAGAAGCCCTTCTCCAGCGCTTCGACGTTCTCCGCCTTGAGGTCGTCCTTGGCGACGCCGCCGTGCATCTTGAGCGCGCGAATCGTCGCGACGATGACGGTCAGGTCTGGCTTCAGTCCCGCCTTGCGGCACTTGATGTCGAAGAACTTTTCCGCGCCGAGGTCGGCCCCGAAGCCCGCTTCCGTCACCACGTAATCGGCGAGCTTCAGGCCCGCCTTGGTGGCGATGACCGAGTTGCAGCCATGCGCGATGTTGGCGAAGGGGCCGCCATGGATGATCGCCGGGTTGCTCTCCAGCGTCTGCACGAGGTTCGGCGCGATCGCGTCCTTGAGCAGCGCGGCCATGGAGCCCGCAGCCTTGAGCTCCGAAGCGCGGATGTTCTTCTTCTCGCGGGTCTGGCCGACGACGATCTCGCCGAGGCGCCGTTGAAGATCGGCGAAGTCCGAGGCGAGGCAGAAGATCGCCATGACTTCCGAGGCGACGGTGATGTCGAAGCCGTCCTCGCGCGAAAAGCCGTTGGAGACGCCCCCGAGCGAGGAGACGATCGAGCGCAGAGCACGGTCGTTCATGTCGACGACGCGACGCCAGGAGATGCGGCGCGTGTCGAGGCCGAGCGAATTGCCCCAGTAGACGTGATTGTCGATCAGCGCGGCGAGCAGATTGTTGGCGGCGCCGATGGCGTGGAAGTCGCCGGTGAAGTGGAGGTTGATATCCTCCATCGGCACGACCTGCGCATAGCCGCCGCCCGCCGCGCCGCCCTTGACGCCGAAGCATGGGCCGAGGCTCGGCTCGCGCAGGCAGCACAACGCCTTCTTGCCGATGTAGTTTAGGCCGTCGGTGAGGCCGACCGTCGTCGTGGTCTTGCCTTCCCCCGCGGGCGTCGGCGTGATGGCGGTAACGAGAATGAGCTTGCCGTTCGGCTTGTCTTTGAGGCTCTCGACATAATCGAGAGAAATTTTCCCTTTATAGTGCCCATAAGGCTGGACATGTTCCACCGGGACGCCGAGCCGCTCGCGCGCGACGTCGATGATTGGGCGCATTTTTGCGGCCTGCGAAATCTCGATGTCGGACTTGGGCGAAATGTGCTGATTGTTCTTTCCGCTCGGCGATGGCGTCGTCATTGCCGGTTCTGCTCCCTTTGCGGCCCGCATAACGCGACGCCTTTCACATTTTTCGTTTTCGCGCATCCGTTAGGCCATGCGCCGTGCCGCCGCGTCGAACGTCACGGCGAAGCGCGGTCGCGACCCTAAGGAGTCCGATCTTGGCCTTCAAGCTGACAAGACCGCGCAGCTATGAGGGCAATCGAATTTGCGCGTCAAGAGGGGTGAAGCGCCGAAAGACCCCCGCAAAACTGGTCAATTGCGATGCCGGCGCGTGTTTCCCTGTTCGTTGGACAAAACCCCGCAAACGGCGGCGCTTGCGAAAAGCATGGGAGAGGCGGCCCGCCCGCAGGCTACACATTTGGATAGGGCCGTTCCGCCCTGAGCGCCTAACGAGCACGGTCAATCAAATACAGTGCGTGAGGGCGATTTTCTCAGCCTGGCCCAGGCCGATACGGTAGGGCGACAGCGGGCGCAAACCGCGCGGCGGCGGCGATGCTTGAGCCAACTCGCCCATCTGTCGGTAGAGTGTCGCGGTTTCGTCGCGACACTCTGGCGGCGCCGGGAAAAAATTTTTTCCGCTGCGACGCTCGTCCAATTCGTTTTATTATAGCGCAACGTTATAGTCCGACGCAAATATCGTGTCGAAGCTCCATTCTTCGCAGTCGCTCGACACGCTTTTTCGCCCGCCCTTCGCGCGATGAGCGAAAGGGCGCCGCGTCACAAGGCCGGCTACTTGGCCATGCTGAGGGGGTCTGGGCGACGAGCTTGATAGTTTCCGCGCCGCTGATAAGCTCGGGAACCCAGGTCAGCAACATCACGACGAAGACGAAGAAGCCGAAGGCCGTCGCAATTACCTTAAGCTCTTCGGGGGCAGGATGCCCGCCGAGCGTCATGTGACGAACTCCTGCGGGTTTTCCTCATTATGAGCCCTTGCGACTCGACGAATCGAGAGCAAAAGAAGCTCGCGCCCGGCAAACGCCAATGCGATAAAAGGCATTGAAATATTTATGCGTACGGGTTCAGCCTGTTCGCCGACCGAGATCGCGTCTCGACATGCCCCCTACCTATCGCGCATCTTTCGCGCGTGTGAACTCCAACGAGCCGGCGACCGCGAGAACGATGACCGCGCCAGCGCCGCCGAACCACCCCGCAAAGGCTTCCGCCGCGACTCCACGGATTTGCCAGAAGGCGTCGCTCGCGCACAGCTCGCCGGCGACCCAACCGAGAAGAAGCGCCCCGCCCCACATCAGGATGGGGAAGCGCCGGAACAGCGCGAGCAGCAGGCCGGCGCCGAACATGATGATCGGCACGGAAAGCGCGAGGCCGAAGATGATCAGCGTCATCGAGCCGTGCGCCGCGGCGGCGATGGCGATCACATTGTCTAGGGACATGATGGCGTCGGCGGCGACGATCGTCGCGACCGCGGACCACAAGTGGGGCTTGGCCTCGACCTCTTTCGCGGCCTCGCTCTCGATCGGCAGCTTGATGGCGACGTAGAGCAGCAGCGCGCCGCCAAAGAGGCGCACGAAAGGCGTCGCCATCGCCTGCACGATCACCAGCGTGAATCCGATCCGCAGGATCACGCCGCCCGCCGCGCCGAGCACAACTCCGAGCCGGCGCTGATGATCCGGCAGCCGCCGGCAAGCGAGCGCGATCAGCACGGCGTTGTCGCCAGAAAGCAGAATATTGATCCAGAATATTGTGAGGATTTCCCACGCAAGCGTGGCGCTAGGCGACATTTTGGGGGCGTTCCGGTGCCGATGCGGGGTGCGCGCGTCGCGCATCCCTAGCGCATTTCATGATAAAGGGGAACCTTACGCCCGCTTCGGTACCAGGATGACCCGGAAATCATTGACATTTGTGCGCGTCGGGCCGGTGACGACGAGGTCTCCGAGCTTCTCGAACGCCGTATAGGCGTCATTGTCGGCGAAGAGCGCCTTGAGATCGACCCCCAATTTCTGGGCGCGCGCGAAGCTGTCGGCGGTCATGATCGCGCCGGCGTTGTCCTCGCTGCCGTCGATGCCGTCGGTGTCGCAGGCGATCGCGCTGACGCCGCCGAAACCTTCAAGGGCCAGCGTCAGCCCGAGCAGAAACTCGGCGTCGCGCCCACCCTTGCCGTTGCCGCGCACCGTGACCGTCGTCTCGCCGCCCGAGATGATTGCGCAGGGTGGCTCAAACGGCTGGCCGTGCAGCGCCATTTGCTTCGCTATGCCTGCGTGCACCAGCGCAACGTCGCGCGACTCGCCTTCGAGGTCCCCGAGGATGCAGGGCGTGAAGCCCGCCTTGCGCGCGACCGCGGCGGCGGCGTCGAGCGAGCCTTGCGGCGTCGCGATGAGAATGTTCTCGACCTTCGAGAAGATCGGATCGCCGGGCTTTGGAGTCTCGCAGTCGGGGCTGTTCAGATGTGCGAGCACCGCCGCCGGCGCGTCGATCTTGTATTTGGCGATGACCGCGAGCGCCTCCTCGCGGGTCGTCGCATCCGGCACGGTCGGGCCGGAGGCGATGACCGAGAGATCGTCGCCTGGCACGTCGGAAATCATCAGCGCCACGACGCGCGCCGGCGCCGCCGCGCGAGCGAGCCGCCCGCCCTTGATCGCCGACAGGTGCTTGCGCACGCAGTTCATCTCGGAGATGGTGGCGCCGCTCTTCAAGAGCGCCTTGTTGACGATCTGCTTTTCCTCGAGCGATACGCCCGGCGCCGGCAGCGCGAGCAGCGCCGAGCCGCCGCCCGAGATCAGCGCCAGCACGAGGTCGTTGCTGGTCAAGCCCTGAACCTTGGCGAGCACGCGCGCGGCGGCCTCGCGTCCGGCTGCGTCCGGCACGGGGTGGGACGCCTCGACGACCTCGATATGTTTCGTCAGCGCCCCATGTTCGTATCGGGTGACGATCAGCCCCTCGACCACGCCCTTGTAATGCTCTTCGACGGCGGCGGCCATCGCGGCGGCGGCCTTGCCTGCGCCGACGACGATCGTGCGACCTTTAGGCGGAACCGGCAGATGCGCCGGCACGCAGCGGGCGGGCGAGGCCGCGCCGACGGCGGCGTCGAACATTTCACGCAGGAGTTTTCTCGGATCGTCGGACATCTTGAAGTTTTCCAAAGCTGCTTGCTGGGGCGCGCAATGCTTTCGCACACCGCGCCGCCGCCTGACAACCCGCATTGACAGGCCGGGGACGTCGGCTGTCGGGAAATTGTTACATCCCCGTCATAATGAAATAAGGAAACAGCAGGAATGGCGGGGCAAATGCACAGTGGAGAGGTTTTGAGGGACGTTCACGGCGAGCTGCGCGAGCTCTTGGCGCAGGTCTCGGCCTTGCGGGACGATTTGGCGCGCGAGAGCGCTGCGCTCGTCGAGGAGTGGGGCGGCGTAGGGGCGCTCGGCGATTTCGCGCATGAGGCCCGCAATCTCGGGGATTATCTCGCCCTGCGCCGCCGCGATCTGAGCCCGTTGCAGCGCCGTCTCGCGACCTTCGGCCTCTCCTCGCTTGGGCGCAGCGAGGCCAAGGTTGGCGCCGCGCTAGAGGCGCTCCTCGGCACGCTGCGCCGTCTGAACGGCGAGAGCGACGCGCCCTATCCCGCGCCGCAAGCGATGCGCGCGGGCGAGGACGCGCTCGTTGCCGCAAGCGAACGCATTTTCGGCTCGAAATCCGGCGATCCGCACACGCACATCATGGCGACGCTGCCGAGCGAAGCCGCCGGCGATCCGGCGCTCGCAAAGCGTCTCATTGAGGCCGGCATGGATTGCGCGCGCATAAATTGCGCGCATGACGGCGCCGACGCCTGGGCGCGGATGATCGCCAATGTGAAACTCGCCGCGAACGAGGCCGGTCGCGCATGCCCCGTCCTGATGGACGTCGCCGGCCCCAAGTGCCGGATCGAGAAGCTGCGCGCGGCGCCGAAATACCGGGCGCATGTCGGCGACCGCCTGCTGCTCGTCGTCGACCTGGACGCGCCTCGGCGCGGCGCCGTCGCGATCCAGCCGAGCTTTCCCGAGCTCGTCGACACGCTCGAGATCGGCGCGCCGCTGTGGATCAACGACGGCAAGATCGGCGCGCAGGTCGTCGCCAAGGCGCCCGGCGAAACGGAGATCGAGATCACCTGCGCGCGTTCGAAGGGACATCGGCTGAAGCCGGAAAAAGGGCTGAATTTCCCCTCGACCGATCTCAAAATTTCTCCCTTGACGGCCAAGGATCTTGCGGACCTCGACTTCGTGGCCGCGCAGGCGGATCTCGTCGGCTATTCCTTCGTCCAGACGCCGCAAGACGTCGAGCGGCTGCAGGACGAGCTCGCCAAGCGCCGCCGGGGCAGGGCGCCTCAGCCGCTCGTGCTGAAGATCGAGACGCCGCTCGCCGTGCACAATCTCCCTCGGCTGATCGTCGCCTCGGCGCGACGGCATCCCACGGCGGTCATGATCGCGCGCGGCGATCTCGCAGTTGAGCTCGGCTTCGCGCGGCTCTCCGAAATTCAGGAGGAGATGCTGTGGCTGTGCGAAGCCGCGCACGTTCCGGTGATTTGGGCGACGCAGGTGCTCGACCAGTTCGTGCACGAGGGCGTGCTGAACCGCGCGGAGACGACGGACGCCGCCATGGCTCAGCGCGCCGAATGCGTCATGTTGAACAAGGGACCCTATCTTGCCGAGGGCGTCGCTTTTCTGCGCGACATTCTGCTGCGCATGGATCGACACTATGCAAAGAAATTTGCGCGTTTCACGCAACTAAAGTCATGGGGCTGAACCGGTCTTGGATGTGATCGGGGCGAATGCGGAGAGCCCCGCTCGGGGAAAGCTCGGACCGGCCGCCAATTCAGAGCTGGCGTCTCCGCATCTCGTTCCGCTGCGCAAAAAGATTCTTCGCGGCGAACCGTCGCCGTCGTCCAAGCCTAGAGCACGCGCAAGACAAGGCGGGGGAATAAGTCCTCATTAATCGTGAAATTGATTTTTTTGGGGAATCTCAATCGCCTAATGCTCCGTTTACAAATTTGACAGGCCAAGGGGGCTTCCATGGCGGCGCGGCTCCTGCACCAGCGAAATCCGTCTCGCGTCATGTTTACAATATACGAACGGCTTGCGGCCGAGCACGGCCTTCCCCTCGTCGCTCTAGCAACCCTTGTCTGCCTGGCGGCGTCGTTCGCCGCGCTCACTCTCGCGCATCACGCGCACGGCGTCTCCGGTCCATTGCGAGGCGTGTGGGTAAGCGTCGCTGCAGTCGCGGGTGGATTCGGCGTTTGGACGACGCACTTTATCGCAATGTCGGCGTATTCCCCCGGCCTCCCGGCGGCCTATGACGTATCAGTCACGCTCCTGTCGCTGGTCGGGGCGATTGGCGCGACGGCTCTCGGACTGTCGGTCGCCGTCTTGACGAGCTGGCCCTATTCCGCCGCAGTCGGCGGCATGATCGTCGGCGGCGGAATCGCCGTCATGCACTACACGGGGATGGCTGCGCTTGAAATCGGGGGCCGGGTCGCATGGAGCCCGGGCCTTGTCGTTCTTTCGATTTGTGTTGGCGTATTCTTAGGCGCGATCTCGCTGCTGGTCGGATTACGCAGCAAGTCGCTGCATTTGCGCGCCTGCGGCGCTCTACTTCTGATGCTCGCTACTTGCGGCCTCCATTTTACCGCGATGGGAGCGGCGTCTATCGTTCCGGACCCATCGGCGTCGATCCCTGCTTCGGCGATGCCTGCGTACGGGCTCGCGGCGCCGATCGGCTTCGCCAGCATTTTAATCGCTATTGTGTCCTTGACTGGCCTCGCGCTGGATCTTCGCGGCCGATGGCGTGAGAAGCTCGAGATCGAGCACCTTTGCGGGCTTGCGAATGCGGCGATGGAGGGCTTGGTGGTCATCTCCCCGGAGCAAAAAATCGTCGCCGCCAACAATAGCTTTTCGCAAATGACAGGGCGCGCCGCAGAACAGATTTTAGGGGCGAAGTTCGGTGACTTTCTGGCTCATCTTCCCGCGGATCAAAGCGACTTCGCGCGGTTCGGCGAAGCGATCGAGGCCGACTTGATTGGCGGCGACGGCGACCGCGTTCCTGTCGAGCTTATCTCCCGGTCGATCGATTTCGCGGGCAAGTCGCATTGGGCTGTCGCGATTCGCGATCTCACGAACAGAAAACAGGCGGAGCGGCAGATATTGTTTCTCGCGAGCCATGATCCACTGACGGGACTGGGGAACCGGCGCTTCTTTTGCGAGAAGCTCGACGTGGAGATCGTTGCTTCCCGCTCGTTTGACAAGAAGGTCGCGGTGCTCTGTTTGGATCTCGACCATCTGAAGGAAGCCAACGATCTTTTCGGTCACGCCTGGGGAGACGCCATGCTCCAGACCTTCGCGAAGGTCGTGACCGCCAAGCTCGAAAGCAACCAAATCATGGCCCGTCTCGGAGGCGACGAATTCGCGATCATCGCGCCGGACGCTTCGCGCCTATCCGTGAACCGCCTCGTGACGAACATATTTGCCGCTCTTCGCGCGGCGAACGAGACCGCCAACGAGGTGATGCCGGTTTCGACGAGCATTGGCGTCGCGATTTGCCCCGACGACGCCATCGACGCGAAATCCCTTCTGATTTGCGCCGATATGGCCATGTATCGCGCGAAATCCGAGGAACGCGGAAGCTGCCGCTTTTTCGAGTCGTCAATGCGCGAGCAAAGTCTTTCCCGCATTCTTTTGGAACATGATCTTCGAAGCGCGATTTCGCGCGGCGATATGCACCTAGTATATCAACCGCAAAAGTCGATCAAAACAAATGAAATCATCGGTTTTGAAGCGCTGTTGCGTTGGAACCATCCGGTTCGTGGCCCAATATCCCCGGTCGATTTTATTCCCATCGCGGAGGAAAGCGGAGCAATACTTCAGATCGGCGAATGGGTTCTTTCCACCGCGTGCCGTGAAGCCGCGCAATGGAAGCGGCCTTTGACGATCGCGGTCAATGTCTCGGCCGTCCAGCTTCATCAACAGACGTTTTTCGATCGTCTTTTTGACATTCTAATTCGGACCGGCCTGTCGCCGGCTAGGTTGGAGCTTGAAATCACCGAAACGGCCCTCGTGCGCGATCCCAAGCGAGCCCTGGCGACCCTGCGCCAGTTGAAATCGCTGGGGATACGCATCGCCATGGATGATTTTGGCGCGGGCTACTCTTCGATTGCGAACCTTCGCTCCTTCCCCTTTGACAAGATCAAGATCGACCGCTCCCTGGTTAAGTCGGTCGATAAGAACGAAAAAACGGCGATTGTTCTGCGCGCGATGCTGGGGCTCGGACGCGGGCTGGAAATGCCAATGTTGGCGGAGGGAGTCGAGACGGAAGGCGAGTTCAGGTTTTTGGCCGAGGAGCAATGTGAAGAAATCCAGGGTTATATGCTCAGCATGCCCGCGCCTATCGAAAAATTCCGCGAATTTACCGACGGGCTTGCGAATGAGGCGCATCAGGCGACGGGAGCCCCCGCGGCGGTTGCTGATGCGGCGTAAACGCATGCCTCGAATCGAGGGGTTGTGGGAATTCGATTGAATTATATCTGTTTTTTATGTCATAAAAGCTTTGCGTTTCCGTCGCAAAAGGCTTGCCGACGAGGCCTACTGTCGACGTTGGCGCGCTGCGCATGGGCCGCCCATCTTGATCTCGAGCTGAAAGAATCCCGCACATGATCTCTTCGTTGCTTAAGCGCGCCGCCGTCGCGGTCGCAGGTCTCGGCGTTGCGGCGAGCGTCGCTTTCGCCGGCGAAGCCACCATCTCCGGCGCCGGGGCGACCTTCCCCTATCCCATCTACGCCAAATGGGCCGACATGTATCAGAAGGACACGGGGACCAAGCTCAACTACCAGTCGATCGGCTCCGGCGGCGGCATCAAGCAGGTCAAGGCGCGCACCGTGACCTTCGGCGCCTCTGACCAGCCGCTCAAGGCCGAGGACCTGGATGCCGCCGGCCTCACGCAGTGGCCGCAGATCATCGGCGGCATCGTGCCGGTGGTGAACATCGACGGCGTGAACCCCGGGGATCTCACGCTCGACGGCGCGGTCATCACCAAGATATTCTTGGGCGAGATCAAGAGCTGGGACGACGCCGCCATCAAGAAGCTCAATCCCAAGGTCAAGCTGCCAGAGCTGCCGATCGTCGTCGCTCATCGCTCGGACGGCTCGGGCACAACCTTCAACTTCACCAACTACCTCTCCAAGGTCTCCGCCGACTGGAAGTCCAAGGTCGGCGAGAACTCCGCGGTCGAATGGCCAACGGGCGTCGGCGCCAAGGGCAACGAAGGCGTCGCCACCACGGTCGCCAACACCAAGGGCGCGATCGGCTATGTCGAATACGCCTACGCCAAGCAGAACAAGCTGACCTACACCAAGCTCGTGAACCACGACGGCAAGGTGGTGGCTCCAACCTCAGAGACGTTCCAGGCCGCCGCGGCCAACGCCGACTGGGCCACCGCGCCGGGCTTCTACCAAATCCTGACCGATCAGCCGGGCGCGAAGTCCTGGCCGATCACCGCCGCATCCTTCATCCTGCTGCCCAAGCAGCCTCAGGACGCGCCGATTGCGAGCGAAGCGCTCAAATTCTTCGGCTGGGCCTTCACCAGCGGCGGCAAAGCGGCCGAGGAGCTGGACTACATTCCGCTGCCGCAAACGGTCGTGGCGCTCATCAAGAAGAGCTGGGTCGCCAATGTGAAGGGCGCAGACGGCAAGCCCCTGTCGAATTGACGGGCTTTGCGCCGCGATTTGCCTCTCCCCGCCAGCGGGGAGGGGGTTAGGGTGAGGGCGTTTTCGCCTCTCGGGAAGATCCAAGGAACGCGTGATGTCCGACCTGGCGCTCGCCGCCGAACCTGCTACTGAAGTCAAGCCCAAGGCCAACGCGCTGACGAGGCTCGCCCTCTTCGACCGACTCTTTCACTGGCTGACGTTTCTTGCCGCCATCATCGTGCTGCTGCTGCTCGCGGGCGTCATTATTTCGCTGATCGAGGGCTCGATGCCGGCAATCCGCGCCTTCGGCTTCGGCTTCCTCTCGTCGCAGGCGTGGAATCCGGTCACCGACGACTATGGCGCGCTGCCGGCGATCTATGGCACCGTCATCACCTCGATGATCGCCATGCTCGTCGCTGTGCCGGTCGGGCTCGGCGTCGCAGTGTTTCTAACCGAGCTCTGTCCGCACGCGCTGCGCCGGCCGATCGGCATGGCGATCGAGCTTTTGGCCGGCATTCCCTCGATCATTTACGGCATCTGGGGCCTGTTCGTGCTCGCGCCCTTCCTGCAAGGGCATGTGCAGCCGGCGCTGATCTCGCTGTTCGCGGACGCCCCGTTCCTCTCCTCGCTGTTCGCCGGTCCACCCTATGGCATCGGCGTGCTGACCGCCGGCCTCATCCTCGGCGTCATGGTGCTGCCCTTCATCGCCTCAATCTCTCGCGACGTGTTCGAGACCGTGCCGCCGGTCTTAAAGGAAGCCGCCGCGGGCGTCGGCTGCACGACCTTCGAAATCATGAATCACGTCGTGATGCCCTACACGCGCACCGGCCTGATCGGCGGGATCATGCTGGGACTGGGGCGCGCGCTCGGCGAGACCATGGCCGTGACCTTCGTGATTGGCAACGCCCACAAAATCTCGAGCTCGATCCTCTCGCCGGGCACGACGATCTCGGCGACGATCGCGAATGAGTTCACCGAAGCAGTCGGCGACCTCTACACCTCGTCGCTCATCGAGCTCGGGCTCATCCTCTTCGTGATCACCTTCGTCGTCCTGGCGGCCGCGCGGCTGATGCTTATGCGCATCGAGCGCAAGGCGGGAGGCTAGCCATGTCGCTTTACGCAGGGCGCCGCGCCAACAATATCGTGGCCACGTTCCTGTGCTGGGCGGCCGCGCTGTTCGGCCTCGCCTGGCTCATCATGATCCTCGGCGCGTTGATCTATGAGGGCGCCAAGGGCCTCTCTCCTGCGGTGTTCACGGAGATGACGCCGCCGCCTGGCTCGGCCGGCGGCCTCATGAACGCGATCGCCGGCTCCTTCCTCATGAGCGCGATCGGCGTCGCCGTCGGCGCCCCCTTGGGTCTCCTCGCCGGCACCTATATGGCCGAATATGGCCGGTATGCGAAGATCACGACCGTGATCCGCTTTATCAACGACATCCTGCTCAGCGCGCCGTCCATCGTCGTCGGTCTCTTCGTTTACACGGTGCTCGTCGCGCAGATGAAGCATTTTTCGGCGATCGCGGGCTCGGGCGCGCTCGCCATTCTCGTTATCCCGGTCGTGCTGCGCACGACCGAGGACATGCTTCTTCTCGTGCCGGGATCACTGCGCGAGGCGGCGGCGGCGCTAGGCCTGCCGCGCTCGTACGTCATCTGGCATGTCGCCTATCGCGCCGCGAAATCCGGCCTCGTCACCGGCGTGCTGCTCGCCATCGCGCGCGTTTCTGGCGAGACGGCGCCGCTCTTGTTCACCTCGCTCAACAACCAGTTCTGGAGCCTCGACCTCAACGCGCCGATGGCGAGCCTGCCGGTCGTGATCTTCCAATTCGCGCTGTCGCCCTACAGGGACTGGCAACAGCTCGCCTGGACAGGCGCGCTGCTCATCACCGTCACCGTGCTCATCCTGTCGATCGCCGCAAGAGCGCTCAGCGCCCAGCGGCGGCGCGGCTGAAGCCTCAGGAGTCGCTTATGCAGATTGAAAGGCCTCTTCCGACCGTGGAGACGCGGGCGGCGGTCATTGATCCGGCGCCACACGCCGCGGCGTCAGCGAAGCCTGCCGTCCCCATCAAGGTCTCGGTGCGCAACCTCGACTTCTTCTATGGCGACAACCACGCGCTGAAGAATGTCTCGACGCCGCTGCACCTCAATAAGGTTACGGCCTTCATCGGCCCCTCGGGCTGCGGAAAATCGACGCTGCTGCGCGTATTGAACCGCATGTACGATCTCTATCCCAAACAGCGCGCCGAAGGCGAAGTCATTCTCGACGGCGAGAACATTCTCGGAGCGGCCGTCGACGTAAATTTTTTGCGCTCGCGCGTTGGCATGGTGTTCCAAAAGCCGACGCCGTTCCCGATGTCGATCTATGACAACATCGCCTTCGGCGTTAAGCTTTATCGCAAGCTTCCTAAAGCTGAGCTCGACGCGCGCGTCGAGGAGGCGCTGCGCGGGGCTGCGCTCTGGGAGGAGGTCAAGGACAAGCTGCACACCAGCGGACTCGGCCTTTCCGGCGGACAACAGCAGCGTCTGTGCATCGCGCGCAGCGTCGCCGTCGAGCCCGAAGTCATCCTGTTCGACGAGCCCTGCTCGGCGTTGGATCCGATCTCCACCGCCAAGGTCGAGGAGCTCATCGACGAGCTCGCCGAGCGCTACACGATCGCCATCGTCACGCACAACATGCAGCAGGCGGTGCGGGTCTCCGACTATACCGCCTTCATGTATCTCGGCGAGATGATCGAGTTCGGGGACACCAACGCCGTCTTCACCGCGCCGAAGCAGAAGAAGACCCAGGATTACATCACCGGACGATTCGGCTGACTCCCTTGGAGCCGCCCTCGCGCGGCCGAACGAGGCTGGCCTGGAGAGATCATCATGAGCGACCACACCGTCAAAGCCTACGACCGCGACCTCGAGACGCTCGGGCGCCGAATCGCGGAAATGGGGGGAATCGCCGAAAAAATGCTGAGCGAGGCCATGGATGCGCTCGGCGCCTTCGACGTGGACGCGGCGCAACGCGTCGTCGTGACCGATCTGCGCCTCGACGCGTTGCAGCGCGAGATCGAGGAGAGCGCAATCCTGACCATCGCGCGACGCCAGCCGCTCGCCGTCGATTTGCGCGAATGCATCGCGGCGATCCGCGTTTCCGGCGATCTGGAGCGCGTTGGCGATCTCGCCAAGAACATCGCCAAGCGTACGGTCAAGATCGTCGGCGAGGCGCGTTTGCCACGCGCCATTGTCGGCCTGAACTCAATGCATGACGTGGCCGCCATGCAACTCAAAGATGCGCTCGACGCCTACGCCCAGCGCGACGCAGAACGCGCGCGCGCAGTTTGGGCCAATGACGCCGAGCTGGACGCGCTCGAAGATTCTGTCTTCCGCGACCTTCTGACCTTCATGATGGAGGATCCGCGCAACATCTCTTTCTGCACGCATTTGCTGTTCTGCTCGAAAAACCTCGAGCGGATTGGGGATCACACCACAAACATCGCCGAAACCGTCGTCTATTTGGTCACCGGCGAGTCGATGCCGACCGAGCGACCAAAGACGCGTCAGGCCGCGGCCGGCGCGCAGACTCCGCAATAGCCTCTTTAGGACGCGAAGATGAATGACATCCGCCCCGCCGCCTCGATGCGCGATACGGTCAATGAACGCGCTCCGCGCATTCTCGTCGTCGAGGACGAAGCGCCGCTCGCGCTGCTCCTAGTGTACAATCTCGAAGCTGAGGGCTTCCTCGTGGAGCATGTCGATCGCGGCGATGAAGCCGAGCTGCGGCTCGCGGAAGCACCGCCGGATCTCGTCATTCTCGACTGGATGCTGCCGGGCGTGTCGGGCTTGGAGATCTGCCGGCGTCTGCGCGCGCGCGACGACACGCGCGACATGCCGGTGATCATGCTGACCGCTCGCGGGGAGGAGAGCGAACGCGTGCGCGGGCTGTCGGTCGGGGCGGACGATTATGTGGTGAAGCCTTTCTCGACGCCGGAGCTCATGGCGCGCGTCCATGCGCTGCTACGTCGCGCGCGGCCCGAGCGCGTCGCCTCGCGCCTCACCGCGGGGGACATCGATCTCGATCGCGAGACGCGGCGCGTCAAGCGCGCCGGGCGCGAAATCCATCTCGGCCCGACCGAGTTCCGCCTGCTCGAATATTTCATGGAGAAGCCCGGACGAGTCTTCACGCGCGCGCAGCTCTTGGACAGCGTATGGGGCATGTCGGCTGAGATCGACGAGCGCACTGTTGACGTTCATGTCGGGCGTCTGCGAAAGGCGCTGATCCGCAGCCGCGAAAAGGACCCGATCCGGACCGTACGCGGCGCGGGTTATTCCTTCGACGAAACTTTCGGGCGCAGCTGACCGCGCGCTTTCAGCCCACGCTTTGGTCCACTCGAGCGAGCGTGCGCAATCTCACGTCGGCTTCGTTCGCCCGCCCGCGCTGTTCTTCGATCAGATCGATGAGGTAATTATACTCGTCGACGCTCAACAGCACGAGCCGGTCGCGCCCATTCTTAGTGATGACGACGGGAGCGTTCAGCGCCGCGTCGCAGTAAGCGCTGAAGCGTTTCGCCATCACAGCGGAGCTCACTCGTTTCATCGGGCCTAACTTCGAATTTCGCGGATTTTCGCGCGCTGTCGGAACGACCATCTTAAGCTAGAGAACCAAACGGGCTCGTTTCGCACCGTCCATCCTTCTCCCATTTCGCAAGTTATGCAAGCGCGTCAAGCGCGCGAAGCGCGCAATTTGCGCCACGCCCTCGTCTTTTTCGACGTCCCCTTGCCTAGCCGAGCTTTCCCGCCCTGGGGAAGCCAAAAAAAACAATTTAGTGCGCAGGCGATCCGTTCGCGCTTGCTCTCGACAATTTTTTCTTTGCCAAAGTCGAAAAGCGGGGCAGAACTCAAACAGCTTATGTATACAACCTGGAGAAAGACAGAGGCTCACGCGCCGGCTCCGCCGCATGGCGATAGTCTTCAATATGAATAAGGCGCCGAGTCATGCCATGAGCTCGACCAGCGGCGCCCAGCTCCGCGGCGTTTCGCCACGCCGCCGGAGGCGGGCCCTCAGCGGCGCGACGCCGTCTTCGCGTTGTTCGGCGCCTTCGCCATAAGCTGGTCGATGCGCTCGCGCTCGCGCTTGAAGTCCGCGAGCAGCTTGCCGTCGAACTCGCGCGTGCGCGCGAGCTTGACGCGCATCGGGTCAACGAAATGGCCGTTGACCATGACCTCGTAATGGAGATGCGGCCCGGTCGAGAGTCCGGTCGAGCCGAGGAAGCCGATGGTCTGGCCTTGCTTGACTCGGCCACCCTCGGAGATTCCGCGAGCGAAGCCCGACATGTGATTATAGGTCGTGATGTAGCCGTTGGCGTGCTGGATCTCGACGCGCCGTCCATAGCCCGCGTCCCATTGCGCCTTGATAACCACGCCGTTGCCGGCTGCGAAGATCGGCGTGCCGATCGGCGCCGCCCAATCGACGCCGGTGTGCATCTTGTAATAGCCAAGGATCGGATGCCGGCGCATGCCGAAGCCCGACCGCGTCTCGCCCGTGGCGATCGGCTTGCGCACCAGGAACTTCCGGCTAGAGCGGCCGTTCTCGTCATAGAAGTCGACGAGACCGTCGTCCTGGGTTTGGAAGCGGTAGTAGCGGTAGGTCTCGCCGCGCGCGCTCACGGAGGCGTAGAGCAGCGAATCGCGGCTCGCGCCTTCCTCGCTCTCGTCATAGAACAGGTTCAGCGAGTCGCCGGCCGTCACGCTGCGCTGCAAATCGAGGTCGTTGGCGACCACCCGGATGAGTTCGCCGACGATCGGCTTCGGCACGCCCTGCTTCAGCGCTGTCTCGTAAATCGAATCATAGAGCCGCATGCCGTTCGGATCGTCTTCCTCGTCATTCGTTCCCTCGTCCGGATCGGCGCCGCGCGGCTTGACGGCCCCGTGCGGCTTGCTCGCAACAACGGGCGTCGTCGCCACCTGCTGGAAGGTTCCGCCATCGGTCGCTGCGACAAGCGAGTCGAGCGATTCGTCGGTGTAGACGGAAACGCGCGCCAGCTGCATATCCTTGCCGTCGCCGTCGAAATCGGCGAACAGCAGCTTGACCTGCTGTCCCTCGCGCACGGGATCACCGCGCCGCCCCTTATAGGCTGCGAGCACTGCAGCGATACGGGCCTTCGGCACGCCGTTGACCCCGAGCACCTCGGCCAGATCTTCGCCATGCTTCACCACGGCGAGCTTCTCCTCCATTTGCGTCGGCTGCATGGTCACGCGCGGCGCAACGGTCACATTGACCGGCGCCATGCGCACTTCGATCTGGGAAAAGGGCGCCGACAATATGGTCGGCTCGCTCACGGAGGCGTAGCTCGTTGGCAGCGCGTCGCTTGTCGGTCGCACTGTGCGCGACAGCAACAGCTGTCCCGGCAGCGGCAGCGTCGATTTGCCGCTGGCGGTCAGCGTGGATTTCGACGCTTCGATCACCTGAGCCTGCGCCTGATCCGCGGTCAGTTCGGCTGATTGCCCATCGACCGACGCCCCGTTGAAGTCGCGCGTGACGAACGAGACCTCGGCCTGATCCGGAGCGATGTCGGACTCGGATAGATTGTCCGTGTTGTAATGCGGGTCGCCGATAAGCTTTAGGGGGTTGAATTGCGGCACCTCGTCGGCGAAACTCGTCGGCGACAGCGTAAGCGTCGTCGCGACATGGGTGAAAACCTTGGTCCGCACCACCTCCTTGTCGCCCGATTTCGCCGTGGTGGCGGTGCGAAAAGTCTGCTTCGCCGCGATGACGTCCACGGCGCGCATCAGCCGATCGCCTTTTTTCGGCGCCACGATCTGGCTGTCGCGATCGTCGTGGCGGACGACCTGCGCGCGCGTCGGCGCTTCGGCGAAGCGCGTTTGCTGGTCGAGCGCGGTATAAGCGGCGGCGCTAATGAGCATCGCGCCGGTAAACCCGGTCAAGGTCGTTCCGAGCAGCCAACGGATCGATACGCGCGCGCGATCGTCGGGAGAGTGCCGCTTGCCGTCGGCTTCGATCGCCGGCTCGTCGCCGATCTCCGACCAGGCGACGTCAATCGCGCGGGGAGAGAAGCCGCCATGGGTGAGCGCCGTCATGGAAGAGCGGCGCGCTTTCTGATTGGCATGGATTCTTAGGCCCCTGGACGTTTTGGTCGCGCCCGGCGCTCGTGATCGCGCGCCGCAAGCGAAGCAGCCTATAACGGAGCCAGTCCTTTATGGCCCAAATGCGGCGTGTCCTCCGCGCTTGCTTTAGGGCCCTCGAAAACAATCAAAAATGGCGCCTTGAAAAAAGAGCGAATCTTTTTTGACGGAGAGTTGACAGCGGGCCCGAACTAGACTTATAAGCCATCCATCGACGGCGGCGCTGTTGTGAGGCAGCGTGTGAGGTCGTTTCTTCGCATTTTGGCTGGGCGTGAGGGCCTGACGGTTGTCGGGTTGTTTTGTCGTCCCTATATGTGGAGAGTTGGGCCTGTGTGGGCCGTGGCT